>JAQSWS010000001.1 GCA_029266495.1 Rariglobus sp. | reverse complement strand
CCGAGAACGCACAGTTCGCCGAGCAGTGCGAGTCCTGCAACATTAAGTTCATCGGACCCAAGTCGAAATCCATCAAGATGATGGGAGACAAGGCAGTGGCCAAAGATACTGTTAAGAAAGCCGGTGTTCCCACCGTGCCAGGCTCGGACGGTCCCGTCGACAAAGAGTCCGACGCAGTCAAAATCGCTCGAAAGATCGGCTATCCTGTCATCATCAAAGCCGTCGCCGGCGGCGGCGGCCGCGGCATGCGCATTGCCCATAACGATATCTCCTTTGCGAAGGAATACCACGTCGCGCGCAACGAAGCTGAGAAGGCCTTCGGCAACGGCTCGGTCTACATCGAGAAATACATCGAAAAGCCCCGCCACATCGAATTCCAGATCCTTGCCGACAGTCATGGAAAGGTCATCCACCTCGGTGAACGCGACTGCTCCATCCAGCGTCGCCATCAGAAGCTCATCGAGGAGTCGCCGTCGCCCTTCCTCACGCCCGACCTGCGCAAGAAGATGGGCAAATTCGCGGTCAAAGCCGCCGAAGCCGCCGATTACGAAAACGCCGGCACGATCGAGTTCCTCGTCGATGCCAAGGGCAACTTTTACTTCATCGAGATGAACACCCGCATTCAGGTGGAGCATCCCGTCACCGAAGAGTGCACCGGTATCGATCTCATCAAGCAGCAAATCCTCGTGTCCAACGGCGAGAAACTCGCTTTCGACCAAGGCGACATCAAGTTCGAGAAACACGCCATCGAATGCCGCATCAACGCCGAGGATCCCGCTCGTAACTTTGTGCCTTCACCCGGCACGATCGGCCTCTACTACGCTCCTGGCGGCCATGGCGTGCGTGTGGATTCCCACGCTTATTCAGGCTATGCCATCCCGCCTTATTACGACTCGATGATCGGAAAGCTCATTTGCTACGGGCGCGACCGCCAGACTGCCATTCAGCGCACCTACCGAGCCCTCAACGAATACCTCATCCGGGGCATCAAGACGACCATTCCCCTTCACAAGGCCATCATGAGCGACCCCACGTTTATCGAAGGCAAGGCCACCACCGCCTATATGGAGGATTTCTTCGCCCGCACGCCCACGGATCTGTTCTCCTAAGGATCGCGAATACTTCGCTTTCAGGTCACTCCCGCACGCTTTGGCTGCGGGAGTTTTTTTGCCCAAATGCCGAGCCCGCCCTTGCAACCCTCGCGTAAACGGGGTTTTTAGAGCACCTAATTACCATGCAATCGTCCGAGTTTACTCCCACTCCCCGCTTCGACGACCAGCCGGAGCTCGGTGACATCAAAATCAACCATACGGTCGTCGCCAGCATCGTCCGCCTTGCCGCCCTGCAGATTCCCGGTGTTGCCGGGGTGGGTGGCGGCATTGTCGATGGTATCAGCGAACTTTTCGCCAAGCGCCGTGAATCCGACCATCGGGGCGTCAAGGTCAACGAGACCGACGGTGACACCTACGTGATCGAGCTGCGCATCGTCATCAACTACGGATCCGAGATCGGCAAAACCGCTTACGAAGTGCAAGTCGCGGTGCGCAAGCAGGTGATCGCCATGACTGGCAAAAACGTCGCCAAGGTCGATGTGATCATCGAAGGCGTGCGCCTGCCGGGCGACCTCGCCTCCGAACAGGAGAAGACCACTGATCTCTGGCCCGACGCTCCTGCAACGGACTAAGCACTCTTTCCCGCGCGATACTCGCCCCATGGACATTCTTCAGTTCACCACCACGCAATACGTGCTCCTTACCAGCACGATTGTCCTGCTGCTGGTGCTTCTTTACCTTCGTCCGCCCGCCACGCTGACGCTCAGCACCGATGAAAAAGGCCGGCTGAGCATCTCCCGGCACGCGCTGCATCGCCTGATTGAGACCTGCTGCGAGCAACTCCGCGGAGTTGCCTCTGCCCGGGCCGCCGTCAGCCGCCGCGGCGGAAAGTTTGCCGTCACAATCCACTTAAAAGTCCGCCCCAACGCCAAGCTCGATGCCATTCAAGGCTATCTCACCCAAGAGATTGGCGATATTTTTCGCGAGAACCTCGGAATCGGCGCCATCGGACCGGTCGAGGTCAAGGTGATCGGAGTGACGCCTGAGCCCGCCACCTTTTGAGAACGCCCAAGCCGTGTCTTCGAAATAGACCGGCTCAGCGGGCGGGAATGGCCCGGCCGAAAGGTGACAGAGGCGGAGGCGGGCCAGCGGCCCGTGCCGCCGAGGTCAATGCCGGCCCAGCGCCCTTTCCCACTCTCGCAAAACACAGCGATGGACTGGCTTATTTCGTAAGCACGGCCTAGATCGTCCGGGTGAGCGCCAGATCGCTCCATTCACCCATCACGCGGCTCTCAATCTTCCACTTCGGCACGACTGCGGCAAATACCCCCCTTACCTGCTCCAGCTCGATCGCGAGAATGCCGCTCAATACCAACGCACCACCCGGTGCCACGGCTTTGGTGAGCTCATTTACGAAACGCATGAGCACATCAGCCTGAATATTCGCCAGCACCACCTCCGCCTGCCGACCGCCGGCGAAGCCGCTCACGAGATCGCCCTCAAAAAACTCCACCGCGCCCACAAGTCCGTTGAGTTCAGCGTTTTCCTCGCTCACACGCACGGCCTCGGGGTCGTTGTCGAACCCCGCCACCCGCTTAAATCCCAGCTTCGCGGCTGAAAGCGCCAAAATGCCCGAGCCGCAGCCCGCATCAATCACCCGCCAGTCACCGATTTTTGCTCCGGCCTTGTCCGCCAGCACCACCAAACGCTCACAACAAAGCCGTGTTGTCTCGTGATTTCCCGTGCCAAAGGCCAGTCCCGGATCAAGCCAGATAACCGCCTCACCGGTGGCCGGTTGAAACTTTTCCCGCTCCCAAACCGGCACCCAATGCAAGCGCCCGAATTGCGAAGCCTTGAAATGCGCCTTGTAGCTGTCGCGCCAGTCTTGATCGGGCAGCAAGCGCACTTCTGGCTTTGCCGGAGCGACCTCGATGCCCGCAAGCAGAGGTTGCAATTCATCCCAACGGGCGAGTGCCTCGGACTCCTCCACGAAAATGCCCAGGAGCCAGGCCCGGCGCACGATCACATCTTGCAGCAGGCTCCACCCCTCGACGCCCAATTCAAGCAAGACGTCATCGATCGCATCGACGGACTCAAACGGCACCTCGGTCTTACTCTCGTATAAGCTCATAAGTGCGCAGCGTCCGCCCCAGCTGCGCCTGAAGCAACTTTTCTCTCACGTTCCCTCCAACGGCACCGAGCATCGGCCGAACCTACGGATTACATGGATGATTGCCGCCAAACCCACCACGGTCGCAAGCACCCAGGCACCTTGAATCAGTGTCGTCAGGTAAACGGAGGCAAATTCCTGCGGAATATCACCCGTCACCTTCGTGAGCCCGCTTAATAGCCAGCCAGACAAGCGTATGGCAGTCATGCCCGCAAAAAGATCCAACGTGGCGAACAAGCCCCCGCCGCCCGGCAGCCACTTCGCCAGAAGCATCAGGCTCGCTCCCGCCACCGTGACCATCGCCCTTATCCACAGCGCCAGCTGCAAGTTTCGTCTCCACGGTCCTGTTTCCACATGAACAACATACGGCTCACTCGCCGCGATCACCGCGCAGACTACGCTCCACGTCACGATTCCCGAAAGCATCGCCGCCACCGCGCGAGATCCAGCGACGCCGAAAAGCAGTGCAGACATCAGGCTCAATGAGCCGCACGCCGCTCCCCACCCCAACCAACAGGGTAGCGTCGATCTAACCCTCACGTGAAACGCACTTGATTTCATAATTTCTCCTTCTTGGACGATTTCTCCTTCGAGCTCCTCGCTTCATTGCAAAATTCACCCTCGCTCCCGAGACGAACTGCGCCCCCTTTCAACTCAATCGCCTGATGATCAACCGCTCGCAACCGCAAAGGCAGCACCCCCAACAGCGCACAACGTAATCGGGGCAGGTTTACCGGCTTCATGGCGCCTCCTCCGCCTTCGGCACTGACGGCAATCCATCCGCAGCACAGGCAGAGGCCGCTCCCAGATTACGCGTCGCCCACATCACGGCCGCCAGCACCGCAAACAAAGCGCCTGTGCCTGCCAGCAGGGCAAAATCCTCCATCTGAAGCACAAAATAAAGATACCCGTAGACCCCGCCCAGCATTCCGCTCACCAACCACGCCCGGCGTCCTCCTCGTAAAATCCGCTGAGCATAGCAGGCGATCAGCAGAATCGATGCTCCCGCCGCCGAGGCATATGCCACCCCGAAAGGAACGAACTCCGCCAAAGCCAGCAGCCCAAGGTAAAACAAACATAACGCCGTGCCCACCAGCAGGTAGTTCAGCACTCCGAGACGCAATCCGCAGACCGCCTCAAACAAAAAGAAGATCGTAAACACCAATGTGATAAACAACACACCGTATTTGGTGGCCCTCTCCACCGTGCGGTAGGCGTTCACAGGCTCCATGAGGCTCACCCCAAATCGTGAGGCCTCGATTGCCTGCACGCTCGGTTGCAGGTCCGTCCCATCCGCCCACTGCTGCGGAAAACTACGCCCATAATAACTCACCCGCCAAGCCGCGCTAAACCCTGCCGGCCCCGTTTCCCGCTCCATCGGCAGGTAGGCACCACCGAAACTCGGGTCGGCCAATGTCGACGCGAGCTTCACGTCCTTCTGCCGCCCCCATGCAAAAAACCACAGCGACTCGCTCCCGTTCAGCGCCAATTCCACCGAAAAGTCCCGCCCCTCGCCCTCCGCCAGCCGCACCGGCGTATGCACACCCGCGCCCATGCCCGTAAAACGAGCCCCCGGCTGCAAAGCCAGCGCCTCCCCGCCCCATTTAAGCGCCAGATCCTCTTGGGTCCCACGTAAGTCACTAATGGCAATGCACACGCGTGCCTGCCCCCACTCCGGTTTCAACTCGCGCAACGCCAGAAAATCGAACGAGGGCGCCGCAAATTTACCTGAAATCGCCAGCTGCGCCGCATACACCGGCGTCCCATAAATCCCCCGTTTGCGCATCGAAGGCACCAAACGCCCTTCGATCACCAGTCGCTCTGGCAGGAAAAAAGCCTCTCCGCGCCGTTCGCGCATCACGCTCACCTCCACGCTGCGCCCCGAAATCACCTGCGTCTCCATCACCTCGATCTTGTGCGAGTAAGGCACCACCAGCACTGGCCCCGCCACGCTTTGTGACGTGCCCCACGTCTGGGTGATCGACTGCACCGCCGCGTCGTAGCGCGATTTCCTCTCGCTCAACGTCGATTGCACCATCCCAAGCGGGATCAACAGCAACAGACCGATGAAGGCCACCCCGAAGACCTTGAAAACCAGCGCGCATCGCTGAAACCAGCCCCGCACCCCCGAGACCACCGAAGAAAAAACAGAGTTCATTCCCCACAGCCTGCCCCCGGCGCATGAAGTCCGTGTGAAGCCAAAAAGAATTCGCCGCGAAGAAACCCGGCCGCGAACGACCTACGCCATCGGCAGGGTCAACACCGCCCGCGCCCCGCCCTCCGCACGATTCATCACCTCAACGCTGCCACCATGCAGACCGGCGATTTCACGCACAAAACTCAACCCAAGCCCGGTGCTCTTCCGTTCGGTGAATGGACGCGGCAGCGAATAAAACCGCTCAAATATCCGTTCTCTGGCAAATTGCGGCACGCCCGGCCCCTGGTCCTCAATCACGACCCTTATACGTCCACCCGCCCCGGTCTTTTCCGTTTCAAGGCGCACCATGACCACTCCGCCCGACGGAGAAAACTCGATCGCGTTCTGCAGAAGATTCACCACCGCCTGCACGAGCAGAAACGCCTCGCCCCTCGCCTCCACACGCTCACCCGCGGCGGCGTCCACCCGCACATCAAGTCCCCGCGTCGTCCACACCGGTCGCAATGCCTCGATTGCCTCCGTCACCACATCCTGCAACGCAACGCATTCCGCATCTTCCAACTCCCGTCGCGCCTCCAGCGCCGCCAGCCGTAGCATCCGTTCCACGATCGTTTGAATCCGCTCCGACTCGCTCCGCAAATGTCCAAGAAACCGCGCCCGCTCTTCAGGCGGTAATTCTTCCTGCAATAACTCCGCCGCTCCGCGAATCGCCGACAACGGCGCCTTTACTTCGTGCGCGAGCGCCTGGGTGTAACGCTCGACATAAGCCTTCCCCTCCAGTGCCACCCGCATTTCCTCGAACGCCTGTGCGAGCGCCGCGACCTCGCTCGCCCGCGACGCCGGAGGCCGCGCCTCCCTGCCGTCGCGCACCGCCTCGGCATACGCCGTCAACCGTTCCAGCGAATGCGTGAGCTTGGCCGCAATCCACCAGCCGGCGGCCGTCATCAGCACCGCCACCGCCAGCCCCCCCGCAACCAGTCGCAGCCTCGCACGCAGGATCGCCTCGGTCACCGAGCTCAACGACCGCGCCACCCCCACCAATCCCACCACGCTTCCGTCACGACGCACCGGCGCCGTCACCCGCAATTCACCACGCACCAGGTCCACGTTGTCGCCGGCGTCGTAGTTGCTTTCAAAATACGCGGCCATTTCCGGCCTGCGCGTGTAATCCATGCCGACGGCGGCGCCCCCCGCCGAGTCGAAGGTGACGATGCCTTTTGTATCCGTTACGTAAACACGCAGCGTGCCCGACGCGCGCTCCAGGGCGCCCGGGTTTCCGCGCCAGGTCCCGGCGAGGTCCGCCTCCGGCACTCGCGCCAGCTCCTCCTCCAGGATCACCGCCAGCAACGCCGCGGTGTCGGCCAGCGTGCGCCGCATTGATTCCACGTAACGCGGACGCACCTCCTTCAAAATGAATCCCATCAACACCGCAAAGCCCAGCGCCGACGCCGCCACGTAGACTCCGAAAATCGCGGTGCGGATTTTCATGAAAGCAGGCGCAGGGAATACCCTTCGCCCCGATGCGTCTGGATCGGATCCTCCGCAGGCGAAACCGCGCGCAGCTTGCTCCGGAGGGTCTTGATGTGCGCATCCACCGTGCGATCAAGACTGGAGCCCGGATCCTCCCAGACGCGCATCATCAATTCATCCCGCGACCACACCCGCCCGGGCCGCGAGTGCAACAGCGCCAGTAATCGAAATTCATAACGCGTCAGCTCCAGCCGCACCCCGTGAAACCGCGCAACCTTGCACTCGCCATCCACTTCAAGCCCCGGTGTCCCGGAAGGTTTGTCACTTATCAAGTGACAAACCGGTTTCAGTCCGGACGCGTCGTCCGATATCGCTCCGGCCGTTTCCAACCTCGCTGCGCTGCTCGCAGCAGCCTGTGTCCTTCGCAGGATCGCCCGCACGCGCGCCGTCACCTCGCGCGGACTGAACGGCTTTGTCACATAATCATCGCCGCCCAGCTCAAGGCCCACCACGCGGTCGATCTCGCCGGACCGCGCGGTTAAAAACAACACCGGCACCGACGTGCGCGCCCGCAACTCACGACACAGGTCAAAACCGCTTATGTCCGGAAGTCCCACGTCCAGGATCACCAGCGCAAAGGTCCCGCCCGCAAACGTCGCCAGGCCATCACGGCCCGTCGGACACCACTCGGGAGAAAATCCCTCCGTGCGCAGCGCATACACCAACGTGTCCGCGATGGCCGGTTCGTCCTCGATCACCAGGATGCGCGACGAAGCGGTCATGCGTGTCAGTCCCGTTTCAGACGTCGAGGCCGGCGCCTTCGTCGAAGCCCAGATGCAGGTTCATGCACTGAATCGCCGCTCCCGATGCGCCCTTGCCCAGGTTGTCGAGACGGGCGATCACCACCGCCTGATCGGCATGGCCGAAGACCGCCAGGTCGCAGCGATTCGTATCATTGCACGCCTGCACATCAAGGAAGCCTGAATCGAGCACGCTTTCGTCGCCGAAGGGCAGCACGCGAACGAAGCGCTCCCCCGCATACGTCTCGGTCAACGCATGGTGCAACGCTTGCGGAGTCGGCGCCACCGGCAGTTGCCGCAAGGGCAGCGGCACTGTCACCGAGAGGCCCTTGTAAAAATTTGCGACGACCGGACTGAAGATCGGAGCCTCCTTCAAGCCCGTGTGCACGCGCATTTCCGGGAGGTGCTTGTGCATCAGGCCCAGCGCGTAGGGGCGCGGGCTTTTGAGCGCTTCCGGCAACGGAAACTGCTCGTAATCGGCGATCATTTTTTTGCCGCCGCCGCTGTAACCCGTGATGGAAAAACACGACAGCGGGAAATCCGCCGGGATCAGCCCGCGTTGCACGAGCGGACGCACCGCGAGCGCAAACGCCGTGGCATGGCACCCTGGATTCGCAATGCGTTTTCCCGTGCGGATCGCCGCGCGATAATCCGCACCCAACTCAGGCACGCCGTAAACCCAGGCCTCGTTCACGCGATGCGCGGTCGATGCGTCGATCACGCAGGTCCTTGGATTCGTGACGAGTGCGGCCGATTCCTTCGCGGCCGCGTCGGGCAGGCAAAGAAACGCCACGTCGGCGTCGTTAAGACACGCCGCACGCGCGACCGGATCCTTGCGCTTCGCCGGATCGATCTCGATCAGTTCGAGTTCCGGGCGGCGCGCGAGACGCTCGTGGATTTGCAGGCCGGTGGTGCCTTCCTGGCCATCGACAAAGATCTTGGTTTTCATCGCAGGAATCACTGTCACTCCGCCCTCCACCCGTCGCAAGCGCATTGCCCGCAAGCTCGCAAAAATTGATGGCACGCTTCGCTTGCACGCCCGGTTTGCACACCTGTAACGTCGACCCTTTTTCCTGATGTCCGTCGTTTCTTCCGACCACGCCACCCCTGCTCCCAACGAAACCGTCGGGCAGGTCGCGAATTCCACCCCCGGCCCGCTGCTCACCGAAGACGAACACTTGCTCTCATTCTGGCGCGAGGAAATGGAAGCTCGCCTCGAGGAACGCGCCACGCTGCGCGCCCGTCATCGCGACCAATTGGAAGATGCGCTCGACCACCTGGAAGGCCTGCGCCAGGCCGCCCGCGAACGCACCCTCGATACATCGGTCACCGACGTCGGAGCCGCTCCCGTCATCACAACGCCTTGCGTCACTCCCGTCCCGAAACCGCCCGATCCGTTCACCTCCGAGGAAATGGCGGCGTATCAATTTGCACCGCTCGACTTGCTGCGGCCGCCTTCCGCCAACGAACGTGCCTTTGCCAGCGAGGGCGAACTCGACGCGGACAAGCGCCGGCTGCAGGACGCGCTCGATAGTTTCGCCGTCGACGCACTCGTGCACGACGCGATCGTCGGCCCCCGCATCACGCAATTCCGCGTGCGCCCCGGTTTCGGTGTGCGCGTCGAGGCTATCGCCTCGCTGGAGAAAAACATCGCCCTGTCCATGTCGGCCAACGCCGTGCGCATCCAGGCGCCCATCCCCGGCGAAAACTATGTCGGCATCGAAATTCCGAATCGCAACTCCGTGCCGCTCACCTTGCGCGGTTCGTTCGAGTCGGCCGACTGGCGCAACACCACGGCGGAGATTCCGCTGATCCTCGGCGTGGACATCGCCGGCCGCCACGTCCTCTGCGATCTCGCCCGCGCCCCTCACGCGCTCATTGCCGGCGCCACCGGCTCCGGCAAGTCCGTCTGCATCAGCAACCTCATCCTCTCGCTCGTCTACCGCTTCCGCCCCGACGAGTTGGAACTGATGTTGATCGACCCCAAGATCGTGGAATTCGCAATCTACCGCGATCTGCCGCATTTGATCCACCCGGTCGTCACCGAGCCGAAGCAAGCGGTGCAAGCCCTCAAGTGGCTCGTCCGCGAGATGGAACGCCGTTACGAAATCCTCGCCGAAAAGAGCGTGCGCAATCTCGCCGGCTACAATGCCAAAGCCGCCACCGAGGGCTTTGCCAGGCTTCCTTACATCGTTCTCGTGATCGACGAGCTCGCCGACCTCATGATGACGGCCTCGGCCGATGTCGAAACACCCATTGCACGGCTCGCACAAATGTCGCGCGCCGTCGGCATCCATACCGTGCTCGCCACCCAGCGTCCGTCGGTGAACGTCATCACCGGCATTATCAAGGCCAACTATCCCACACGCATGGCCTTTCAGGTCTCGTCGCAGGTGGACAGCCGCACCATTCTCGATGGCAAGGGAGCGGAATCCCTCCAGGGCCGCGGCGACATGCTCTACAGCCCGCCCGGCCTTGGGCGCCTGCAACGGCTCCAGGCCCCGTTCGTGGACGACGCCGAGATCGAGCGCGTTGTCGGTTTTCTCAAAACGCAGGTCGCTCCACGTTATCGCGTCGAGCTGCGTGCGGAAGACGCCCCGGGGCCGTCCGAGAGCATCGATGGCGAAAGCATCAATGCCGGCGCCGATCCGATGATCAAGGAGGCACTCGAAATCATCGCGTCGCATGGCCGCGCCAGCACGAGTTACCTCCAGCGCCGCTTGAAGATCGGCTACAACCGCGCCGCCTCGCTCATGGAGGAAATGGAACAACGCCGTTACATCGGTCCGCAAGTCGGCAACAACCCGCGCGAGATCTACGTGCAGCCCGGCGACCTCCGCCTCGCTTGATGTAGTTGACTCCCACAACACGCCATGTCCGCCGAAATTCTCACTGTTGAAACCCTGCTCGAGCGCATCCGTCGCGATGGTATCCGCCGCACCTCCGCGGCCCTGCGCAAACCGCCGATTCCTTCGCGCCTGCTGCAGGACCTCGCCGCGCTGCCCGGCGCGCCCGAGGCGCTGGAGTTCGTCGCCGCATATCCGCTTTCGCCGAGTCACCTGTTGGAAACGCTCGCCGCCGGCGCCGCTCCGTCTGTGCTTGCGCACCTCGCGACCAACCCGCGCACACCCCCGCATCTCATCACCCAATTTGCCGCGCACGAAAACACCGGCGTGCGCGCCCAGGCCGCCTCGCATCCGCAGTTACCCGCGCGCGAGTTGCTCATCCTCGCGACCGATCCGCATCCCGGGGTGCGCCGCGCCCTCGCCGGCAATCCTTCGCTGCGCCTGCCGCACCATGCGACACTCGTCGTCGATGAAGAGCCCTCCGTGCGTCTTCGCCTCGCCGCGCAATCCGGACTCCCCGCGCCCGCCGCGATCGTGCTCGGCTCCGATCCCTGCGCCGTCGTGCGAGTTCACACCGCCGCCACGGTCGCCGCCGAGGAGGATCTGCTGCTCGGCTGGGCCGCCGGCGACGAGGAGGACGTTCAACTCGCCCTGCTTCAACGCAAGGAACTCCCCGCCGAGGTGTGCCACACGCTTCTGCGTTCGCCGCATGCGTCCGTGCGGCGCCTGGCCCGCGCCGATCTTGATCTCGACGACGTGGATTTGCTGTTCGTCGCCACTCGCGGCGAAGTCGACGAGCGCGCCTGGGTGGCCGCGCGTCCGTTGTTGTCCCGTCCGTTGCAAAGCCTGCTCGCGCAGGATGCGGATTCCACCGTGCGAACCGCCCTCGCCGCCAACCACGCCCTCGATGAAACGATCGCCCGCTATTTCACGAGCCTCGCGGAGGAAGCCGTGTGCGAAGCACTCGCGGGCAATCCCGCGGTGCCTTCCGACCTCGTCGAAGAACTCGCCGCCACGCGTTCGCCCGCCGTGCTCGCCGCGCTGGCCTATCGCGACGGACTCGATGAAAAGCTCACGCATTTCCTGCTCGTTCACAGTCCGGACTTCCGCCGCCACCGGGCGATTCAAGGGCGCGCCTCCTCCGACCTCGATATCACGACCGCGAAACTCCTTCTCGCCGATCCCCTCCCCACGGTGCGCGTGCTCGCGGTGAGTGCGTGCGCCGGCTGGCGGCGCGCCGACCTCTACGATCTGGCGCGTGACTCCGCGCCCGCCGTGCGCATCGCGGCGGTTCGACACCCGAACGCTCCCGACGAGTTGTTGCAGGATCGCGCCGCCGATTCATCGCCCGAGGTTGCCGCCGCCGCACGCGAAGTATGGGAGGCACGCGAACAGCAGGCGCGTGCCGCCGCTTCGACGAAAAGGCTGGCCCCGATGCCACCACTGAACGTGCACACCGCGGTGCCCGTGCCGCGCCAGACCACCGTTGACGTCCCGCCGGCACGCCCGACTGTAACCGCCCCGTCACGCGAACCCGCGTTGACGAGCCCGCAAGCGCGCCCCCAGGCGCCCGACCTTTTCAACAAACTCAAACGCATCTTCTGGCAATAATCTCTCATGGCTAAAAAGACCGCCTCCCTCTCCTTCCGCGACATCGTCCTCGGCGCCGACGCCGAGGTGATCCGTCAGGCTCACGAAGCCCGCGTCCAGATCGACCAGCTCGTCGAAGAGCGCCAGCGCGCTTACGAGCGCATCGCCGCCCTCGAAACCCAGGTCGAGGACATCCTTGGTGAACCGGGCGCGTTCCCCTTCCCCGCTCCGCCTCTGACCGTCGCCGGTTTCGACCCGAAAGCCGATGCCGTCACACGAGGAACCGGTTCCGCCAAGAAGTCCGCCCGCCCCTCCTCGCCGGCGTCCGCGGGCGAAGAGAACGCCGACCCGGCGGACTCCGCTTCCTCCGAAGAAAATTGATCCGCCGGTTCCCCGCCGCGCATGCCCGAAGACTCCCAGATTCGCATCAACGCCCTGCTCCTCGAACGCGAGGCGCTGTTTGTGCGCATCCACGAGATTGAGCGCGCGACGTCGGCGTTATTGCGCGAGCCGTATCCTTTCACCCGCCCCACCCTGCCGTCCGACCAGCGCGTGAAACGCAGATCCACCGCTCCCGGCGCATCGCCCGGCACGAAGGAAAAACTCCGCAAGCTCGAAGACGACGAGCTCGTTTACCGCGTGACGTATCGCCAGCTCGGCCAGACGCGGGTCGAAACCCATGATTCGCCGGACGCGCTTCGCACCCTGCTGGCCGCCCAGGGAGCGCAGCTTCAGGTCCAGATGATCGAGACGCTCGACGCCGCCGGCACCGTTAAAGCTGTGTTGCTGAAGTAGACGCGGCATCTTGCCGCGTCCACTCTCCGCTCACTCACTCAACCGGGCGATGACCGCCGGCAGCAAGGTATGCTCGGCCGCGTGGATTTTCTCCGCGAAGCTTTCGAGCGTATCGTCGCTTTCAATACGCACGACCGCCTGGTCGATGATCGGGCCGCCGTCCACCTCCTGCGTAACGGAATGAACGGTGCAGCCGGCGATTTTGACTCCGCGCCGCCACGCCTGGCCGATGCCGTCGAGGCCGGGGAAGCTCGGCAGCAGGCTGGGATGCAGGTTGATGATTTTACCGGCGAAAGCGGTCAGGAAGCCGGGCTTGAGCACGCGCATGAAGCCGGCGAGCACGATCAGATCAGCCCGGCAGGCATTGATCGCGGCGATGTAGTGCTCCTCGGCCGCGCCATCGAGTTTGGTTTTAAAAGGCGCGGCATCCAGGAATGTCGCCGGCACGCCAAAGCGCGGGCCGAGCGCAAGGATGCCCGCATCGGGACGGTCCGAGAAAATCTGCACCACCACGGCACGCCCCAGCCGGCCCGCTTGCTGCGCAAGCAGGATGGCTTCGGCGTTGGAGCCACGGCCGGAACCTAGAATGACGACGCGCATGGGACTGGTCAGAAGAACTTTTTGGCTTTCTCGAAGAAGCTCTTCGACATCGGTTCGTCGGCGTCACCACTGACGCGGGCGAACTCCTCGAGGATTTTCCGCTGTTCGCTGCTGAGCGATTGCGGCACCTCGACATGGACGCGCAACAACTGGTCGCCGGGCGCACCGCCGCGCAGGCTCGGCATGCCTTTGCCTTTGAGGCGAAACGTCGTGCCGCTCTGCGTGCCCGCGGGGATCTTCAGCGAGGCTTTGCCGAAAAGCGTGGGCACTTCGATGCTGCCGCCGAGCGTCGCCAGGGTGAACTTGATGGGAATTTCGCAGAACAGATCGTTCCCGTGACGCTCGAAGAGCTCGTGCTCGCGCACGTTCAGCACAATGTAGAGGTCGCCGGGCTGCCCGCCCGCCTGGCCGGCCTCGCCATTGCCGCTGGAGCGGAGACGGGAACCGGTTTCGACGCCCGCGGGAATGCGCACGTTGAGCTTGGTGGTCTTGGCCGTGCGGCCTTCACCGCGACAGGCCGTGCAGGGCTTTTCGATTTTTTGCCCGGCGCCACCGCAGGTCGGGCAGGTTTGCGTAAACGTGATGATGCCACCGCTCCGGCGCACCTGGCCATGACCTTTGCAGGTCGGGCAGGTGACTTTCTTCGAGCCGGGCTCCGCGCCGCTGCCGTGGCAGCGTTCGCACGTGACGGCCTTGCGGAACGTGATTTCTTTTTCCACGCCCTTGGCCGCCTCTTCGAGGGAAATCTCGAGGTCGTAGCGCAGGTCGGCGCCATCGCGATCGCCACCGCGACCACCGCCGCCTCCTCCGAACATTTCCTCGAAGATGCCGCCGCCCCCGCCTCCTCCGCCGCCCCCGAAAACGTCGCGGAAGATGTCGAAGGGATCGTGAAAGCCACCGCCACCACCGCCCGGGCCCCGAGGTCCGGCGCCGCCACCTTGCTGGAAGGCGGCATGGCCATACCGGTCGTAAGCCGCGCGTTTCTGCGGATCCTTAAGCACTTCGTAGGCTTCGGAGACTTTTTTAAACATCTCCTCGGCCTCTTTGTTACCCGGGTTTTTGTCCGGGTGGAATTGCACGGCCTTCTTGCGATAGGCCTTCTTCAGCTCCTCGTCACCAGCGCTCTTTTCGACGCCAAGCAGTTCGTAATAATCTTGTTGGGCCATGGGAGGAATCAGGCTTTGGCCTCTTCAGTGGCAGCGGCGGCCGGACCAGTGGAGACAATGACGGAGGCGGGCCGCAACAGGCGCCCGTTAAGGGTAAAGCCGGTGCGCACGACCGTGAGGACGGAGCCTTCGGGGACATCGGCGCTGGGCTGCTGCGAGATCGCTTCGTGGAGATTGGGGTCGAAGGGCTGGCCAACGGGGTTGACCTCCTTGAGGCCGTGGCTGGCAAGCGAGGTTTTAAGCTGCTCGGCAACCATGGAGATACCGCCCACCAACGTTTTGAGATCGGCGTTGGGGGCCTTGGCAGCCGCCAGGCCGAGGCCCAGGTTATCGATTACCGGAAGAAGGTCCTCAAGCACGCGGGAGGCGGCAAACTGCCGCAGTTCATCCTTTTCACGAAGGGTGCGGCGGCGGTGGTTTTCCAAGTCCGCCACCGAGCGAACGTAACGGTCGTAATTGTCAGCCGCTTCTTTTTTGGCCGTCGCAAGTTGCTCGCTCAAATCAGGAACGACTGCAGCGGGAGCCTCGGGTGCCGGCGCTTGAGCGGACGGTGCAGGCGATGGCGGTGCAGCGTTCTCGGCGGGTGAAGGGGTCGGGTTGTCTTTGGCTTCAGGTTCGGGCGCGTTCATAAAACGCCCACCTTAATCAAGGCTTCGCCTGTTCTTCAAGTTTCCTGGCGGATTCAGAGCTGTTTTCCCGCTTGTCGCCCCACGCGTAGGTCTTGCGATCGATCGGCTGGGTGACATTGGCCACCAGTTTCTTCAAATCGCCGGTGACCACTTCACCGATGTTCTTGCCGGCGGCGGCGACCGCAGGAGGAAGTTCATCATTGAACTTGGTCGCCGGGGTCACGTTGCGATAAGAGCGTTGAAAAGCGAGGGCGTGGACCTGCTCAGGCTTCTGGCCGGGACGCTCATCTTTTACGACGACCTCGTTGAGCCGGACATCAAGGTTGCGAACGAGGAATTGAAGCGGTGAGGCGGCAGGCGCCGCGGTCTTGCTGCCGGAGGTCTTGGAGACCGGAGAGGCCAGTCGGCGGTAGATCAGGTCAAGGTTGTTGGCACCGCGTGCATTCGTCACCACCGTGATACGGGCCACATCCAGCGTCGTCATGTCGAGCACGGGCTTCTTGCCAAGCAGGGAGAACAAGTCGGCCTTGGCCGTGAACTGCTTGAGTTCCACAAAATCACTTTCGGCAAAACCGGCGGGATTCACGATCACCAGTCCGCGCATGCGCACTTCCGCGGTGAATGGGTTGGCGTAAAAAGAATCCACCTTGGCGGAAAACCCCGTCCGGTTCTCGATCACGCTCGTGAACAAACCGGGGAGCAGCAGCATCCACCCCAGCGCCAGCATGGCGAAGGCGCACACCAAAAACATTACTATCTGAATGAGGGCGCCTCCTCCTCGCGTGGTGCGTGAATATTTTAGCTGCATGGCTTTTGTTGACTAAAGAATGTCAACAAAAGTGGTCCGTGACTAGCGCAACCGTGTCATTTTGCGCGATAAATGAATTTTTTACGCCATAGGGAAGAATCACGTTATCACCGCGGGTAAGCACCTCACCCGCAGGCGTGACCAGCCTCCCCTCCACCACACTGAGGATGCGGGGCTCCTCTCCCGCAGCGAACGTAAGCTCCGCACGTTCAGCGAGCGGCACACGGCGAATACGAAACTCCCGGGCGTCCGCGATCGTCGCCGGAGCACGCACTCCCCGCACCGGGGCGGGCTCAAAATCGTCCCATTTGATTGATTTGAGCGATTGCTCGACGTGCATTGCACGCGGTTTGCCATCAAGGCCCACGCGACCCCAATCATAGACCCGGTAGGTCGTGTCGGAGTTTTGCTGGATCTCCAGGATGAGGTTGCCGCCGTCGATCGCGTGGATCTGGCCGCTGTGCACCAGAATCGAGTCGCCCGCGGTCACGGGAAACCGGTGCACGCACTCCTCAAGCGTCAGGTTTGCCAGGGCCTTTTCAAATTGGGTTCGGGTCACGCCACGCTTCAAGCCGACGATCAGATGCGAACCAGGCGCACAGGCGGCGATATACCAGTTCTCCGTCTTCGGCTCCCCCTTCAGTTCGGGCGCAACCGCGGCGGGCGGATGCACCTGAAGGCTCAGGCGCTCTTTGCAATCGAGCCATTTGACAAGAATCGGAAAAGCACGGCCGGCGGGCCACGCGGGACCCATGATCGCCGCGGCATTCGCCGCGATGACTTCGCGCAGCGTCTGTCCGTCAAACTCGCCGCCACTCACGACAGACTGAGCCTCGGGCCGGTCGACAATCTCCCAGCTTTCACCGATGGGCCGGTCTGGAGGCAGCGCGCGGTCAAGTGCGCTTTCAAGCGCACGGCCGCCCCAGACACGATCTTGGTAGATAGGCTTTAAACGAAGAAATGAGGACATGGTAAAATTTGCGTTTAGCGTGATAAGACAACAGGGGGATATTGCGTTTTACCGAGAGGATTGTTGCCGTGGAATTCCTCAGGTCGGATCAAGGCCGAAAAACACATGCGCAAGTCCCCGAGTTCAAACTTAAACAACGTGCCGTCCTTCCAACCGCCGCGTGCCCGTCCCCGGTGGCTCGCCGCGAGTGTGTGTCTTCTGATCGGTCTTTTGATGAGCGTGGCGTTTGTGGATTTCGCCCCCGAACAAAGCCGGCAGACCGGCACCAATTTCCGCCAGGCCGCCCCCAACCTTGTCGGCAGTGCCGGCGCCGAGTTCACCTGGTGGGCGGTGCACCTGATCGGCGTGAGCATCTGGCTGCTTCCCCTGTTTCTCTTTTGGATGACGTATCTCGCCCTGCGCAACAGCAGGCAGTTCGCGCCCACCCGCGTGGTCGCGTTCATCGTTTGCGTCACCAGCGCCTCGTCGCTCGCCGCCATGGTCGAAAGCTTCGGCAAAACCCAATACTTCACCGAAGGCCTGGGCGGATTGCTCGGCAATCTGGTCTATCAGGATTTATTCAAGGACACGCTTGGCGTCTTTGGCACCATCCTGCTTCTCGGCACCACCTATATTCTCGGCTTTGTCTTTATTCTCGTGCGCGACGTCGGCGCCGAGTTCGACAAGCTTATCCACGCATTTCACGCCTGGCGTGACCGCCGCCTTGCCGCCAAGGCCGAGGCCGCCGATTTGCGCGCCCAACTCAAGACTGCGAACGAAAAACAGAAAGCCGAGGCCAAGGCCGGCCCCGCTGCCGCCGCCGTCGTCGCACCTCCTCCCAACAAAAAGCTCACCCTGCCGCGCACCGGCAACACCGGCACCCCCTTCGCCCCCAAGGTCGACGACGCACCCAAGCCACCGGCCCCCGCCCCCGCCGCCCCGCCTACCGACGCGCCGCCGCCCGTCCCCGCCACCCCCACCAAGATCAACCGCAGCCCCGCCAAGGCCGAGCCCATGCTCGAAAACCTTCCCGCAGGCCTGGGCCCTGTGGCCATCGTCAAACCCGAGGAGACCCGGAAGGCCAAGGCGCCCGCCGTTCCCATCGTCGAGGAAAACTACCAGTTCCCCCCGCTTTCCCTGCTGAAGGAACAGGCTCCCGCCTCCGCCGGCGGTTCCGACGACGAATACGCCCGCAACATGGCCGACCTCGTTCGCATCCTGAGCGAATTCGGCGTAACCGTCACCCCCGGCGAGATCCATGTGGGCCCCGTCATCACGTGCTACGAAGTCGCCCCCGCCCCCGGGGTGCGCGTCGAAAAAATCGCCGGCCTCGACAAAAACATCGCCCTCGGCATGCGCGCCCAGTCCGTGCGCATCCTCGCCCCCATTCCCGGCAAGGCCGCCGTTGGCGTCGAGATTCCCAACCGTATTCCCACCCCCGTCGGCATGCGCGAGATCCTCGAATCCGAGGACTGGTCCTCCGCCAAGGCCGAGATTCCCATCGCCCTCGGCAAGGATGTCTCGGGCCGCCCGCTCATCTCCGATCTCGCCAAGATGCCCCACCTCCTGATCGCCGGCGCCACCGGCTCGGGCAAATCGGTCTGCATCAACTCGATCATCGCCTCGATCGTCTACCGCAAGAGCCCGAAGGACCTCCGTCTCATCATGGTGGATCCGAAGGTCGTTGAACTTAAAATCTTCAACACCCTTCCCCACATGCTCATCCCCGTGGTCACCGAGCCCAAAAAGGTGCCCTCCGCCCTCAAGTGGCTTCTCGGCGAGATGGAGCAACGCTACCAGATTTTTGCCAAGGTCGGTGTGCGCAACATCGCCGGTTTCAACGGACGCAAGAAATCCGCCACGTCCGAGTTCCCCGCCGACAACGTCCAGCAGTCCCTCGATGGAGTCGACCCGCTCGCAGCCGACGATGGCCTCGAGGTTCCCGAGCGCCTGCCCTACATCGTCGCCATTATCGACGAGCTCGCCGACCTCATGATGGTCGCGCCCGCCGAAATCGAAACCAGCATCGCCCGCCTCGCCCAGCTCGCTCGCGCCGCCGGCATTCACCTGATCATCGCCACCCAGCGCCCCTCGGTGAACGTCATCACCGGCGTCATCAAGGCCAACCTCCCCTCGCGCATCGCCTTCCAAGTGGCCTCACAAGTCGACTCCCGCACCATTCTCGACGGCAAGGGCGCCGACACCCTCATCGGCCGCGGCGACATGTTGTTCTCGCCCCCCGGCAGTTCACGCCTTGTCCGCGCCCAAGGCGCCTTTGTCTCCGATGAAGAGGTCAACGAGTTCGTCGAATTCCTCAAAAAGAACGGACCGCCCCAATACGCCCAGTCCGTCCAGCAGCAGATCGATCGCGATGCGTCTGCGGACGACGAGGACGATGCATCCGGCGGCGACGAAGACATGGGCGACGACGAAGAGCTCTTCAACCAGGCGCTCGACGTCATCAAATCCACCAAACGTGCCTCCACATCCATGATCCAGCGCCGCCTGCGCATCGGTTACAACCGCGCCGCCCGCATCATGGACCTCATGGAAGACAAAGGCATCGTCGGCCCTGAAAACGGCTCCAGCCCGCGTGAAATTTTGAAAGACCTCGACGCGCTCTGAGGCACCCCTTGGCCGCTCGCCCGGCCACGTAACCGCGAGCGCAAGCAGGCGGGGGGCTCCAAATCCCCCCCGGGCGGCCGGCTACACCCCCTCCTCGAACGGGAATTTTCAAAAAAATTCCGGCTCATGCGCATCCTTTTTATCTTCAGCGGGTCCGATCGCTTCCAAATCATGACAAGCCGATCCGTTAACCTGCTGGGCGCCTCTGCGCTGATCCTTGCGGGGCTGGCCTCCGGATGCCAGTCACCGTCCCCCGATACACTGCTCCTGAAAAAGGACCCTGGATCCTCGGTGATCTACCGCGCCCCCGGCCAGAACGACGTGCCCTATGCGACCAATGTCGTCCATGTCCCCCGCGATGCCCGCTTCAGCCTGAGCCTCGAAGCGCTCAACCCCGGCTGGCTTCATCAAAAAAACGCCCGCAAACAGACGTCGAACCCCGCCGGTTCTCCCCTCCCCTCCGGCGAAACCGGTCTCGCCGGCAAAGACCTCTGGCTGCTCATCCACGTCCGCTCGCTCGCGGCCAACGATGCGCTGCAAGTCGAGCGCAAGCACGTCTCCCGCGCCTCCCTCGTGAAATACGATGTCCGCTCCTTCGGCCTCATCCCTCTCACCATCGATGAAGTCACCCCCTTCTCCCTCGAGGCCAATACCGATTACGAGGTCGAGATCCGCCTCTACGAAGTAAAGAAAGCCTTTCACCGGCTCGCCATCGACAACCGGCCGGGCCTGTCCGGCGTTGCGCGAACCGCCTGGGCGACCACCACCGACACCTTCAAGGCCTTGGTCGGTGATTCCACGACGAACACCTCCCTTCGCTCGACGTCCGGCGATCTACCCATCGAGCGGCAACTGCTCGACGCCGGTGGCACCCTCCATTTCGACGCACGTTTCGCCATCTACCGGAGCGACGAAACCCTCGCGCCCCGCCACCCCGACGACGACTCCCGCGGCGGCACCCTGGTCAACCGTTATCAACTCACCGACCCTTACAACCGCCGCGATACCGACCGCCACGACCCGCGCAAAAACGCCGCCTACACCAGCTCCGCCAGCTACCTCGAACGCCTTCAAAACCTCGAAAACACCGAGGTGCCCGGCCGTCAGGACGCCTTCCTGCGCTTCCGTATCGAAGCCATGTGGAGCCCGGTCGCCAAGGCCCTCGCCCAAATCCAATCCGCCCCCGTTACCCAGGAAAATATCAGCCATGAGCAGGCGCTCGCCGCCGAGTCGCTCGCCACCTCCGCCCGCGAAACCTTCCTCAAAGCCGCTGAAGACGAAAAAGAAGCCGGCATCGCCGCGGCCGAGGCCCTCCGCAAATCCGATTCCACCTCCTCCGTCAAATTCGAGGAAACCGCCCGCGCCCTCTCTCAAAAAACCCAGGAAGTCGCCGCCGCCCGCGCCGCGATGGAAACCGCCCAAGCCCGCGCCCGGGAAGCGCGCCAGGCGGTCGAATCCGCCGCCTCCCGCGCCGCCCAGGCCGCCAATGCCGAGAAAACCGCCGCCCTCGCCGATGCCGCCCTCGAAAACGCCCGCCGCGTGACCGATGCCGCGGTCCGTGACCTCGACGCCGCCCGCGCCGCCCTCCAGCAAACCCGCGACGCCGCCGAAGCCGCCCGCCTCAAGAAAGAGGAATGGATGCAAACCGAAGCCCAGGCCAGACTCCGGCTGGCCGAAGCCCGCGAGCAACTTGTCCCGCTCACCCGCAAAGCCGAAAAAAATCCGGGCGATGCCGACCTTCGTCAAAAACTCGCCGCCACCGAACAAGCCGTTGCGGACGCCGCCAAAGCCGCCGAGACCGCCGTCACCGAGTGGAAACTCGCCCAGAAGGACCAGGAGGCCAAGTTGAACGAAGTCGAAGACCGCATTAACGCCGTCGCGCAAAAACGCGTCGTCCTTGCGGAAGCCGAGCAAGAGAGACAGCGCGCCCGCATCGCCAAGGACCAGGCCGATGCCATTCTCAACGGCACCGAAGCCAGCGACCCCCGCCCCGCGATCCTCCGCGCCCGCAGTCTCTGACCCGCCAACCATCCGACCACCGGTCATTGGTCATTGGTCATTGGTCATTGCGCCGCCTGCGGCGCAAAATCCCCTTCCCCTCCAGAACCTTTTCACCTAACTCACCTGTATGCAGACAATCGGCGAACGCCTCGAAGAAGCTCGCAAGCGCAAAGGCATCTCCATCCGCGAAGCCGCCGAGGCGACCAAGATCCGCGGCGACTACCTGCACAAATACGAAAACAACCAGTTTGATATCAAACTGCCCGAGATCTACGTGCGCGGCTTTCTTCGCACCTACGCCATCTACCTCAAGCTGCCCGGCGAGAAAATCATCAACGACTACCATGCGCTCGGTCTCGGTGACGCCGCCCGCAACAACCGCTCTCTCAACCGCGAGGTTTACGGCCGCATGGATATCAGCGTGGCCACGGCAAAGGCCGGCAACGTCGCCGAAGCCCCCTCCTCCGCGGCCGCCGCCGTGACGCCCGGTGCCGACGTGGTCCCTGCCGATAAAAACCCCGCCACCTTCCGGCCCCGGGCCCCCGGCGGTCTGAACATCGATCCCGCGCTCCTTCTTAAGGGTGCCGCCCTCGCAGGCGGCGCGATCGTGCTCGTGCTCCTGCTCATCTGGGGCATAGGCAAACTCACCTCAGACAAACCCGCCGCCGACAACGCCACCTGGGTCAAGCCCCAGCCCGGCGAACGCACCATCGGCCTGGTCGGCGTCACCGCCGTGGAACTGGTCTCCGCCACCGATGCAAGCGGCGTTGTCCTCTTCAGCGGCCCGCTCAAGGCCGGTGAAATCCGCCCCATCCCCCGTAACAGCACCATCGTCGTCCAGACGGAGACCCCGCAGGCCGTGATGATCGAAGTCGGAGGCAGGCAGTATCAGCTCACCGACCCGCGCACCGGCCAGTTCCTGAAGCGCTCGACGATTCAAGCGCCGCAGTAACCGTTTTCCGAATACAAAAAGCCGCGCTTCACCCAGCGCGGTTTTTTTGCGCCCGGCAGTGAGCGTGAGGACCCGTGAGCTCAGGGAACTCCGGCCGGCCGGATGCCATGCCGCCCGACCGGCAGGCTGGCGCCATCACACCACACCCCCTCGACCTGCACGATCTTGGGATCCGCCGGCACCCCGTAAGCATCGTGTTGCAACTGACCCGTGAGCAGGTTGACTGCGGCCGCGCCCAACCGTTCATAACCCGGCCGCACGCCCGCCATGCCCTCATTCGGGTTCCAGAGCAGCAGCCTCACCAGCGGCACGTCCTCAGGCACGCGCAATCCGGCCTCCGACAGCTCGTCCCGGCCCAGCACCGTGCTCAGGACCACCCCGGGACGATGTGCGTCGAACCAACGGCGGAAACCCTCGCCGCCGTCATCGCTGTCATGAAAAAACGGCGGCACTCGCTCTGCTTCCGGAAAAATTTCCTGCTGATAGGCGAGGAAGGCCGCCAGGTGAAGGTTCTCCATCGCCGCTTCCGACCGCCGGTCCGCGGCAAAGCCCACGCGGGAATACCCGGCTTCGGCCACCTTCCTCAACGCCAGCCGCGTATTCCGGTAGTGATGCGTCACCACGCGGTGCAACGCCGGGACTTCCACCGAGTAACCCACGGCGAGCGCCGCAAAATCCGCCCAGGGAAACTCCACCACCGAGCCATGCCGCCCCGTCGAACCGACCACCAGTCCGCGAATGCCACGCGCAACCAGCATCTGCGCCAGGCGCCTCGGGCTCCGCCGCGGTTCATGCAACCAAAACTCCTCCGTGCCATAACCAAGCTCCGCCGCCCGCGCTTCGGCACTGCGCCGAAAATCGCTCAACGCCGCCGTGCGCACCCAGTAGTCACGCTCCTCGTGCACGTTTAAAAAAGCCAGTTTGCCCGCATGGGTCCGCCCGCGCCCCGCGTGGAGATGCGCCATGAGCTTCGCGAGGACCGGATCAGGTCGATAACCCAGGGTATCGGCCACCTTGCGGATGCGTGCCCTCGTCTCCGGGGCGATGTTCGGATCGTCACGCAACGCATACGACACCGCCGTCCGGGATACGCCTGCACGGCGGGCAATGTCGGCAAGTGTGACACGGGTTCCTTTCATCTGAACGATTCAGAAGAACGCCCGTTGCCAGCTTTGTCAGGCCCGAATTTCATTCTTCCCTCTTCCCGGAAGCCGCACGCCGCCCCGTCCGTTCAGGCTCCAGGTCTCAACCTTCAGGTTTTCTCATGTCCTCCCCCTATTATTTCAAACCCGCCGCACCGGTTGCCTCCGATCATCCGGTGCTCACCGCGGATCTTTGCATCTACAATGCCAGCGCCGCCGGCGTTGCCGCCGCCATCCAGGGCGTGCGCGACGGTCTCAGCGTGCTGCTCTTCAACCCCGGCTGGCATGTCGGGGGCCTCTCCTCCGGCGGTCTCGGCTTCACCGATTTTGGCAACAAGGCCGCCATCGGCGGCATCGCCCTTGAATTCTACAAACGCATCGGAGCCCATTACGGCGTCGAGGCCGAATGGCGTTTCGAGCCGCACGTCGCCGAAAAAGTCCTCTCCGCCTGGCTCGTCGAACTCGGTGTGGCCGTCCACCACGGCCACTACCTTGAAAGCGCAGTCGTCCGTGACGGCCGCATCGTCGAGGTCGTCTTCACGCATGGAGCCCGCGCGCACGCCGCCTACTTCATCGATGCCTCCTACGAAGGCGATCTCCTCGCCGCCGCCGGTGCGAGCTTCACCGTCGGTCGCGAAGGCAATGCCACCTACGGCGAGACCCTCAACGGCCAGCAGGTTTTCCCCAAGCATCAGTTCGATTTCCCCGTGGATCCTTATGTGCGGCCCGGCGATCCCGCCAGCGGCCTTCTCCCCGGCATCGAGCCTGGCAAACCCGAGATCGGCGCCGGCGACCACCGTGTGCAGGCCTACAACTTCCGCGTGTGCATGACCCAGCGCGACGACATCCGCGTGCCTTTCCCCAAGCCCGCCAGCTACGATCACGCCCGCTACGAACTCCTCGCCCGCTATCTCGCCGCCGGCTGGAACCAGATGTTCTGGAAGTTCGACACCATCCGCGGACTCAAGACCGACACCAACAACCACGGCGCCGTGTCCAGCGACTTCATCGGCGAAAACTACGCCTGGCCGAACGCCTCGCACGCCGAGCGTGAAAAAATCTTCCAGGCCCACGTCAACTACCACCAGGGCCTGTGGTGGTTCTATCGCACCGACCCCGCCGTCCCGGCCGACGTGCAGGCCAAGGTCAACACCTGGGGCCTCGCCGGCGACGAGTTCGCCGACACCGGCCACTGGCCCAACCAGCTCTATGTGCGCGAAGCCCGCCGGCTCATCGGCGGCTTTGTCATGACCGAGCAGCACTGCCTTTCCAAGACACTCGTCGAAGACGTGATCGGTCTCGCGGCCTACACGATGGATTCGCACAACTGCCGCCGGTTCGTCGATGAACACGGCCGTGTCCGCAACGAAGGCGACGTGCAGGTCCACCTGCCGAAGCCCTACGGCATCAGTTACCGCACGCTCGTTCCGAAGCGCGGCGAGGTGACCAACCTGCTTGTGCCGGTGTGCCTCTCGGCCTCGCACATCGCCTACGGCAGCATTCGCATGGAGCCCGTCTTCATGGTGCTCGCCCAGTCCGCCGCCACCGCCGCCGCGCTCGCCTTCAAGGCCGGCAGGCAAGCCGTGCAAGACGTCTCCTATCCGGACCTCCGCCGCCAGTTGGAGGCCCGCAACCAGATCCTCGTCTGGGACGACTCTAAGCCCCACGGCAACGGCAACGACAGCAGCCCGATCGGCCGCTAAACCGCCAGAAGCCCGGCCTCACCGCCGGGTTTTTTTTCACCAAATATGAACGTGTTCATGTCAGGCGCCTTTGCGCGACCTGTCCCGTGCCGGCATCGTCCCGGTCAGAACCCCTTCTTCCCATGCTCACCCGCCATCCTTCCAACCCGATCCTTAAACACACCGACGTGCCGTTCCCGGCCACGACCGTGTTCAACGCCGGCGTCGCCAAATACCAGGGCCGCTACGTCATGCTGTTCCGCAACGACTACGGCCGCTGGGGCGATCCGAAGTTCGACGGCACCAACCTCGGCTTCGCCGAAAGCGCCGACGGCATCAAGTGGACCGTCCGCCCCAAGCCCGTGCTTGACGAGGAATCCGCCCGCGACGCGCTCGCCCCTCTCTTTGACGCTCGCTTTGGCCGGCAGGAAATCCGCCGGGTTTATGATCCGCGCATCACCATCATCGAGGGCCGTCCTTATCTCTGCTTCGCGGTTGACACCGCCCACGGAGTGCTCGGCGCCATCGCCACGACCGAGGACTTCGAGTCGTTTAAGTTCATCAGCGTCTCCTCGCCGGATAATCGCAACATGGTGCTCTTCCCCGAAAAGATCGGCGGCCACTATGTTCGGCTCGAACGCCCCTTCCCGATCTACGGTCGCGGAAAACCCGAGGCCTTCGAGATCTGGGGCAGCCGCTCGCCCGACCTTCGTTTCTGGGGCGACACCCGCCTCGTGCTCGGCAGCGAGGAGGTTCCCTTCGCCAACTCCAAGATCGGCCCCGCCGCCCCGCCCGTTCGCACCAAGGCCGGCTGGCTCGCGCCTATCCACACCGTCTTCAAGGACACCGACAAGCCGCTCAAGGGCTGGGAGAAAAACCCGTGGACCAAACGTTATGACGCCGGGCTCATCCTCCTCGATCTCAAGGATCCGACGCATGTGATCGGCCTGATGCGCGAACCGTTGCTCGCGCCTGAAACGTCCTATGAGGTCGACGGCTTCCGCGGCAGCGTGATTTTCCCCTGCGGCTTCACCGTCGAGGACAACGGCGAGGCCCGTCTCTATTACGGCGCCGCCGACACCGTCATCGCGATGGCCTCCGCCCCGGTGGACGATCTGATCGCCGCCTGCAAACCGCTCTGACCGTCCGATTCCAAGGTAGGGCGGGACCGCTGGGCCCGCCGCGAAGTCACCATGCCTGCGCACGTCCAACCGGTGCGCCCGGCGGTCACGCCCTACCCACAAATCTTATTTTACCCGACGCCGGCGCCAGAGCGCGAATCCAAGCGCGCCCGCGCCGAAGATCGCCGCATACGTCGATGGCTCGGGCACCGCGCTGAACACGAGTTGGTTGCCGTCGATCGCAAACGTGCCGCTTAGCCCCGACCCCAGGTTGATGTAGCTGAAATCGTCAGCGGTGAAGTTGGTCATCCCTTCCTCGTCCCATTGCACGAGGACAAATTCACCCGTGACCGCACCGCTTTGGAAGTCGAACACGTAGTCGAAGCCCGTGCCCTTGAGGAAATCGCCGCCAACCAGCAGTCGATCGGACGAGTCGCCGAGCCCGAGTTCAAACTGCCAGGCATTGCCCGCGTCGCCGTTCCAGGTGACGTCGCCCTCAACCGTCAGCGTGCCGATGCTGTTGCCGGGCGCGAGAATGCCGTCGAGGGCGACGTTGCCCGCGATAATGCCGGAGCCCGCGAGGATCGCCCCCGTGTCCACGAACACATCACCACTCCCCGTGCCGGAACCGGCGGTGTTGTTCACGACCAGCGTGCCCTCCTCGACGGTGGTGGAGCCGGTGTGCGTGTTGTTGCCGGTGACGACGAGCACGCCTGCTCCGCCCTTGGTGAGGGTCGTGCCGCTGATCACACCGGAAAGCGTGGAGGTGCCGGCGGCCACGTTGACGCGCTCAATACGTTTGATGTTCGAGGCGGCGGCAACGCTGGCGCCAAGGTTCAGCGTGTCGGCGCCCGCGCCGCCATCGATGTCGCCGGTGATCGTGCCGGCATTGTAGTTCACGGTGTCGGCGCCGCCCTCCATGTTGACCGCCCGACCGGTGCTGCCGGTGATCGTGCCCGTATTGGTGAGCACATCGTCGCCCTCGCCCGTCTGGATCGCCGAGCCGTCGCCCCGGGTGAAACGGCCCGCGCCGGTGCCGGTGTAGACAATCCCGTCGAGCGTGCCGGTCGAATTCGTGTCGATCGCGCCGTTTTGAAGCGTTGAGGTGGCGTCCGGATCGGGAATAGATCCGCCGCCGATGATCGTGCCGGCGTTGGTGATCGTGTCGTTGTCGCGCGCATCGCCCAGTTTGTTCTCGAGGCGGATCGCAAAGCCGTTCTGGCCTTCGATGGTCGCACCGGTGTTGTTGGTGATCGTCGTGGCGACGACACCGCTGCGGCTCGCGACGGCGTCGTTGTTGACCACGATGCCTCGGCCCGCGCCACGGATCAGTCCGTCGTTCACGATCACGCCGCCACCGATGGAAATGCCCTCGGAATTGTTGGCGCGACCGCCGGTGTCAAAGCCGCCGGCGCCGGTCGAAAGAATCTGGCCGGTCGCATGGTTGTGGATGGTTGCGGCTCCGTCGATATCAACACCGTCGCCATCACCGTCGCTGTAGGGACTGGCGGCACCCGTGCGATCGATGACGTTGCCCACGCCGGCGTAGTCGCCACGGACAAGGCCGTAATTATGGACGACCACATTGGTGACGGAGGAACTGGTGGAATCGAAGCCGATGCCGGAGCCGTTGCGACCGACGATGGTGCCGGTGGAACGGTTGGTGATGGTGATGTTCGTAGCGCTCACGTCGGATTCCACGCCGTGCCGGGCGCCGGAAATCGAGCCATGGTTGTCCAATGCCGAGTTGGTGCCGTTTTCGAAAGAGACGCCCTCGGAAGCGGAATAGGTTTCAGTGGTGCTGCCGGGCGGAGTGTTAAAAGCGTTATTGGCCGGGCTGTCGTTGACCACGCTGTTGCCGCGAATGATACCGTGATTGGTCAGCGTCATGTTGCTGCCGAGACGCACGGCATCGTGACCGTCGGCCTTGATGATGCCGGTGGAGGTGTTGACCACCGTGCCGCCCGCGCCCGTGGCGCTCGTCAAGTCGAGCGCCTGGCCGGTGGCGATCGCCGTGGTGGGCGCGTTGTTGAAATCGGGACCGGAGTAAATGGTGCCGCTGTTGGTAATGGCCACGGTGGTGGCACCACGCACGCGAATAGCGTCCTCGCCGGACGAACGAATGAGGCCGCCAGCTTCGTTATTGATCGTGAACGTCCCCAGTGCGCTGTTGGCACTGTCGATGGCCCGGCCCAGGCCAGAAGCAGAAATAGTCCCGGAATTGGCAAAGGTCATGTTGGAGCCGCCCGCCAGGATGGCTTGAAGCGTCTCGTCGACGTTGGTGCCGGTAACGGAGATTGTCCCGCTGTTGGTGAGACCGAGTCCGCTGCCCGTGATCTGGATGGCGGTGACGGTGCGCGCGCCACTGCCCGAAACGGGATTGCCCGTGGCGGTGATGACGCCGCTGTTGATCACCGTGGCGCTGCCGCCGCTGACCAGGACGGCATTTTGAATCTCTCCGCTGGCATCGGCATCGCGCGAAGTCGAGGTGGTGCCGCTGTTGGTAAAGGTGTGCGCGCCGCCCACGGTGACGGTGCTGGCGCTCGCGGAGCTGCCAGTCAGGGTCAGGGTTGCCCCAACAGCTACGGTATTGTCTCCTGCCGAGGTGGTCTGCGGCGCGTTGGCGGTGTCAGTGGTGATGGCGAATTGCGCATTCGCCCAGACGGGAGCGAACAGCAAGGCGGCGGCAATCCAGGGAAACTTGGAGGAAAACGTGGTCATGAAGCGCCGAGTATGCCCGGACATTGCGACGAACACGTTACTCACGAGTTAAGTTTTCGTGATGTCTGCCAGTAAGGCGGAAACAAACGAGCAGGCTGCCCTGTCACAAATTTCGACATGCAGGGCCAGGCCGCTGCGGTATTCGTGGGCGGAAAAACTGCACGCCTCACAAGGTGAGGCGCTATATCAAACCGAAAATTGCGCGGTTGCGGCTAAATCGCCTACTTCAACTTTGCCGCCTCGGCTTCGAGGCGCGTGACCAGCCCGTCCATCTGGTCGATCACCGCCTGCACGGTCTCACGCTTCGCCAGATTCACGCCTGCCTTCCGGAGCTGCTCCATCGGGTGGTCGTTGCCACCGCTCTTGAGCAGCGTGAGGTAGCGCTCCGTGGCAGCGGCACGCTCGGCGGGAGTTCCGGTGTTCATCACCTTGTAAAGCTGCGCGGACGAGGCGAAGCAGGTCGCGTATTGATAAACGTAATACGGCGAGTTGTAGAAATGCGGGATGCGCGTCCAGGTATAACGGTAGAGGGGATCACGCACGATGGCATCGCCGTAGTAGTCCTTGAGCAGATCGTCGTAGAGGCTGCTGAACACGTCGGCGGTGAGCGGCTCGCCTTTCTCCGCAAGCGTGTGGGCACGGTGCTCGAAATCGGCGAAGAGGACCTGCGTGTAGAATGTGCCCACGATGGAGTCGATGGCATGCTGCAGCAGGAGGAAGCGCTCCTTGGGATCCTTGCTCTCGGCGAGCAGCTTCTCAAGAAGCAGGCGCTCGTTGATCGTCGAGGCGACCTCCGCGACAAAAATCGTGTAGTCGGCCGTGGCGAACGGCTGGTTCTCCTCGGAAAGGCGCGTGTGCATCGCGTGGCCCATCTCGTGCGCGAACGTGAAGACCGCATCGAGCGTGTCATTGTAGTTCATCAGCACATAGGGCCCCACTCCGTAAACGCCCGCATTGTAGGCGCCGGAGCGCTTGCCCTCGTTTTCGTAGACGTCGATGCGGTTGCGCTCGAGAAGCTCGGCGAGCTTGGACTGATACTCGGTGCCGAGCGGGGCGACCGAGTCGCGGACGAGCGCACGAGCGGGACGGTAGGGCCACTGGGTGTCGTCTTTCACCAGCGGGATCTGCCCGTCGTAGAGATGGTAGCTTTCGACCCCGAGGATTTTTTGACGAAGCCTGATGTAACGCTGCAACGGCGCGGTGCCGGCCCGGACGGTGTCGACCAAGGTGGTGTAGACTTCGGGCGGGATGGCGTCGCCATCAAGCGCACGGTGGAGCGTGGAGGGATAATCACGGGCCTGGGCCATGAACCAGCCGCGTTCCAGGATGCCACGATAGATGGCGGCGTAGGTGTTCTTCGTGGCTTCGTAAGTTTTCAGGTAGGCCTCAAAGGCCTTGGCGCGGTCGGCCTGGTTGTAATTGGTTGCGAGAATCGACTGGTAGGCGCCGGGCGTGAGCGTCACGTCCTTGCCGTCGGCGAGGGTGATCGTCGGGAACTTGATGTCCGAGGTGCTCAACTCCGAGTAAACGGAGCGCGGGGTTTCGTTGAAACGCGTGGCGAACGAGAGGAGTTTTTCGCCCTTTTCGTCGAGGACGTGCTTCTGCTGGCGATAGGCGTCAAGGATCGGAAAGCGGTAGGGCTTGAGGTCCGGTGTGGCGTCGAGCCAGCCGCGCATCGTGTCTTCGGGAACGGCGAGCAGCTCGGGGTTGAACCAGGCGGTGGCGGTGCCAAACTTGGCAAAGAGCGCCTGCACCCGCTGGAGGCGGCCGGCGATCTCCTGATTGCGGGTGTCGGTGTCACGCTGAAGCTGGGGATACCGGTAGGCGCGGTATTGGATGATGCCGATCTCGTCATGGAGACGGTAGGCCTTGAGGACGGCGGCGGGCCCGTCCTTGAGTGTGCCTTTGAGTGCGGCGAACGCGTCCATTTTCGCCTCCATGTCCTTCATGCCCTGCTCCCATGCGCCCCAGTCGGGGTAGATCGGGGAAAAATCCCATTTGTAATCGGCGGCAATCTCGGCGCGGTTGCGAGTCGCGGGTTTGGTGTCGGCAAAAGCGTGGGTCATCAGGAAAAGGGAGGCGGTTGCAAAGCAGAGGGAAACGCGTGAGGCAAAAGGGGTGAGTCCGGTCATGGAGGAAAAGTGATAACGCTTCTTTGCAGGCCGTCGAGCCGGAGGCTGCTTTCATTGAACGACGACGAGAGAACCATTGCGCCAGTCTCCGCACGGCCCCATTCACGAAAGCTGTTTCATGACTGCGCGTTCAGCCTCAAATCCATCTTCGCGCCCGCTTCGAACCTGCTGGGCCGTGCTGGACGCGCCCTTGCGACGCGGCTGGATGTGGCTCGCTCCGCTGGGGGTTGTCGGCGCGGCGCTGGACCTTGCGACGGCGGGATTGCTTCTGCGCATGGTCACGCTGACCGGAGGTGGCACTCCACCCGAGGGAACGTTGACCCGCTGGCTCGGCCAAACCCCCGAAGACCCGGTCGTTTTGCTAGGCCTGTTCTGTGCGGTCATCGTTGTTAAAACCATCCTGCGCCTGGCTGAAACGGGGTGGCGCGAACTTCTCTCCGAGCGGACCGTCGCCGCCCTTGCCCGTCACACGCTGGGCCGCTGGTTGCATGCACCGCTGCGGGCACACCTCGCCACGCCCGCCACCGCCATCGTCGAAGATGTCCAGTCGTCCGCCAATACGGTCGGCCGCGACGGCATCGCCTCGGTGGTTTTGATTTTTTCCGAAGGACTGGTGGTGCTGACGCTGGGCGCGACCCTCATGCTGGCCGCTCCCGTGGCGGCCACCGGCCTGCTCGTGCTGTTGGGCGCGCTGGCCGGGCTGGCCATGCACTTCGCCCATCGGCGGCATGCTCATTGGGGCGAAGCGCAGGTGATCGCCCGCCCCGCCCTGCTCGGATTCGTGCAAAGCGTCATCCTGGGAATCCGGGAGATTCGCATCAGCGGGACTGCGGATGCTTTTCTCAATCGTTTCGAAAGCGTTCGCGCCCGACTGGGCCGGCCACAGGTGCACATTGATACCTGGCGCCAAACGCCGCTCTTCCTCCTTGAGGCGCTCTTCCTGGTCGGCGCCTGTCTGCTGCTGTTGCTCTTTAAACACCAAACCGGTCTGCCGCTCCTCGTGGTCACGCTTTACGCGGCGCTGCGCATGCTGCCCGCCATCAATCGCCTGATCTACCGTGTCTTCGCGGTGCAAAACAGCCTCGCGGCGGCAGCACGAATCGCGGGCGACGCGTTACCGGGCACTCCCACCCTCCCCGCCCCCCCGGCACCGCCGCCGTCTTTCGAACAACACCTTCGCCTCGAACACGTCAGCTTTACCTACCCCGGCGCTGAATCCCCTGCGCTGTCCGATGCCAGCCTCGTGCTCCATCCCGGCGAACGCCTGGCAATCGTGGGGCCGTCCGGTCACGGCAAAAGCACGCTGCTGCTCTTGATCGCGGGCCTCGTCGGTGCCGACAAAGGCACCGTCATCGCCGATGATCGTCCGCTTTTCCCCGATGACGAACGCTGGCAGCGCTTGGTTGGCTTCGTCAGCCAGGACGCTCCGATGCTTGACGACACCCTGGCCGCCAACATCGCCTTGGGCGTGCCTCCGGACCGGATTGATCAACCGGCGCTCGACGAAGCAATCATCGCCGCGCAACTGACCGGGGTCGTGATGCGACTCCCCCAAGGCTCATCCACTCCGTTGGGCGTAAACGGCCGCACGCTTTCCGGAGGCGAACGCCAGCGTGTCGCCCTCGCCCGCGCCCTCTACCGCAAACCCCGCCTGCTCCTGCTCGACGAAGCCACCGCCTTCCTTGATCAACCGGTCGAACAAGCCGTGCTCGCCGCCCTCGCCGCACGCGCCCCCACATCCACGGTCGTGTTCATCACCCACCGCCTCGCCACCGCGCAAACCGCCTCCCGGGTTGCATTCGTGCGCAATGGCCGCATCGAAGCCACCGGCACCTACGCTGAACTGGCCGCATCGCATCCGGGCTTCACGCGGTTCGCCGCCGCTGCCGCGACGGATGCGGTCACCTCGCCGCCACCGATCGGCTGACCTCGTCGCGGATCCTCCGCATGAAACACTCCGGCGAAAACAACGTCGCCCGGTTTTTCGCACGTTCATGCAACTCCGTCTGCCTCTCCGGCGAACGAACCACCGCGATGATTTTTCGCACCGCGTCGGCCTCGTCCCGGTAAAGCTGCGCCGGCTCGTCAAGGATCTCCGCGGGCCCGCCTTTCTCCGGCGCAAACACGATACATCCCGCCGCCTGCAACTCCGCCACCGCGATGCCAAACGGTTCTTCTTCCATGCCGAGCAATCCGTAACGGCTCTCCGCAACCAGCGCCGCCAGTTGGGCGCGCGCCAGCTCTCCGTGCCACTCGAGTCCTTCACTGGCTCGCAGCTCGCGTTCCATCCGGCGGCGCTCCCGGCCCGAACACGCCCAGGCACCCACCACCGCCAGCGTCATTGGAATGCCTTGCGCGCGCACTGCCGCCACGATGCGCGAGGCACGCACGATTCCTTTTCCGGGCAGCAGGCGCCCGAGACAGACCATGCGAAACTCCGCGCGCTCCGCCCACGGGCGTCTGCCGGTCAAAGCCGGCACAGGCGGGTAAACCACCCTGGCATCTCCACCCCATTTTTCCGCCGTAAAATTCGAATTCACCAAAGTCCGATGCGCCGCCGGACCGGTCATTCCGCTGGGAGCCATGAGCCGCAGACACCAGGCATAAACCTGATTCACCGCACCCGCCGGAAAATGCACATATTGCACTCCCGGTGCAGGCAGACGGCTTTCGTTGAACGTGCTCACCCACACCGTCACGCGCTCCCGGCGCGAAAGCCTCATCAGTATCCGTTCCTGAAATACATGCTGCCACCGATCCCCCCGCCCCGGCCACAATTTCAAAAACAGTCGCATCCACGCGGGCCAGGCCACCCTTCGAATGCGCGCCGCCTGTAAATTTGTCCCGGACCACCGGTCAATTTGCTCCAATGCCACCGGCGCGCGGCCAACAAGCACGACCCGGTAACCATCCGACAGCGCCTGCACCGTCCACGCGGCAACGACCTCCCCTCCGCCCAACACGCCAAACGGCGGGTGCGAAACCACCGCGACCGGTTTCATCGCCTCATCCGCCGCCGCCACCATGTCGGCGGCAAACCGCTCGTGGCTGAACAACAGCCTCGCCCGCACGCGTCCCGCCGCACCGAGGACACCGGCCGCCCCGGGCCCCCGCAGCCAGTCCGCCATCACCGCCGCGAACGCCTCCGCTTCGGGCGGTCTCAACGCGCCGGTCACGCCGTCCATGACCGTCTCGCACGGTCCGCCGGAGTTGACCGCCAGCACCGGCAGCCCGCGCGCCATCGCCTCCACCGGCACAATCCCGAAATGCTCCCCGTCCATCGAATGAACCAGCGCACGCGCCCCGGCCCACAACGCCTCCAAATCGTCCGTGCTCACGTTGAGCCTGAACTCCACCTGCGCTGCCACGCCCGCCTTCTCCGCCTGCGCGCGCAAGCCCGCAAGCAACGCCCGCACCTCCGGCAAACGCTCGTCATAGCCTCCCGCCAGAATCAACCGGCAGCCCGCAAACTCGTCCGACGACACCCGCTCTTTCATTGCCGCAAACGCCGCCACCACCAGCGGCAACCCTTTCCGCGGATCGATGCGACTCACCGTCAAAAACCATCCGCCGGCCCTGCGCTCGATCTCGCCGCCCGGCACGACCACCCCCGGATAGACCACCGCCAGCGAACGCGTCGCCAGCATTGGAAATGCCTCCCGCACCGCCGTCGCCGTGAACCGTGAGTTCACCACCACATGATCCGCCGCCGCGAGCCCGCGGCGCTCCAGCCAGTCCAGCGGCCCGCGATAAAGCCGGTAAATCCACCCGCCCGCCGGCGCCATGAGCTTGTCGGGATAATGGCAGTAACAGAGCACGGCCGACTTCGGCCACAGCCGCCGCGCAAACGGCACCACATGCGGCAGCACGTCGCAGACCACCAACTGCGGATTCACGCCTTCCTGCTTCATCGCGCGCAACAACGCCCGTTGCCGCCGCAGCACACGCCAGACACGGAAACGGTCAAAGCGTCCGGCCAACGCCTCCGCCTCCGCACGCACCTCCACCCGAACCCGTCCGTCGAGCGTTTCCGGGAAGGTCGTCTCCCGCACATGCCGGTTCGTCCAGATCGTCGCGTCCCAACCCGCCGCCCTCAACGCGAGCGCCGCGTCGATCGACCACCGGTCCGCCCCGCCCACACCCAACCAGGGTTTGATGATCACCGCACATCGTGCGCCGTTCATGAGTGGCTTCCCTTCGCTTCCAACGTTGCACACCACGGCCCCAGAATCCGGTTCCAGCGATGCTCCCACGTCTCGCCCAAAACGGCATCCCCGGGGCTTCTCGTAACAATTTCCCGAATACAGTCCGCCAACCCGGCATCGTCTGTAAACAACCGGCCATTTTTTCCGTCGACAAACGTCTCCGCCAGCACCGGTCCGTAATCGAGCACCAGCGCGGACAGGCCCGCACCACGCATGTCGGCGAGTTTCATCGGCAGATCCAGCCCCGACGAAGACCGGTGCAGGCACAGGCCGGCGTCCGCCGCCGCCAGCAGCGCCGGATATTCTCCCGGAGGCAGCCAGACGTTGCGCACGCTCACCGGTCCCTCCGGCAGGGCGGCCGCCTGCGATGCAAAAGCCTCCCGCCCCGGCCCGCGGCCGGTTGCGATGACCACGACCGGCCGCGCCTCCCCCCACTCGGCGGCACGCGCGGCCCAGTGCCGCGCCACGCGCAGAATCGCGTCGTTGTCCTCGTCGGTGCCCCAGCTCGATGGCGCGACGATCCACGCGGCCTTCGCTGGCGGAGGCAGCTGACCGGGCAGCACCCGCCGCCACCATTCCAGCCGGTCCTGCGGAACCTTCGCCGACGCAAGAAACACGGAGGACGGCGCATCGATCACCACCACGGCGGACGGCGCAACCCGCCGCGCAAGGGCGTGCGAAACCGCCCAGGTCACCGTCGCGCGACGAGCGGCCATCCGCTCGCATAACGCATAGAGCTTCGTGCGCAGCGTGGCTCGCGGCCGGGAGAGTGCATAAAGCGACGCGCCTACGTTGTGCCAGTCGAGCACCACCTCGCGTCCCCGCAATCGCCACGGCAGCGCCCACAATGCAGGAAAGCCCGGCGGGTTCTGCACGATCGCCAGCCGCCAGCTTCCGTCATTCCGCAACCGTCGCGCCAGCCGCCACCACGCACGCGGACGCCCCGCACCACCGGCGGACAAATCCCACACCTCCGCCAAAGGGTTGCCCGCAAGATCGGGCGGCAACGGATTTTCGGCGTAGCCCGCGAGCGAGACCCGCCAGCCCCGTCCGAGCAGGGCGCGCGCATGGTTAAGCATCCGCGGACTCCTCCCGAGATCTCCCAGCACAATCACCACCGCATGAGGGACGGCTTGAGCCGGGGGCGGAGGAGAAGGCATTTCGTCCTCGGCTAAAACGGAATTGTGATCCGCCCACAAGCCTCTATCAAACGCGCGGTGCGGCCTTCGCTCATCATTGCCGGTGGTTATACCGCAGGCCATATCACTCCCGGCATCGCCCTGGCCGAAGCGCTCACACCCGATGTGGATTGCATTTTCATGGGCGCCCGCGACGGCATGGAGGCCTCGCTGATTGCCCAGGCGGGGCTGCCGTTTATCGGCGTTCCCGCCCTTCCCTGGGCCGGCCGCAGGGCCGCCGCGCGGGCGGTTTCACTCGCGACGCTCATGCCGGCGATCCTCACGGCGCGGCGGGCAATCAAACAATCCCGCGCCACCGCCTTGGTAAGCCTGGGCAGTTTTGCCGCCCTCGCCCCCGGCCTCGCGGCGGTTTCGCTCGGCCTGCCGGTCATCCTCTACGAATCCAACACCACGCTGGGCCTCGCCAACCGCGTGCTGCTGCCTTTTGCAAAAGCGCTGCTCACCAGCCGGCTGTTTCACCAATCGCTCCACCGTGGTCCGCATCCCGACGTGGTGGGCGTGCCGCTGCGACATGCCGTGCAGGCACTCGCCACCCAGCAGGTGACGTTCCCCGCCGGCACCGTGCGCGTGCTGGTGCTGGGCGGCTCGCTCGGAAATCCGTTTTTGAATCAACGCATGCCTGCGGTGATGCATCTGCTGGCCCGGTCACACCCCGGGCTTTCGATCATCCACCAGGCGGGTCACGCGATCGCGCCCGGGACAATCGCCCGCAGCTATGCCTCCCTCGAGGTCGACGCCTCGGTGCACTCCTACCTCGATCCCATCGCCCCGGCCTTTTCGTCCGCCCATCTGATCGTCGCGACCGCCGGCGCGATCACGTTGCACGAACTCGCGGCGGCGGGCGTGCCCGCGCTGATCGTTCCGCTCGAAGGCGCCGCGGCGCGCCACCAGCACGACAACGCCTTTGCGTTCACCTCCCTCACCGGCTGCCCGCACGTCAGCGAAGCCACCTGGGCGGACGAACGCGTGGCCGCCACCCTCGCAGGGCTCCTCGCTCAACCGGGCGCCTGGCTCGCCTGCAGCGAACGTCTGCGCAGCCTCGTCGCCAGCCCCGCCGCGGTCCACGCCGCGACCTTGGTGCGTCGCTGGCTTTGAGCCCGCCCCATGCTTTCCGTCAATCGCCTCAATCCCCGGCTCCTCGCGATCGCCGTCCTGGTGATGCTGGGAGCCGCCGTCTTTCTTCTTCGCGTCTTCCCGGGTTGGGAATTTTTGGCGCCGGACGGAGACCTGGTCATCCTGCCGGAGACCGACCCGTATTTTCATTTCCGGCAGGCGCTTCATACGCTCAACCACTTTCCCTCCCTGATGCGTTGGGATGCCGGCAGCCATTATCCGGCCGTGCTGCGCAATGACGCCGCGGGGCTCTATGACCTGCTGCTGGCGACACTCGCCAGGATTACGATGCTCATCACGGGCGCCACGTCGGAGCGGGCGCTCCAGTGGGTGTGCCTGTTTGTCCCCCCGGCCGGCGCGGCCCTGCTGGTGCCGCTCGTCTTCGGGCTGGTGCGCAGACACGCTCCGATGGTGACCGCCCTCGTCATGGCCTTGTGGTGCGTGCTGCTTCCTGGCGACGGGCTCATGCGCACCTCCCTCGGCTTCTGCGACCATCATGTCGCCGAGATGGTGCTCGGCCTTTTGTGTATCCGTGGCTGCATGACAGCCCTGCGCCTTGATGCGAAGACCGCCGTGCCGTGGTGGCGGCCGGCCTGGGGTGCGGCGCTGCCACTCTCGTTGTTTTTCTTCACCTGGCTGGGCGCGCCTCTCTACCTGCCTGTTTTCGCCCTCGCCTTTGCGGGACAGGTCGTGGCCGATGCCGTCGCGGGCCGCGACACCGGACCGACCGCACGCGCAGCCATGCGTTACTGGCTCGCGTTCCTGATCCTCACCGGCGGGGCGGGCCTCGCTCTGCCGTCGCTCGTCATGCACGTCCGGCTCTGGTGGAGCGCACTGGCGGGGGCCACCGTGCTCGTGGGGTTCTTCCCTGCACTGCATGCGTATTTCGGAAGCTCGCGCGTTCCACTGAAGCCGGGGGCGAAGGCGATGATCGCCGGCGTCACGTTTGCCGCCGCAGGACTGGCGGTGCTCGCCTTTCCGGGCGCGTTGCGTGACGCCGTCCGGGACATGCTGGCGCGCAAATCCCCGTTCGTGCAGGAGCACGTCGTAGTGACGACGCGGTATTTCCTAAGCCTTGCCGGACTTGCCGGCGTGCTTGCCTTGCTGACGCCCGCCACCGGCGTGTTGAGCGGCGCGGCCCGGCGGCCGGGATGGTGGCTGGCGGTGCTGCCCAGCCTGCTGCTGGTGGCATTGTGGTGCCGCACGTTCGACTACGCCTATCTCGGCGCTCTCCACGCCGTGGTGCTGGCCGGATATTTTTGGGGAGCATGCGAAGAGGCCCCGGCAAACCCGCGGCACCGGCGGATTGCCCGAACCCTGCTCGCCGGCTCAACCGGCCTCGTGCTGGCGGGAGCGTTGATCCCGGCCGCCACCGTGCCCCTCCGGCCCCTGCGCGCATGGTATCAAGCTCCCGGCTACATCGCCAGCGAGCCGTGGCGCGAGGCGATGCGCTGGCTGCGCGACCGGCCGGTGCCGGCTTTACGCAAGGGCGTGCTCACCGACTGGCACAACGGCAACCTCGTCAACACCGTCGCCCGCTGGCCGTCCGTCAGCTCACGTTATCCCGAGGCCGGGCCTCTGCGGCCGCTGTTCATGGAATCGGAAGCCGGCGCCCGCGCCGCTCCGTTGCACGGATCCACCGTCGCCGAGACGGTCCGCTATGTGGTCCTCGAACCCCAAACGGTGGCCGATTATCTCAACGTTCACCTCGCCACCGCGGGGATCGACCCTGCGCCGCTGATTAGCCGGCAAATCGTGCTCCGCCAAGGTGTGTCAACGGTCCGCCCTGGGATGACCGGGGCTTACCACCGCCTCTTCGCCTCCCGTCTCGTGCTCGCCGACGGGCAAGGCCTGAATCATTTTCGCCTGGTGTTCGAAAGCCGCGCAGAGGTTTTTTTCCGCCTGGTGTTCAATCCCGCGTCGAATGACTTCAGCTGCAAGGCCAGCTTGCTCGACGGGCCCGGGCAACAGGCGCAGGCCCGCCAGGCGACCCTGCTCGGGTTCTGGAAGGAGGACGCCAGCGAGGCCTATGATGGCAAGATCCTCCCCGCCATCAGGATCTACGAACAAGTCGCCGGCGCCCGCCTCGCCGGCAATGCCACCCCAAACAGTCAGGTCACCGCCACCGTGGAACTGGCAACGACCGCGCAGGGACGCCGTTTCACCCACGTGGTGACAACGCAGGCGGATGAAGCCGGGCGGTTTACGTTGATCGTCCCTTATTCAACCGCGGTCACGGACGCCTCAAACGTGCGCTCTCTTGGTCCTTGGAAGGTGAGTTGCCGGGAAAAGCAATGGACACCCGATGTGACCGAGCACGCGGTTCAACAGGGCTCCACGATTTACCTGTCTGATTAGCCATGCCCTGGGCACCCGCGGTGCACCGAGCTTTACAAGGAGCGGCCACGGGGGCATTCCATCCCTATCAAGATTATGAAAGTTGCATCTGCCTTATTTCTCCTCGCTCTGGCCGGAGCGATGTTGAGCTCATCCGCGGCAGCCGCCGGTTTCTTCGCCCAACCCGGCCCCGGAGGCACGGGCAATTTCCCGGCATCCACCTCCTTCAAGTTCTCCGATGGCGACGCGAACTATATTTTCGGCGGATCATCGTATCTTCCGGGAAACTACACGGGCGCCACCCCGTTCATCCTCTCTGATGGAGGCAACGCCAGTTTTTCGTTCTACAGCGAATCGCCCTCTTTCACCGATTACGGCTATTTCACGCTTCGTGACAACGGCACCTTCGACTTTGGCATGTATGCGGATGCCATGCTCCGGATGGACACCGATCAATCCGGTTTCGTTTTCACTCTTTCCGGACTGATCACCCAGCCCGGCACCATGATCAGCGGATTCAGCGTCAACGGTCCCTCAACCGCATTTTTTGAAGCGCTCGATTTCACGTTCGTTGGCGAAACCGGCACCGTCTTCATCAGCTATGATCACGCGGCCTTCAATCTTCCTGCCGCCTACTACAGCTTCTCAGGCCAGTTCACGAGTTCGGCGGTCCCCGAACCCGCCACGGTCGCCCTCGGGCTCGCGGCCGCCGCCGGCGTGTTCGTCGCCTGGCGCCGTCGCAAGACCCCTGCTGTCTGAGTTGCATCACGCTTTCGGCCGGCATCTTCACGATGCCGGCTTTTTTGTGTTCCCGAACGAACGCTTGTCGCAACAATGATCCCATGCTGCGCGCGCTGATTTTTGACTTCGACGGACTGCTGGTGGACACCGAAACGGTGCTGATCGATGCCTGGGTGCAGTTGCACACGGAGGACGGCATCACCGTGGATCGCGGTGCGCTCCACCACATCGTCGGCCACACCGATGTCGTCCACGATTATTGGGCCGCCTACGCCCCGGAGATCGATCGCAATCTCCTCGAGGAGCGCTACCGCATGGCCGCACGCCAGCTCACACTCGCCGCTCCTCCGCTCCCGGGCACCCTCGAGCTTCTCAAGGCCGCCCGCGCCGCCGGATTGAAAATCGGCATCGCCTCCAACTCCTCGCACGCGCATGTCGAAGGCCACCTCGCCCACCGCGGCATGCTGGAGTTTTTCGATCATATCGCCTGTCGCGATGACGTCGCGATCGGCAAACCGGCGCCCGATGTCTACCTCGCCGCGCTGCGCGGCCTCGGAGTGAACTCCGCTGAAACGCTCGCTTTCGAAGATTCGGTCCCGGGTCACGTCGCCGCCCACCGCGCGGGCCTGCGTGTCGTTGTCATTCCCAATCCCTCGACCGCTCACTTCGAGTTTGCCCACGCCGCGCTCAAACTCGGCTCCCTGGTGGAAATCTCGCTCGACCAACTCACGACGGCCTTCAGTCCTCGCTGAGTTTTCCCCGCAGCCAGCCCGGCCGGTCCGTCGTGATGCTCGCCACCCCCGCGGCCGCCAGCGCCCGGGCCCGTCGCGCATCGTTCACGGTCCAGACGTGCAACTCCAGACCCTCCGCACGCAACCGCCCGACCAGATTAGCATCAATCGGCCAGCCGGTGCTCACGCCGAGCCCGGCAAACCCTTCCTCACGGCAAAGCCGGATCAATCCGGGCAACTTCTCCGGTGCGCCCTCAGGCGTGTCCGCCAGGAACAGCGCACGGCAGTCCGGCAACGCCTTTTTCGCTTCACGCAGCGCCTCCCGCTCGAAACTGATCAGCACGATCCGCTCCGCGCTGACCGGTCCCGCCGCCACTGCGCGCTTCAATGCCGGAGCCAGGCCTTCCGCCGCCTTCAGCTCGATCAAAAGCTTCCTGCCCGTCGGCACCGTCGTAAGGATGTCTCCCAACGAAGGCACGCGCACACCGCGCCAACTCGCGCCTTTCCAGATGCCTGCATCCAGTTTTTGAATATCCGCCAGCGTCAGCGCATCCACCCGTGCATCCCGTCCCGTTGTCCGCAACAGCGTGTGGTCATGGATGACCGCCACCTCGCCATCGCGCGTCAGGTGCACGTCGATTTCCACCGCGTCGGCCTGCTGCGACCAGCCCAGGTTGGCGGCCTCGACCGTGTTCTCGGGAGCGTCCGCCGAGGCACCCCGATGGGCGACGATTTCGACCGCATTCATCATGAAAAGAGTGTCAGGTTTGGAATAGTCCGCCCTGGCGCATCTCGTCGCGCCGGGTGCCATCCAGCGTGCTCATTTCCACGAGCCACGCAAGCGATTGACCGGCAAGCGAAGGCTCCGCCGCCAGCCGCGCCAGCAGCAACGCCCCCGCCAGCGCATCGTAAAGCGCACAGTGATAATGCCGTCGCTTCACCGGGCAATGCTCCGCCGCCAGCGCGTCCAGCCGCGGTTGCAACGCAAACGCCGCCACCACGTCGGCCAGTTTCGCCGACGCCAGCGAGGGGTAGAGTTGCGGATAAAGGCGTCCCGTATCGATCCACGGCCCCCATTCCGTCACCGTCGCACCCGGCCGGGAGAAATCCGGAGACGTGCGCGGATAAGGCCACACCGATTTGATCAACGTGTTCTCCGCATTGGCAAAATGCGCCGCCAGCGGCCCGGTTTCCCGCCAGCGTGCAAACGCCTCAAACTCGTCGCCGAAGGGCGCGTGCTCCGCGACCGCCGCCGTGTCGAGCCCGTGCACCGCCACATCCTCCGCCCGCACGCGCCCGGTCGCGCGACAGAGCCGTGTGCGACTCTCCACGATTTCCGCACCACGCAAGGTAACGACCCCGTATTCAAGGATGCCTGACGCAATGCTCCCTTCGAAATCGACGAAGTGAATGAGGTGATCGGTCCAAGGGTTGCCCACGGACCACACGGAACACACGGAAGCGCCGGAGTCGAAACCTACTTCTTCTCAATTTTTCCGTGTGTTCCGTGTGGTCCATGGGCAACACTGCCCTCCGTGGACCTCACGCCCTACCGCACGTTTCTCACCGAGCTCGCCATCGAGAGCGGCGAATTCATCCGCCCTTATTTTGCCAACCCTGCGCTGGCGGTTGAAATCAAGTCCGACGACTCGCCCGTGACCGCCGCCGACAAAGGCGCCGAGCAACTCCTGCGCGCACTGATCGCCAAAAAGTTTCCCTCGCACGGTGTCATCGGCGAAGAATTCAGCGAAGACCGTCCCACCGCCGAATTCGTCTGGGTGCTCGATCCGATCGACGGCACCAAGGCGTTCATCACCGGCGTGCCGCTCTGGGGCACGCTCATCGCGCTCCTGCACAACGGTCAACCCGTGCTCGGCGCGATCCACCAGCCTATCCTGCAGCAGCTGATGATCGGCGACAACACGACCACCACGCTCAACCGCCGCCCCGTGCGCGTCCGGCCTTGCGCACGGATCGAGGACGCCACCCTGCTCACCAGCGATCCCTATAACCCCGCGAAATACCAGAACGGCGCCGCCTACGATGCCTTCGCCCGTCGTGCACGCCTCGTGCGCACCTGGGCGGATTGCTACGGCTATCTGCTGCTCTCCGCCGGTTTCGCCGACATCGCCGTCGACCCGATCATGAACCTCTGGGACCTCGCCGCCGTCGTGCCGGTCGTCCGCGGCGCCGGCGGCGTGATCACCGACTGGCAGGGCGGCGATCCGATGAAGGGCACGTCCGTCGTCGCGACGACGCCCGCGCTTCACGCCGCGACCCTCGCCGCGCTTAATCCCTGACCCACCTCACTGTCACTGCGCGGGAGTCGGAGCAGCCGCAGGCGCGGCAGCCGCCTCCGCGGCGGCCTTCTTTTTTGCCGCCTGCTGCTTCGCAAATTCCGCGCTCAAGGGACCGATCTTCGCCATGCCGGCCATCATGCGCGGCATCATCAGTTCCATCGTCTTCTTCTGCAGCTCGGGCTGTTTGTCGGTCAACGCCTGGCCCGCCGCCGTGCCGTAAAAATCCCCCAGCCCCTTCAACTCGGCCTTGGTGAACACTTCGCTGTAGATCTTCGCGAAGTCCGCCTTCATGTCCTCCGGCTTCATCTCGGCAAAAATCAGGTCCATGGCCTTGGACTGAAACGCCGCGGCCGCATCGGCGTCCACGCCCTTCATGTTGCCCGTCATCGTCCGCGTCATCTCGACCATCGATTTTTTCTGCTGCGCGATGAGCTTCTCGAACATCTCGTCGAACTTCATCTTCGTCAGCACGTCATCGGCATCCGCCAGCGTTGCCTTCACGTCGGCCTCGCCGATCGTGCTCGAAGACAGCTTCAACTGCACCTCCTGACCGTCCTTCGCGATCACCAAGGCATCCTCGGCCGCGCGAAATTCAGTCACCTTCCATCCGGAAAATTTGCCGCCCACCATGACCCAGGCGCTGTCGCCGCCCGGGAAGGAGAGCGCAAACCGCCGTTCCGTGCCGGTGACCAGCACGCCGCGCAACTCGGGCACCGGTGGCGCCACGGGCGCCGCGGGCGCCGCGGGCTCCGCCGCAGGCAACATCGAGGTCATTACCATCACACAAATCCAAAAGGGCAGACGGCACAGGGGGTTCATAGTTCAATAATTGGGCCACTTTATGGCCGAGATAAACGCTTTTGTTGCCCAAACGATTCCTCGCGGCGCCGTTTCGCCCCAAGCCCCGGCCGCTCCTCGCCTGATTGAACTTGTTTCCCCCGGTCATGAACGGACATAAGTTCGCCGCTTCCGTTACTTTATGTGAAAGACAGCGTCCTCACCTTAGCCACCTTTCAAACCATGCAGAACGCGCACCGTTTTTCCGCCCCCTTTCGCCCGCTTGTCTCGGCCTTGGTGCTGATGTGCGTGATGCCGCGGCTGCACGCCGATCCTTTCACGCTCACCGACAAACAAGGCCGGTCCATCAAGGCCGATGTGCTCTCCGTCTCCGGCGATCAGGTTAAAATCAAACGCGACGACGGCCAGGTGTTTGCCCTGCCCCTCGCCTCCCTCAGCGAAGACGATCAGAAAAAACTCAAGGGCTGGGCCGCCACGGAAGCGGCCAAACCGCTCCCGGCCGGCGCGATCCAGGTGGAGCTCAGCCGCGGAAAATTCGACACCGTCAAGAAGGACATCGATGTCACCCTCACCAACGGGGACCTCGTCAAAAACGGCCGCACCCTCACCGAGGAAAAATGGGGCTATGCCATTACCGTGGTCAACCGCACCTCCCAGCCCTTCGACAATCTGCGCGCCGAATACCTGCTGTTCGCCACGGTCGACAACATCCACGTCGACGAGGACAAGGGCCTGAAGAAAAAGCGCTACCAGACCCCCATCGCCACCATCCCCGAACTGGGACGAACCAGCTTCCGCACCGAAACCATCTCGGCGATCAAATCCAAATACAACGGCAACATCGTCTCCGCCAAAACGGGTGACAGCACCAGCCGGGAAACCCTCCACGGAGTCTGGCTGCGCATCTATCGCGGCACCGAGCTGGTGTATGAAACCGCCATGCCCGAAAACCTTCGCACCACCCAAAAATGGTGATCTCCCTATGAAAGCCTCGTCATTTCTCCGTCTGCTCCGCTGTAGCCTTATCGTCTGCGGACTGGGCCTCGTCTCGCTCCAGGCAGAGATGCGCACGATCACCGACAAACAAGGCCGCTCGATCAAGGTCGATGTCATTTCCGTCGAGAACGGGAAGGTTAAGATCAAGCGCGAAGACGGCCAGCTGTTCGACCTGCCACTGGCCAGTCTCAGCGAGGAAGACCAGAAAGCGCTCACGGCCTGGGCGGCCGCCAATCCCCCCATGCTCAAACCGAATGAACTGCTGCTCGAATTCAGCCGCGGCAAGTTCGGCACGGAAAAAGAAATGCAAAGTGGGGGCGCGGTCGCCGCCTTTAAGGATCAGTGGGGCTACAGCCTGACGCTCAGCAATAAAAGCAGCCGCGCCCTGTCCACGTTGCGCGCAGAGTATGTGCTCTTCGTGAAACAGGACCAGGGACCGGGTAACAGTGATTCGGGTTCAAAATTCCGCCGGGTCAAAAAACGCAGCGAGATCGACACCATCCCCATTCACGAGAGCATCAATTTCCGCACCGAGACCGTCGCCAGCTACCGGTATGTGCTGCAACCCGGCTTTGTGTGGGCCGGCAGTGGATCCAACAAACCGATCAAGGACACCCTTCACGGCATGTGGCTGCGCATCTACGACGGAGACCAACTCGTCCTCGAAAAGATCACCCCCGAGGACCTCCTCAAAACCGAGAAGTGGTGATGGTCCGCGGCTCCGGCGTCTGGCCGAAACGCCGCGGCGCCCGTTGCGGGGCCCGCTTAACGGCGGGCCTTTTTCGCACCCGGCTTGTATTCGGCCGTGATGACGGAGGAAAATCCACCGCGCGCCTTCCAATCGGCGATGATCGTCAGCGAGCGTGGCTTGAGCGCCTTGCCCAGGTCGTCGCAGATCTTGTTGGTCGCCGCCTCGAAAAAGATGCCTTCGTTGCGGTAGGCGTGGAAATACAGCTTGAGCGACTTCAGCTCGACGCAGGCCTTGTCGGCCACGTAGCGCACCGTGATGGTCGCAAAATCGGGATGTCCGGTCATCGGGCACACCGAGGTGAACTCGTGATGAGTGTGCGCGATGATGAAATCGCGATGCGGAGCGGGATTCGGGAAGGTTTCGAGGATCTTCGGGTCGGCCATGATGGGAGAAAGTAGTGAGTGGCTAGTAGCGGGTAGCGAGTAGAAATATGCGGGAATCAATGGGAGGAAGCCGCGCCTCATGCTCGCTACTCACCACCCGCTACTCGCTACTTTTCAGGTCGCCGTCTCCGTAAAGCGCGACTCGCGAATGACCGTGACCTTGATCGTGCTCGGATATTGGAGCTCCGCCTCGATGCGCTGGCGCAGCTCCTTGGCAATGTCATGCGCCTGCTCGTCGGTCACGCTCTGGGGATTGACCACCACGCGCACTTCACGGCCCGCCTGGATGGCATAGGCCTGCTGCACACCCGTGATGGACATCGCCAGTTTTTCCAGACGATCGAGACGCTGGATGTAACCTGTCATCGATTCGGCACGCGCTCCCGGGCGGACGGCCGACACCGTGTCGGCAAGGATCACCAGGCCGGCATAAACGGTCTCGGGCTTTACCTCTTCGTGGTGCGCGGCGATGGCGTTGACCACGATCGGAGTCTCGCCGTGCCCTTTGACGAAAGCCGCGCCGATGGTCGCATGGCTGCCTTCGTAATCGCCTTCGATCGCCTTGCCGATGTCATGCAACAGGCCCGCGCGCTTGGCGATGTTTGGGTCGAGCCCTGTCTCGCTCGCCAGCATTGAGCAGAGGAAGCCCACCTCGATGGAGTGATCGAGCGCGTTCTGCGTGTAGGAAAAACGATACTTGAGGCGGCCGAGCACCTTGATGATCTCGGGGTGCAGGCCATTGATGCCCAGCTTCTGCACGGCATCCTCGCCGGATTGCTGGACATTGAGCTCAACGTCTTCCTTCGCCCGGGCGTAGAAATCCTCGATGGAGGCCGGATGAATACGACCGTCCTTCACGAGCCCCTCGAGCGTGATGCGGGCGATCTCGCGGCGCACCGGGTCGAAGGACGAGATGAGCACCATCTGCGGCGACTCATCGATGAGCAGCGTCACCCCGGTGGTGGCCTCGAAGGATTTGATGTTGCGACCTTCGCGTCCGATGATGCGGCCCTTCATCTCCTCGGTCGGCAGCTGGACGATGGTCGCGGTGATGTCGTTGTTGGGCTTCGAGGCAAGCCGCTGCATCGCGGTGATGAGAATCCGCTTGGCCTCGTTGTTCAGGTCCTGCTCGGAGCGGTCGAGGATCTGGTGACGCAACGCGCGCAACTCATCCTGACACTCCAGTTGCACTTCCTCGCGGAGCGCACGCTTGATCTCCTCGGCATCCATCTGCGAAACGCCCTCCAGCCGCTTGCGCAGGGACTTGGAGAGCGTGCGAATGGCATCACGGGCCTGCTTGATCGCGGCGCTCTCACGGGCGAGACGCTCGGCTTTTTGCTCCATCTGATAATCAAGCAACCCCAGGGATTCCTCGTGCGCGCGAATTTCCCGGAGCTTCACTTCACTCTCGATTTCGCGGCGGTCGAGTTCGCGATTAACCTCCGCGCGCTTCGCGGCGAGCTCCTCCTCGGCTTGCTGCCGGATCTCTTGCGTGGCGACGGCCGCCTCGCGGCGGGCGACCTCAAGAAGCTCGGCGGCACGCTCAACCGCGGAGTTGCGCGAGTATCTCGTCAAAAGCCATACGACCAGAAAACCGGAGCTCACGCCGATGCCAATGGCGGCCCCGAGCGCCCACCACGTCGGGTCGCCTGCGGCCTGTATCATGGATGGAATCTCGGAACCGGCTGAATTCAAGAAAACCGCATGCTGCGACCCGGTCGGCAAAATTCAACCTCGCAATGAACACCCAAGTGTCCCGGGTGCAATTGAGCGCCCCCGGCCTACTTGCCTGCCACGCCTTGATACTGGATCGTCAGCCGGGGCGCATCGGAGGACCCGTATTCCTTGCTGCGGAAGCGGGCGCGCACGCCCTCCTCGGGGACGATCAGCAGCGTGATCGTTTTGCCCAAGGCCTGCGCCGCCGCCGTGGCAAGCGCCGGGGACTGCCATTGCACCGGGCCCTCCACCGCCGGTGCCTGCCACTCGCCCAGATAGATGAGCGCCGCATCGCCGATCCGATAATCGCCCTCGGCCGGCATGCGACCCGGCGCGCTTGCAGCGACTATCAGATTCTCCGTCCAGTTCTCGTTCATTTCTCCCGGACCGGGGACGAAGCGATCGCTCAAGGCATAAACCTTCGCGCGGAAGGGCGCCTGCAACCCACCGGCCGGTTGCAACACAAGACTCGCGTCCGCCAGCGTGCCCTTGGCCTGCCTGGAAAGATCAAATCGCAGGTAAAGATCGCGGCGTGCCTTCATCTCCGGTGCGCCTTCCAACGCGAGCACCGCCTCCTCGCCCAACGGAGCAGGCGGGCCGGCCACCGCATCCGCCCCCCTGCCTTCATCCGTGCCAATGACGATTCGCGCCGAGGTTTTGGCCGCCATCGGGGGAAGCTCCAGGATCCTGGGGAGTTTGCCGGCACGGTAGGGGTTGTAATCAGGAAGCTTCCGCGAGCCATCCCAAGCGGGACTGGACGCGGTGAGCGACACCTTCAGTGCCTGCCCATCCTCAGTCAGCCGTGTCTCCCTCGTCTCGACTTTGCCGCCATGCACGACCTGAACCACATAATCTCCCAAAAAAGCGCGTGTCGCAAAACCGCCATCAGCATCGGTCACTCCATCGGCATCGCTCCACCAACGGTTGAAGACGTGATCCATCCACACCTTGCCTGCCGGCTTGAGCGACCAATCGCGGCTAAAAAGCGGCGCGTTATTGGTCCAGCTCGCTCCGTCATAAAACCCCCACATGATAAACCCGTCCGTCAGCGGATGGCTGAACCAGGCATGCAAAAAGTCCTGCAGGAAACGCGCTTCTTCCTCATCGCCGAAGCGGTCGTTGCAGTCGTATTCGGTGATCTGGATCTTGAGCCCGTATTTCTCAAAACGCTTCAGGTCATCCAGGATGCCGGGCCCGTAAGGCAGCGTGCGATGCCACATGTGGCCCTGCCAGCCCACTCCGTCGAGAGGTGCACCGCGGGACTTTAGGTCATCGATCCACTCGCCAAGCCTGTCTTGGTTGGATCCATTGAACTCCACGTTGTTCTCATTGAGATAAAGGGCGGTCTTCGGATCCACCTCACGAGCCAGACGAAACCAATCGGCAACCTTTTCCCGTCCGATCAGCTGGATGATCTCGTTGTGGACCACCGGCTCGTTCATCACATCCCAGTCAGCAGTCAGTCCGGTCGTCGCCTGCAAGGTGGACGTGATATGGGCGCGCAACCAGTTCTCCACCGCCACGGGATCGTCCTTGATCGGGTTCAGTGCAACCGAACTTTCCTTCCAGCTTGGCCATACCAGCACATGGCCGCGGGCGCGGATGCCATGCTCGCGAAGCAGCTTCAACGCATCCACCGCCGGCTGCAATCCCTGCCGCGCGATGAGCTTGTGCTTCAGGTCGTTTTCGAGCGTCGCGTAGTTGAAGAAGGCGAGAAACGTGTCGCGGTAATTCCTTTCGGTGTCGGTCACGGGTTCCTTCAAGAGCTTCGACGCGATCACTGCGGTGCCGAAGGGATAGGCGTGACGGCGCATGCGAACGCTGACCTGTGCGTCCGGCACCGATCGCCCGGCGGCGTCCACGACCGTGACTGCAAGAGCGGCCTTGCGATGTTGTTCGATGCGGGCGTCGGCTTCCGTCCGCCAGGCGCCGGCCGCCTCGTCATCCAGCGCCTGCACCTTCACCGCGCGAAACTCGATGGTGCCGGAACGGGCGAGAAAAAGTTCGAGCGCAAGGTTCACCTGCGTTGCACCCGCCGGTATCGGGAACTGGCGGGAGGCTGAAATCCACTCCGCGTGCGTGCCCTCGATGCGATCAATCGCCCGGGACTCTCCGACCTTGGCACCGAGATCGTTAAGAAAATCGACGCGAATCCGGGCGTTGTGCCAGGCCTTTTCGCCACGCTCCAGCGCCGTCGCCTTGTAGTCTGCCGCCACGCGAATCGCCAGGGTTCCCTCGGGAAGCCGGGCGCGGGTGTAGGCCCCCGTCTGCCGGCCCGGAGCCTGCGCGGTGATTCTCCAGACGACACCATCGCCGGACCCGTTCACCTGAAACGCAGGATCCCCAAACGGTGTCCACGCAATGCCGGCCGGCGCTCCCAAAAGCCCCTCCCCGGGTGAAGAAGCGGCATGGGTTGACGCAGCGACAAGGGAGCAAAGCAGCACCCGGACGGCCAGGGGAAGCCAGACGGCGGTTCGTAACATGCGATCCAGTTTGCAACGTGCATCCAAAGAACAAAGGGTTGCCAAGAATTACGCGTAAACCTCACGCTCCGGCCCCCCCCGATGCCCCCCAAGCCGTCCAATCCCTCGCTCACGATGAGCGATCTCGCCAAAGCCGCGGGCGTGTCGAAGATGACCGTCTCGCTGGCCCTCCGCGGTCACCAAAAAATCTCCGCGGAAACCCGTGAACGCATCCGGCTCCTCGCCGAGAAAATGGGCTACCGGCCCAATCCGCTCGTGCAGACGCTCATGGCGAACCTGCGCTCCACCCGCCCCGCCCAATATCACTCGACCATCGCCTGGGTGACCGCCTTCCCGACCCGCGAAGGCTGGTGCAAGCACTGGGTGCACAAGCTCTATCACCAAGGCGCCGTCGCGCGCGCCGCCGCCCTCGGCTACAAAATCGAATCCTTCTGGGCGTTCGCCCCCGGTTTGTCCGGCGCGGCGTTGAGCCGCATGTTGCGCGCCCGCGGCATTCGCGGGCTGATCGTCCCGCCCGTCGGCGTGCCGGGAACGCGCCTCGAAATCGAATGGGAGCATTTCTCCTGCGCCACCATCGGCTACAGCTTCATGGAGCCGCGACTGCACCGCGCTGCGTCCAACCTCCACGACGCCATGTCGCGCGCCCTGGCCGAGTGCACCCGGCGCGGCTTCAAACGCATCGGCTTTGCGATCCCCTCCGACACCGATCTCCGCGTCAACCACAGCTGGCTGGCAACCTACCTCGCGTGGCAGCAGTTTATTCCGAAAGGCGAACGCCTTCCGGTCATCAATGCTTCCGGACCGCTGCAGGATCCCCTGCCCGCCTGGCTCAAAAAACACCGTCCCGAAGTCATCATCAGCCCGAACACCGAGTTTTCGACCTGGCTGCCCAAGCTGGGCAGACGCATCCCCGAGGATATCGGCCTCATCACCCTCAGCCGGCCTGGCAACGACACCGCCACGACACGCATCAGCGGCATCAGCCAGAATGATGTCACCGTCGGCGAAGCCGTCGTCGATCTCGTGGTCGCACAACTTCAGCATAACGAAACCGGCGTTCCCAAGTATCCGCGCGTGGTTCTCACCGATGGATTCTGGTCCGAGGGCAAGACCCTGCGTCCAAAGGCGTAAACGTCCAAACCGCCGGCAGCGAGGAGATCTCCGGAAGAGGAATCGCCCTTCACAAGGACGCCGTTGTTTTACGCGTATACCATGCCGGCGGTTGTTATCCGCGATCAGAGCGGATGGCGTCGGGGAAACCTGATTCCCGCATGCACAACGGCCTGATTATCCTCGATTCCCACGCCTTCGAATCGATCTATGGGCAGGAACATCTCGAGATGATCTCCCGCCGGGTGCGTCTGCTCGCGCCTCCAATGACCCGGACCGAGGCTTTGCGGCATCCCGATTTGCTGGCCCAGGTGGACGTGATTTTTTCCGGCTGGGGCGCGCCCACGATGGATGCCTCCTTTCTTGCCGTGGCGAAAAAGCTCAAGGCCGTGTTTTACGGCGCAGGCACCATCCGCTATTTCACCAGTGACGAATTCTGGGCCCGCGATATCGCCGTCAGCAGCGCCTATGCGATGAACGCCGTTCCCGTCGCCGAATACACCCTCGGCACCATTTTGCTCAGCCTGAAAAACTACTGGTTTCATGCGTTCGAAATCAAACGCGCCCGGCGTTTGACCGAACGCGTGCGCTGCGCGGGCGGCTACGGCAGCAAAGTCGGTCTCATCTCACTCGGCATGATCGGACGCCTGGTGCGCGAACGCTTGCGCACCTTCGACGTCGAGGTCCTCGCCTACGACCCCTATGTCGACCCCGTCGAGGCCGCCAAATTGGGCGTCGAGCTGGTATCACTGGACGAGCTCTTCAGTGAGTGCGACGTCGTCAGTCTGCACACGCCCTGGCTCAAGGAAACCGAGGGAATGATCGAGGGCCGCCACTTCGAACGGATGAAGCCCCGCGCCAGTTTCATCAACACCGCGCGTGGAGCGATCGTGCGCGAATCCGAGATGACCGAGGTCCTGCAGCGCCGGACCGACCTCACCGCCCTGCTCGACGTCACCTGGCCCGACCCGCCGGCGGAAGACTCACTCTTGTGGACCTTGCCCAACGTGATCATCACCCCCCACATCGCGGGCTCCCGGGATCGCGAATGCCGGCGCATGGGCCGTCTGATGATCGACGAGTTCGACCGCTGGAACCGCGGAGAGCCGCTGCAGTGGGCAATCTCCGCGGAGAAATCCCTCGTGCTGGCCTAGACCGCAACCATCCAACCGAAACGAAACACCTGGGAAAGGAGCTGCGATCAGGTGGAACGCGTTGACCCAACGCGCTGGCCCGGAGCGGCTGCGCCGCAACGCGTTGAGGACAACGCGTCCACCTCGACTGCCTGGACACGCCTGAGGCACTTCAAATAAAACGGTAGCCAATCCGGGGCAGGGCGTGACCGCTGGGCGCGCCGGATTGAAATCGTCTCCCCTTTGTGGATTCGTGGCGGTCCCAGCGGCCAGCCCTACCCTCAGGCCGCAGCTAACAGCTCCGAGGCCCACGCCGCACAGAGGGCGCGGGGCACTCGATCAGGAAAACGCACACGCGCTCACTTCAGCCTCAGCACCGGTCCGCCGGCTCCGAATTGATAACTGCGAAAGGTCACCTGCCGCTGACTTCCCGCCACCGTGGCGACGATCACCAGTGATAGTTTTCCGTCACCCGCCTTTTCCTGCACCGCAGCCGAAGTGACATCGACCTCCAAAGGCTGCCCCACCTGAATGCTTGAGCCGGCGATCGTCGCCACAACGGTGCCTGCCGCCGGACGGTTGTTCCAGGTCATCGTCTGCTCCTGCCAGGTGTCGTTGCTTACGAGCAACACCTGAAACGTCGCGTTCGCGATGCTGGTGCCCACCTGGGACGGCATCAGCACCAGCTTGGCCGAGGTGAGGTTGCCCTGATAGCCACCCAGATTGAACCGCAGGTAGCTCTCGTAAGTGTATTTGGGATCCGTCGCATCAAGATTCACCAGCAACGACGGGGAGAGGCCGAGCCGGTCGCTGGCCTGGGTGCCGCCGCGCACATAGCCGTCCGTCGCCGTTTCCACATCCACCGTCGAGCGCAACACCGACGCAAAGTCGCGTCCGATCCGGATTTCGTCCCACTCCCCCGCCTGCGTGGACTTGCCTAGCGGCCCGTATTGGATCGTCACCGTGTTAAAATTAAACGCCGCGTCGGTCAGCGTCACCAAAGCGCTGCCGGTGGACGGTTCGCCGGCGGAAAGCACCGGATCAACCCACACGCGCACCGTGTCATTGACCGCCCCCGCATCAACGCGCGCCACAATCAGGTGCAGCGCCTGCGTGCCGGCGCCCGTCAGCGTCGCATAAGCGGTCCCCGCCGTCTTCACCTGCCAGTAACTGCCCACGGCCGCAAAGTGCAGCCCGCCAAACTTGATGTAGCTCTCGCGCCCCGAGGCGATTTTTTTGGCCAGAAACGAAATCCAGTAGGTCCCCGGAATCTCGCCCGCCGTGCCCGCCAGCGGCCGCGTGACGGTCTGCAAGTTCCCGTCCGTGTCATAAATCCGGAAGCGGTTTCCGGTGCTGACGAGGTCGGCATAGGTGAAGCCGCCGCTGATCACATGATGCTGGCCGGCCCCGCCCGACTGGCTCCATCCCGACAACCATCCCCTCCCGCCGTCGAGACCGGCGATCGATCCGGGCGCGTAGTTGAAACCTTCATACACCGTTGGTGCGACCTGCGCCGGATTGACTTCGTCATAGGTGCTGCCAGCCCCGCCCATGCGGAACTCGTCCATGTAGAAATAGCGCGGCCCCGTGCCGGACCAGTTGTAGACGCCCTTGTAATCGCCCATCTTGAAATACGGCCCCTTGCCCGCTCCGTAGTCCATGTAGGTCGGACCGGTGTAATCGACGAGCAGGTCGCCATTGAGCCACACCTTGAGAAAGCCGTCCGACAGGTGCGTCCACTTCACATTGACCACGAAGTCGTGCCAGGTGCCCACGGTGCAAGGAGCCAGGTTGAACACCTGATGAACGGTCGTCGGGTTGCCCGTCACGGGATTGACCGGGCCCTGGTATTTCAACGAAAACCGCAGCATGTTGTCCTCCCCCAGCGTGAGGTTCGTTGGAGCCGTGCCGTCGTCCGCCCACGCCGGCAGCGTGGTATGCCAGTCGTGAAACTGGCTGATGATGTCGAACTTGCCGTCCCCATGCTGGTTGTCCGGCACATACACGCTCCAGCCATACCAGTTCACCCCGCCGACCGTGCCGCGCAGCGTGCATACGCCTTCCGCCCGTTTGTCCGCCTTGTTGATGAATGCCTTCATCGAATACCGTCCCCGCCGGGCAAAGTCGGTGCTGGCGGTGACACTGGCGGTCGGACCGTCGATTTCGATCCCCTCGAGACGCGAGAGGTCGCCGGTTTCAAAATCAAACGTCTGCAGGAGGCCTGCCTGGACGGAGGAGGGAACGACGAGCGGCAGCAGGACGGCGCAAGCGGCCGCCCGGAAGGCAATGACAGTTTTCATGGGCTTATGGGGTTGGGGTAAAGCAGGAGTGCATCTCAGGCTCATGATGATCGCCGAGACCTTCTCCTCCGGCTCCGGAAGACCGAAACCGTAGTGCTAAACCGAATACCCGCTTTAGACCGCGATCAACGGAGGTGGCGGTTTACCCGTAAATCAAAACTCTTTGCCCGCATGATCAATCAGGATGGGGATCGCAGCGACCTCCGCCGCCGGACACAAAAAACCCGGACGGCGGATCAACCGCGCGCCCGGGCAGTGTCTTCGGATCCGGAAACCTCAGATCGCGCGACGGCGGCGCCATGCGGCGAGGCCAAGCGTGGTCGCGCCGACCAGAACAGCGTAGGTCGACGGCTCGGGGATCGCGGCCACGACAAGATAGCCGTTGAGATCGATGTCAGCCTCCAGGCCGTTGATGGTGATCTGGCCAAGCTGACCTGCAGTAAGGCCGGCGGAACTGGTGCCGAAGCGGACTGATAAACCATCCGTAAACGTGCCGATGATGCTGAGGGTGCCGGTCCAGGAGCTGTCCAAGGCCGAACTGTCTGCGAAGACAAAGCTGCCGCCGGTGGACAGGTCGAGCGTGCTGATCCCGGTGAGATTCAACGTGCCCAAGCTCTGGCTGAAGGCCGACTCGAGCTCGCCGCCGGAGAGCACCACGTTGGAACTCGCCGAGACCGCGTTGGCCACGCCGAGGTTGAGCACACCCTCGGAGACCGTGGTCGCGCCGGTGTAGGTGTTGACCGCCGAAAGCGTCGCGGTTCCCGCGCCTGACTTGCTCAAGGCGATGCTCGTGCCGCCGAGAACCGCGCTGACCGTGCCCGTGTTGGTCAGACTGTAAGAGGAGCCAGTGAGCACCGCGGCGCCGGAGATGGTGCCGCTTGAGAGCGTGACCGCGCCGACCGTGTCGGCTTGGGCCACATTGAGCGTCCCCCCGCTCACCCGAACCGCCGAGGCATTCGCGATGGTGCCACCAGAACGGTTCAACGTCAGCGTGCCGGACTGCACATCGGTCAAACCCGTGTAGGTGTTATTTCCGACCAGATTAACGTTGTAGGAACCGTTGACAGTGATTCCGCCTGCGCCGGAAACGGCTCCGAACGGGCTCGCATTGTTTCCCACCGTGACGCCGACAGCGCTGGTTCCATTGAAGGTCATGCCTGCGTTGTTGGCGATATTGCCCGAAAGGAGGACCTGTCCGCTAGCGACCGTAGTGGTGATGGTAAGCGCATCCGTGACTGTAATAGAAGCGGATATGGTTATTCTTGGGGTCTGCCCGACGTTCGCGCTGTTGGTTCTCGAAAGCACCAGCGTCGGCGATACATCACTGCTATTTTTCACAAAATTGAGGGTGTTACCCGCGATACTAAGAGTTTGGGCATTTGAGGCGCTTGAACCATTGGTCATGGTCAGCCTGTTCAACTGAAAAGTGCCCAAGTTGTTGGTAGTAGCCCTAGCATTGGTATTCGAGAAGCTGAGCACGTTGTCCAAGTCACTTGTGGGAGCGATGTCCCCAGCCCAAACCGTTGCAGTGCCCCAACTGGTAGTGCCATCCGTGTCATAAGTGAAGGTCGCAGCCTCCGTGGATGGTGCGGCGAACAGGAAGGCCGACGCCGCTGCGACGCAGAGGGCGGAGGAAAGACCGAACAGGGGTTTCGTCGTCGTGAGTCCAGATGGGAGTCGGGAGGATCCAGACGTCCGTTGGGCGATGGTTTGCGTGATCATAGGGGAAGCGGGGGTGAGATTGATTCAATATTGCCGGCTACTTAACGGAGCTGGCGCAGGAAACGTGTGGAAAGTGAAGTGATGCGAAGCAGGAGCCTCAACGCGCGTTAAGGTTTACTCGTAAACCCGAATTGCGCGCCAGCGACGCGGCAGGGACCACGGGCTCGGGCTCCACTTGGTCGCGCAACAGCACCATTTCCAGACGCCCGGGACGCTGCGGATCGTCGATCAGGAAGATCAGCACGCGCAGCCCCGCGGTCATGGGCAGGCCGGTCGAACGCAGTTTTTTCCAGCCGGCACCGTCCCGACGCGCCAGTTTGAACGGGAGTAGGCGGTTGGTCTCGGGCAGCGCCGCCGGCACCACCCTGTCACCACCCGGCACCACGGAAAAAGACGCCTCCCCCAGCGAACCGCCCAGCTCCACGCTGGAATAATTGAGAAATCGCACGGATTGGCCGGGGAAAACCTCGTAACCCACATTAAGCACCCTGACCAGAAACGCGGGTGCGCCGGGCGCAGGCGATGGATTGCGTCCGAAAATGAGAAACGCCCGGGTCACTCCTTCGGGAATGTCGGCCGTGACCACCGGCACCTCGGTTTTTTTCCCGTTGCGCTCGACTGTGCGGGTGAACACCAGCGTCCCGGCCCCGTCGCAGGGGAAAGGCTGTGACTGGCTGCGCCAGCTGATCGCCACGGGCTGCGATTTGCCCTTGAGCGTGTAGTTCAGGACCAGGTCGGTATCCTCGGCCGTCAACGTGTCCCATGCCATCACGGTGAACACCACCGGCGGCTTGGGCGGGGCCGGAGCGGGTTCGGCGGCCCTCGTCACGAGAGAGGTGGCCAAAACGGAAAACACCGTCATAAACCAAAACACGCGGACCACGATACCCGCGTCACTGCGTTTAGAATTTGGACCGTCAGGGTGTAGAATTTCTACGTTCATATTTCGTCGGGGCCGAGCCAGCGGAACTGGACGATGACAAATTTGCGGCCGAAAGCTTGATTGGTGGCGTTTGTGCTCGCGGGAGCGGTGGCGTTGCCCAAGGCGGTGGTCGGCTTGGCAGGATCGTTGAGATTGGTGTCGGCTTGATCCACGAACTCCGGCATGCGCTGCACCACTGCCTCGCACCAGGCGCGTCCGTTGATCGCGCCGGTGACCGGATTGCATGCCTCGCCATAAGTGCGCACGCGAAAGGTGTCCGACCGGGCGGCCATCGCCGGAGACAGCAAGGAAAGCAGGTCGCTTTGCAGCAGGAATCCCGGAGCGCCCGTCGAGCGCAATTTGCCATGCGCGGCATCGGGGTTGTCGGCGATGCCAAAGGTGGTGGGAACGGTTTGCGCGGTGTTCAAACCAGAGAGGTTGGCCAAGCCCGTCCCGCTTCCGGTCGCGTCGGGACTATCCGTGTTCACCACCGTGTTGATGGCCGCCTGCACGATGCCCGCCTGATTGCGCACGCTGGTCGCCGGCTGGGAAAGGTCGCGGTTGATGAACTCGGCCAGGCTGCGCGCGGGACGGGCACGGGCCTTGATGCCGGCGACAACCTGGGTGGCGAGCGACCTGAGCTGCGTGGCGTCCAACTGCCGGTAACCGGTCCACTCATAGAGGTTGCCCGACTGGCCCGCAGCCGCCGGATCGGGATCGTGCAGGCCCACCATGCGCGGAAACGCGCGCACGGCGGGGTCGGTGCGCGCCCCCGCACGGCTTTGGTAGGCGTAGTCGGCCGCCTGCACACTTCCTAGAAACGCCGTCCAAGCCTCGACCGACGTCGAGTTAATGTTGAACGCACCATCGACCATCAGGCGCGTGGCGGCGAGCTGATAGCCATTCATGCCCTCCAGCGAGGCGAGGGCGGGCGCACCGGCAGGGTCGTGAAACTGGAGGCGCGAGTTGGGCAGGTTGGCCGGACGCGTCGCGAGCGACACCGGCAGGGTGGACATAAAAAACCGGTCCCACATCGCCTCGTTGAGCGCGTATCCGTAGTCCGGGGTGTTGGATGCGTAGAAAACCGAGGCGAAACTGTTGCCCAGCGGATAGGCGGGGTGCTTGCCGTCCACGCCCCAGTTGACCTGCCCGAGACGGCCCAGCGAAACGATCTCCTCGTTTTGGCGGAGCACGTCAAAAAGGATGGCGCGAGTGGAGCCCTCAGGGCCCGTGGAACTACCCCAGAAGCCCAGAGTGACGCTTCCGGCACCTTCATAATCGATGTCGGTGTAGCCGCTGCCCTTGGACGTGCTCATCATGTATTGGGCCACGTTGTCCCGACCGCCCAACCGCTGCGAAACGATGGCGCGCGGATTGCCATCCACGAGAAATCGCTCTCCCGAGGTGCTGTCCGTCGGCACGCCCGCCCCGGTTTCCCCCTCAGTGCTCATGTTGCTGTTCGCGAAGGTGAGAATATCGAGATCCGCATGACGAAGGGTGAACCGGACGGTTCGCATCTGTCGGGCAGGCTCAAGAGACGACGGCATGATGGCCGGGGAACTCTCCAGTTTCGCGGTCGGATTGTTCTTCCCGCCTCCAAACGGAGCTCCGGTCAAACCGTAAAGAATACTGGAACTCGTCTGCAGGTAGCGCGCGACAAGCGACGGAGCCGGGGCGGCGCTCATGCTGGTGCCTCCCAAGGCTATGCCGATGCGAGGGCTGTCCGCCGGGATCTTCGCCCACGTTACAGTCATATTTTTGCGCAGGGCGGGATCATACCAACTTGGCGCCGTGGTGCCCGTAGCCAGATAAGCCCTGTTCGTGCTGAGCCCGGGCTCCAAATCGAAGATTCCATTGTTGACCTGAACGTCAGAGGTGGCGGAAGCGGGAAGCGAGTAAACCCGAACCTCGCCGGGGCCAAAGCTATCCTTGATATTAAAAGACAACTGCCGCACTCCGCTGATGGGGTTGGCCGCGACCAGGCCGGCGCCGGACGTGAGAAAATACGTCTTGTTGTCCGAGTGGGTGGCGTCGAGCGCCATGGTAAAGGTCAGGTCGGAATTGCTGGTGACATACGACTGATAGATGACGCTGTAGGTGGCCGTGTTGAGCGTCACATTGTAGGGGTTCATGAGGACGACCCGGGGCCGGACCATGATGCGGTATTGGGAGTCGACGCCCACATCGAGGCCGTAGCCGAGCTCAAGCATGACCACCACGGGCATGATGGCGTGGCCGGTGGTTGTGGGACAGGTCACCGTGTTTCCGGCGACAGTGCGAGTCGTGGTGACGAGAGGAGCGGCCACGGGATCTATCGCCGCATTGCCGCCAGGAGCGCGGATAGCGCACCAGGCGCGGATCTCGCTCCACGTGGGTGCGAGCGGTTCGCCATTTTTCGTGCCGCCATTCGAAAGAGTGGAGGGAGTCCAAACCGCGTTGGCGGGAAGCCGTGCCGTGCGCCCGTAGGGCCCCGGAGTGGGCAATGTGAACACTTCCACTCCGTCGCCAATCTCGGTCGCCGCAGTCGAGCCGGCCAGCGGCGCCGCCGCCAGCCCGCGCGTCAAATCGCGGCGCAACCCGCCGCGCAAGGTGTCGGCCAGCACGCCGTAGCCGACCGATGTGAGATCGTGTAAATAACCGCTCGCCTGTTTTCCGGCGGTCTCCGCCGCGAGATCGGCGTGCAGCATGGGCAGTTGCTCATACGAGAGCAGATTTTCGCGAGACGCTTCGAACGCAGCCGTCGGATTGCTAAAGGCACCCGCAAACTCGGGCTTTGCCAACAATTGCAAATCGGGACGCGGGGCGGCGCCCCGCCGCCATCCGGCCTCGGCGGAGTCCGCCGCCGCTGTGCGGTAGGGATCTTCAAGATTGATCTTGGCCTTGATGCCCTCGTCACCCACCCACCAGGCATAAGAACCGACCCGGACGGGAGCACCGGTCGCATCCGCGCCGGGCACCTGACTCGCCGGCACCATGATGGGGCTCTTCGACAGGCGAATGCTCGTGTCCACGGGAAAGAGCGACGGATTGGTCAAATCACGCCCCAGCACCTTCTGCAGAAGCCAGACACTCTCGTTGCCCGCACCCGGAATGGGCACGGCGACCCCTTCCGGCGTCAATGCCGTGCCGTTGGACTCGTTGCCGCTCACCAGCCAGGCCATCGGAGCATTCGAGGCCGGCGGCGCCGCATGCGTGGGCGTGGCTGCTGACGGCGGCCGCGCATCCCATACTCCAGTCCAGTAAGGGTTGCCGGTATTCACGGCATTGATGTCCGCGCGCGCCGTCACCGCCTGGTCAGGCCCAGCGTATTTCTGAAGCTGCCCCACCGCCAGGTTGAGCGCGAACAGTGCGTTCGCCCGCGCCTGCGCCAGCTGCGCGCTGTTGGAGGCCACCTGCGTCTCGACCCGCGTCAACGACGCCAGCGAAACCAGCAGCAAAACCAAAAACGCCAGGAGCGTGATCGTGATGAGCAGGGCGAACCCGCCGCGTCGCGATCTGCGCGGACGCTTGCGGTCTGGACCAATGAAAAATGCTGCGGGTGGGATCACTGCGGGGAAAACTTGCGCTTGGGCGTAATGTCGCCTCTGACATCGGGGGCAGTCACAGCTCAACCCATCTCGGACGGTCGCGCAAATGACCCGTTAGTTTACGCGTAATCCCATGCAGCCTTTGCGACCCTCCGTCAACCCGCCACGGTGACGCCGACTCCCCTCGCTAATGAAACGAACCCTACCCTGCTGGCGGCGCGGACTGCTCCTCGCCTCACTTTCAATCGGCCTCCCGGCCCTGGTCGCCCAAACCGCCATAACGGTTAAAAATCCGACCTTCGCCGACGCCGATACCGACGGTAAACCGGATGCGTGGAAACTCTATCCGGACTTCGACGGCATCTCCTCCGTCGCCGGCGGAGGTGTGCGCCTCAACGACCAAAGCGCTTCGCAAGGCCTTGGCGTTGTCCAGTGGCTCCCCGCAGTCGAAGGCACCCAATACCGCGCCACCGTCGAGCTGCAAGGCACTGGCGGCATCTTCGTCTATCTCATTTTCACCCCGCGCATCCCCGGCAAGGACGCCGAGGTCAGCCAGATAAAATTACTCGAAAAACGCCAGTGGGCCAACGCCAAGGCCGAGAAGACCGCGATCACCGTCGAAGCCACCGCGCCCGCGGGATCCAAACACCTGCGCCTTTGGATTTATAGTCCCAATGCCGCCGTCGCCGATGTGACCGTGTCATCGCTTAAACTCGAATCGCTCGGCACCGTTGCCGTCCCGCCCTCCGCAACCCCGGCCCCGGCCGCCGCCACTCCCGCCGCACCGTCTGCAATCATTCCCGCCGGCCCCGTGCCCGCGGGCAACCTCCTCCAAAACCCCTCCTTCGCCGATGCCGACGGCGACGGCGCCCCTGACAGCTGGAACCCCTACCCTCCCGGTGATGGCTCCACCCGCGTCCTGGCGACCGCGCCCGGCGGCGGTCTTGTATTCAAAGATAATGACAAGGATAACGGCCTTGGCCTTGAGCAGTGGGTGCCCGTGCAGGAAGGCCTGCGCTACGCCGCCTCCGCGAACGTCTCCGGCAACGGCGGCATCGGCCTCACGTTGATCTTCTCCAAAGAAAAACCCAACCGTCCCGGTGACCTGAAATCCGTCCAGCTCACCGAAAAATCCAATCGTGCCTCCGCCGGCAAGATCACCGAAACGGTTGGCATCGCCCCCGCCGGTGCCAAATGGCTCAAGGTCTGGCTCTACTCTCCCAAGATCGGCGTCGCCGACGTGATCGTTCACCAGCTGACACTTACCGCTTCGACACCGGCCGCGCCCGCCGCCGGTTCCACCGCTGCCCCGGTCACCACCAGCGCCCCGGCCCTGCCCTCCGGCCTCACCGCCAGCCTCGACTTCGAAACCGGTGATCTGTCCCAGGCCCATCAAGGCCATGCCGAAGGCGCAAACGTCACGGTCGTCGACGCCAGCCAGGGCCCCGTCCGTGAAGGCAGGTTCTCCGTCAAAACCGCGCTCAGCAAAGCACAAATCCGCGCCGAAGTCCCCGGCCACCGCTCCAATGCCTACGGCATCGCCCGCTACGGCTGGAGCATGTATATGCCCAAGGACTTCGACGCCGAGTCGCAGTTCAGCATCATCACCCAATGGCACAGCTGGGGCACCGGACGCGAATCCCCCAAGGATGGCGGCCCACCCACCTGCATTACGATCGATAAGGGCCACATCCACCTGAAGCTCCAGCACCAGGGTGACGATGGCTGGACCACCAAGTCCGACTATCTGAAGCTCGGATCCATCGAGGACATGCGCGGCCGGTGGACCGACTGGGTCATGGAGGTCAACTGGCAGGGCCCCGGCAAAGGCGGCTGGCTCAAGCTCTACAAAAACGACAAGCTCGTCCTCGATTACAAAGGCACCACTTGGTATGACGACAAAGACAAGGGGCCCTACTTCAAATTCGGTATCTACAAGGGCAAGAGCCGGTGGAAGGGCGAGGAGGCCAACACCATCCTCTACTTCGATTCCGGCCGCATGGCCCTCGGCGAAAATTCGACCTACAAAATGGTCGCCCCCTCCGCCTACGCACCCAAGCCCGTGAAGGAATAACCTTCCCGCACGCCCTCCCCGCCCGTCCGTTCACGCGGGCGGGCAGCTCCATGCGGGCCGTGACTTTGCATTCGTTGGCGCTTCGCCCGCGGGCGATCTCCGTGCCCTCCGTTCGTGCACCGCCGTCCTTTCTCCAGATGCCCCCTCTGTCGCGCCCGACTTCGCTTCCCCGCCGTCGCCTCACCCGCCTGCTCGCCGTCGGGTGCGCATGCGCCGTGCTCGCCGTCGGCCAGGCGGCGGAAACGGGTTCGCTCGAAGCGCTCTTCAACGAAGGCGCCGCAGCCTACGGCAAAGGCGACTACGCCAAGACAGTCGCGCTGTTCTCCGAAATCCTGCGTCAGGCCAAGCCAGGCCCCGAGCTTGAGTCGATTTATTTCACTCTTGCCGTCGCCAAACTCCGCCAGGGCGACAATGACGGCGCCATCGACTCCTTCCGGCTTTATCTGCGCACCTATCCCACCGGCTCCCAAATCAACGACGCGCGCGCCGGCCTCACCCAGGCTCTCGTCAACGCGAGCCGCATCGCCGAGGCGCTCGCCTCGATCGGCACCCTCCGCGAACTAGGCGATCGCAGCGGCTCCCAGGGCATCGACAACTATGCCAACCTGCTGAGCCTCACCCTCCACGTCGCCGACGCGTTGGTGGACGCGGAAAAACCCGCGGAGGCGCTGGCCCTGCTCCAGTCCGCCTTGCGCCGCGACAAGATCCTCCACCGCCAGCGTGAACGCGTCGCCGACCTCGCCCGGCTCCTCCGGCAAGCCTCCGTGATGAGCGGATCCGCCGGCCTCGGTTCCGCCGCGGCCGCCAACCGCGAAGCCTTGGCCGCCCGGCTCAAGGACGCCTCCGAGGCCCTCAAAGCCCTCGAGGAGAATCCCTCGTTCGACGTGCCCCGTCTGCTGCTTCAGGCGCGTTGCCACCTCGTCCTCGATCAACCGTGGGAAGCTGTCGTCGTTTACCGGCACATTCTGGACAACTTCCCCAAGTCGTCCGACACCCCCTACGCCCTTCAAGGGCTCGTGCACGCACGCCAGGCCAGCAACCGCCCCGCCGACGCGCTCCTCCTCGCCGAACGCTTCATCTCGGAGTTTCCCGACCACGCCCTCGCCACCGAAATCGCCGCCCTCGGCGGCCAGCTCGCGCTCGAGCAGGGCAAGATTCAGGCCGCCACGTCGCTCTTCGGTTCCGCCCTCGAGAAGAGTCAGGGCGAAGTCCGCCAACGCATCCTCTTTCAACTCGGCCTCGCCCGCTTCGCCGGAGCCGATTGGGCCGGCTCCCGCGAAACCCTTGACCGCTACATCGCGGATTTTCCCGCCGGTGAATGGGCCGAGAACGCCGCCTACCGCTCCGCGCTCACCTGGTTTCTCGATCTCAACGACGCCAAGCGCTACGAAAAAGCCGAGAAGGCCCTGAAGGCCTTCATCAAGACGCACCCGTCGAGCGCCTATCTTTCCGACGCCCGCTACCGCCTCGCCGTCTGCCAGTTCGCCTTTCAGGAATACGAGCAGGCCCTCGCCTCCTGCACCGAGTGGGAGAAGCTCCATCCCGACGACGGACTCCTCCCCGAAGTTCTTTCGCTCAAAGGCGACGTCTGCAAAACCCTCGGCCGCGAAGACGACGCGCTCACCGCTTATCTCGACGCCGCCAGCGCCGCCTCCACCGACCAGGTGCTCTCCTACGCCTTGAGCGAGGCCGCGAAATTGCTCGAAGCCCGCAAGGACTGGGCGCGCCTCTCCGAACTCTTCCGCACCCAGGTCAGCCGCCAGCCGGACAGCCCACTCGTCTTCGGCTGGTATTACTGGATCGCCCGCGCCGAAGCTCGCGCCGGCCACCCCGGACAAGCCTGGGATTTTCTCGCCGAACGCATCGCCTCCTCGCTCGCCGATCCAAAACGGGAAGACGTCGAGACCCGCCTCCGCCTCATGGCCAAAATCCGCGACCGTCAGCGCAAGGACGACCCCGCTCCCATTCCCTCGCGCGCCGAGCGCCTGCCGGACGCCACCGCCCCGCTCGCCCGCGCCCGCCTCGCCTACTACGAATCCTTTCTTCTCCGCAATTCGCGCAAACCCGCCGAGGCCGACGCCGCCCTGCTCGCCATCGGCACCGAATACGATCCCGGCGCCCTCAGCGCCCCGCTCCTCGCCGAAACCGGCCAGGCCCTGCTGAAAGCCGGCCACGCGGACCGCGCCTCCGCCAACTTCGCCGCCCTCCTCGAGACCTTCGGCAAATCCACCTACCGCGACTATGCCTACGTCGGCCAGGGCGACCTCGCGCTCGCCGCCGGCCAGCCCGCCGCCGCGCTGCAGGCCTACCAAAACGCCATCGACCTCGCCGGCGCCGAGCACCTGCTCCGCGAGGCTACGCTCGGCCGCGCCCGCGCGCTCTACGAACTCGGCCGCCTCGACGAAGCCGCGAAACTTTTCGAAGTCATCGCCGCCAGCAAGGAGTGGCGCGGCGAACCCACCGCGGCCAGTCTCCACCACCTCGGACTCATCGCCGCCAAACAGGGCGACCTCCCCAAGGCCAACGCCTTTTTCCAACGCGTCTTCGTCAGCCAGGGCCGCTATCCCGAGTGGGTCGCCCGGTCCTACATCGAGAGCGGACGCGCCTTCGAAAAACTCTCCCGCCCCGGCGAAGCCGCCGCCACCTACCGCGAGATGCTCCGCAACGAACGCCTCGCCGGCCGCTCCGAGCTGGAGGATGCCCGCGCCCGCCTCGCCGTTCTCGCCCCCTGACCCCGCGCCATGATCCGCCCCCTACACTTTCCGCTGCTCGCCCTCCTCGCTGCCGCGGCCTCCGCGCAAACCCTCTATTTTTCCGACGGCCGCGTCGTCCCGATGAGTCCCGCCGTCCGCATCACCAAGGACGCCGTGAATATCCCACTTGAGCTCAAAGGCGCCGCCGCCGGCGAGATCGGCCTGCCCGTTTCCAGCCTCGCCCGCGTCGACTGGCCCCGCCCCGCCGAACTCGACGCCGCCGACGCCGAACTAAAGGCCGGCCGCCCCGCTGACGCGCTCCGCAAGCTCGATCCCATTCTCCCGCTCCAGCAAATCCTCGCCGAGGTCCCCGGCTCTTGGTGGGGCCAGGCCATCCTCCTCCGCGTCGCCGCCCTCGCGCGCCTCGATCGCGAACTCGATGTCTCCGTCGAGATCGAGCGCCTCCGCCGTTCACCCGCCAACGCGCCCCTCGTCCCCGCTGCCCGCATCGCCGTCGCCACCGTCCTCGCCGAGACAGGAAAGACCGCCCAGGCCTCCGCCCTCCTCGCCGAGATCGACCGCTCCGGCCTCCGCGACACCGACCTCGCCGGCCTCGCCCTCGTCGACGCCCGCCTCCTCCGCGCGCAAGGCCGCCACGAGGACGCTCTCCTCGCCTGCCTTCGCGTCCCCGTGCTCTACCCCGCCGCGACCCGCGATCTCCCCGCCGCCCTGCTCCTCGCCGCCGAATGCTACCGCTCCCTCGACGAAGCCGCCCGCGCCGACACCGCTCTTCGTCACCTCGTCGAAAAATTTCCGGCCTCCGCCGAAGCCGTCCGCGCCCGCGCGCTCCTTCCCAACAATTCCTAAAATCAACCGTCGTTCACCGCATCCTCGCATCATGAAGCCCCTCCTCCGCATTCCCCTCCTCGCCCTCGGTGCCCTCGCCGCCACCGCGCTGCCGGCCTTCGCGCAGGCCGCCGCCGAGACCGCGCAAGCGGCCGCTCCCGTTGCCGCCCAAAAAACTCTCTGGGACAAAATCATGCTCGCCGGCCCCTTCTTCATGGGCCTGCTCTTCCTCGCCTCCACCCTCATGGTGTGGCTCGTCATCGACGGCTTCCTCCGCACCCGCCGCGCGAAGCTCGTGCCCCCGGCCGTCGAGCAATCCATCCGCGAACACCTCGTCTCCGGTGACTACGTCGGCGCCCATGCCGCCGCCTCGGCCGACACCAGCGTCTTCGCCCAGGTTTGCGCCGGTGCCTTCTCCAAGATCGGCCTCGGCAAGGACCCCGTCGACGACGCCATCTTCGACGAGATCGAACGCGAGCGCGGCGTCTTCAACTCCCGCGTCAGCTACCTCTCCGTCATCGGCGTCATCACTCCCATGATCGGCCTCACCGGCACCGTCTTCGGCATGATCCAGGCCTTCGAAACCCTCGGCTCCTCCGGTGTCGGCGACCCCGCCAAACTCTCCGAAGCCATCGGCCACGTGCTCGTCTGCACCGGCGGCGGCCTCGTCGTCGCGATCCCCGCCTTCGCCCTCTACTACGTCCTGCGCAACCGCATCACCATCGGCCTCCGCCACGTCCAATCCCGCGTCAACGCGATCTTCCACCACCTGCCCTACGATCACCTCGCGGGCGTCCGCCTCGAGACCGACGCCTTCGTCCCCGCCCTCCCCGTCTTCGCCCCGCCCGAGCCCGCCGCCGCCCACGCCCAGGCGGCCGCCCAGCCCGCGCTTTGATCGGCCCTCCCACCCGACCCACCCCGCATCATGGCCTCCGGAGGATCAGGCGACGGCGACGAGCCGGAATTCCAAATCGCGCCGATGATCGACGTGCTCCTCGTGCTCCTGATTTTTTTCATGAGCACGATCACCAAGCAGGTCGCGCGCGTCGACCAAAGCATCACGCTCCCCGTCGCACCCGACGCGTCCAAACGTGACGACGCCCGCGACGAATCCATCGTCAACGTCCGCTGGAACGCGGCCGAAAAACGCGCCGCGTTCACCTTCGAGGAACAGCCCTACGAACGCCTCGACACCATCGTGCCCGTGCTCGCGCAACGTCAGAAAACCTCCGGCAAGCACCGCGTCGTCATCCGTGGCGACCGCCTCCTCCCCGCCGAGCACATCAACCTCGTGATGGCCGCCGCCGCCGAGGCCGGCATCGCTGACATCACCTTCGCCGCCTCGCCGCGCTGACCCTCCGCCCATGAGCCGCCACCGCCGCCGCCGCCACTCCGAAGCCTCCGCCGATCTGGGCTTTCAAATCGCCCCCATGATCGACGTCGTCTTCGTGATCCTCGTCTTCTTCATGTCGCTCACCTCCACGGTGAAGATCGAGGCCGAGCTCAACACCAAGCTCCCCGGCACCGCCGCCACCTCGACCGCCGTCGAGTTTCCCGACGAGCAGACCATCGGCATCGAGGTCAACGGCCAGGTCCTCCTCAACGACGATCCCTTCGACGACCTCGCCGACCCGCGCCTGCCCCGCCTCACCGGCACGCTCCTCCGCCTCAAGGAAAACGCCGAGGCCTCCAAGACCACGCTCCTCGTCACCATCGCGAGCGATCCCAAGGCCCCCTACCACCGCACCATCGAGGTGCTCAACGCCCTCGCCGTCGCCGGCATCTCCAACGTCACCTTCACCGTCGCCGACGGCTTCTAGTCCCGCCCATGCCCGCCTCGGACAACATCCTCCTTCGCTACCTCCGTCGTCTCGGCGCCGGCTCGCTCTTCGTCAGCGTCCTCATCCACGTCATCGTCGCCATCGTGGCGACCCTCTACGTCGTCTCCTCCGTCGCCGAAAAGCGCGAGGCCAAGTTCCAGGGCGGCGGCGGCGGCGACTCGGGACCGCCCGCCTCCGTCACCCACAGCGTGCAGATGGCGCGCAACCAACCCACGCTCTCCAACCTCAACAAACGCCTCGCCGTCGATTCCCCTGACGCCGCCGTCGGCCTCCCCGACCTTCCCGATATGCCCAGTGTTTCTGTCGGTGGCGGAGGCCCCTCCACCGGCCCCGGCTTCGGTCCCGGCCAGGGCGCGGGCGTCGGTGCCGGCACCGGCAAAGGCCCCATCATGCCGGCCTTCGGCTTTCGCGACGCACGCTCCGGCGGTTCCCTCGCCGGCCGGCTCTACGACCTCAAGCAAACCCCGAAGCGCGCCCCCGTCACCATGGACCTGATCGCCTACGGAAAAGTCGTGGACGAATTCCTCTCCCGCAACTGGAGCGCCGAGGTATTGAACCGCCACTACCAGGCGCCCGAGCCCATTTATACGACGCAGATTTTCATTCCCGTGATGCCGGCCGACGGCGGCCCCAAGGCCTTCGGCCAGGAGAAATTCGTCGAGCCGAAGTTCTGGCTCATTCGCTACCGCGGCCGCGTCTCCCCGCCGAGCAGCGGCTCCTGGCGCTTCTGGGGTTACGCCGGCGAAGTGTGCGCCGTCGCCATCAACGGCAAGACCGTCCTCGTCGCGAACCACCGCGACGTCAAAACCCCGCGCACCAACTGGCAGTCCGCCGAAGCACCGGGCCAGCCGGCCGGCAGCGGACGCCTCGTCGCCGGCGACTGGATCGACCTTCGCGCCGGCAGCTTCGTCGATATCGACATCCTCATCGGTGAACGCGGCGGCGGCACCTTCGACTGCTTTCTCCTCGTCGAAAAAAAAGGCGATGCCTCCACGAAGACCGCGGAGGGCGAGCTCGTTCCCCTCCTCTTTCGTCTCGCGCCCAGCGACACGCCGCAAGCCGCCAAAGCTCCCCGCTTCGCGCCGGACAGCCCCGTCTGGCGCGCGCTGCCGCCGCCTAAAAGTTAAACGGTTTCGTTTTTCCGCTGCTCCTCCGCCGCCTTCCGCGCCAGCCACCGCCGCGGCGGCTCGCCGAACTGCGCACGAAACCACGCCGTAAAATAACACGCCGACGAAAATCCCAGCGCCAGCGCCGCCTGCTTGATCGGCAGCCGTTCCTCTCCGACCAGATAGGCCGCCGTCCGTTTGCGCCGCTCCAGATGATACGCCTTCGGCGTCGTCTCGAACGCCGCGACGAACAGCCGGTTCAACTGCGCCACGCTCACCCCCGCCTGCCCCGCCAGCCATTCGAGATCCCACGACTCGGTCATCGGAAGCGTGTTCAACACATGCGCGGCCCGCAGCGCCCGCTCGTCCGCCCGCGCCGGCGTCGTCGGCGGACACTCCGCCTCCCCCAGCAATCGGACGAACACCTCCAGCCACGCGAAAAAATGCCGGTTCAACGCCAGGTATTGGACCGCATCCGCCCGTTTCCATTCCATGCCGGTGTCCGCCAGAGTGAAGTTCTTTGTGGAGAACCGTTCCAGCCGCTTGGCCAGCCGCGTCAGCCCGCGCACACCCGCACCCTTCAGCACGACCCCGCGCTCGGGACTGATCAGCGGACGGCCGTCGGGCCAGATCGCGTTGAAACGCATGGACAAAATCGCCGCGTCCGGACTGAACTCGCACCGGTGCCGCCCTCGCGACGGCACGATCCACTCGCCCACCTGCGCCGTCGCCTTGTGCCGTCCCGTTGTCACGCACACGCTGCCTTCACGCACCAACCACGCCGCACTGGGCGAGGTTCCCTCGCCCTCCCACGTGACGCCGCCGACCGGATAGGCGCGGTCATAGACATACACCGGCCGGCAGCTCAGCCCCGCCCAGTCGCGCAATCGCAGAATCCCCGCTTCGGAATCGGACAACATGAGCAGATTTCTATATTTTTAGTCATATCCCGGCAAGACTCGAACATTGTCCGCGCCGCTCCCCGGAGTTCACATCGACCCTCATGAAATCCTACTCCCTCGCCACCCGTGCCCTCCCCATCGACGACTCCTGGGATGTCATCGTGATCGGCGGCGGCCCTTCCGGCAGCACCGCCGCCGCGGCCGCCGCCCGTCAAGGCGCACGCACGCTTCTCGTCGAGGGTTCCGGCGCGCTCGGTGGCATGGGCACCAACGCCCTCGTTCCCGCCTGGTGCCCGTTCTCCGACCGCCAGCAACTCGTCTACCGCGGCCTCGCCGAACGCATCCTCGACGAGTCCAAAAAATCCACGCCCCACGTCCCCAAGGATCAGCTCGACTGGGTGCCCATCAATCCCGAGGCCCTCAAACGCATTTACGAAGACCTGGTTCTCGAGCAGGGCGCCCAGATCCTCTTCCACACCACCCTCGCCTCCGTGGAAATGCGCGCCGGCGGCGAAGTCGACGCCCTCGTCGTCGCCAACAAAGCCGGCCTCTCCGCCCTGCGCGCCAAGGTCTATGTCGATTGCACCGGCGACGCCGACCTCTGCCACTTCGCCGGCGCCGAGACCATCAAGGGCGACGGCAACAACGGCGCGCTCATGCCTGCCACCCACTGCTTCGTGCTGACCAACGTCGACGACTACGCCTACCGCCACGGCGAGAACCTCTACTCGGGCAACCCCAAGAGCCCCATCTACGCCATGCGCGAGTCCGGCCGGTATCCGCTCATCCCCGACACTCACCTCTGCGCCAACATGATCGGCCCCGGCGCCGTCGGCTTCAACGCCGGCCACGTCTTTGATTTCGACAACACCGACCCGTGGAGCATCTCGCGCGGCCTCACCCAGGGCCGCAAGCTCGCCCAGTCCTTCCGCGACGGACTCGCCGAGTTCGCCCCCGCCGCCTTCGGCAACGCCTTCCTCGCCCTCACCGGCTCGATGATGGGCGTGCGCGAAACCCGCCGCGTGATCGGTGACTACGTGCTCACGTTCGACGACTACATGAACCGCCAGTCCTTCGACGACGAGATCTGCCGCAACAGTTACTTCATCGATATCCACCAGGACCAGAAGGCGGCCGCCAAGAATCACGCGGAGCGCATCGCCTCCCAAAAGAAAAACTCCCACCGCTACGAACCTGGCGAGTCCCACGGCATCCCCTACCGCTGCCTCACTCCGAAGGGCCTTCGCAACGTGCTCGTCGCCGGCCGTTGCATCTCCACCGAGCGCATCGTGCAAGGCAGCGTCCGCGTCATGCCCACCTGTCTCGCCATGGGCGAAGCCGCCGGCCTCGCCGCCGGTCTCGCATCCTCCGCCCCGTCACCCGACGTGCACACCGTGGACACCACGCATCTCCGCACCCTTCTGCGAAACCAGGGCGCCTACCTGCCCTGATCCGCGCAGGCGCGCGGCTTGAGCACGCCCGCTCCGGTCCCTCCCGCTCACCCTAGCAGCCGCACTTGCCGCCGGTAGCGCGCCGGCGGCACCTGATACGCCCGCCGATACAGGCGGGAAAAGTGATACTCGTCGTAGAACCCGCACCGCTCCGCGACGACCTTGAGCGGCAGATCGGTCGTGCGCAGCAGCAACTCCGCGTGCGACGTCCGCGCCTTCACCAAAAACCGATGCGGCGGCTGCCCCGCCTGCTCCGCAAACAGCCGCCGGAAATGCACCGGTGACAACCCCAGCTGCTTCGCCTCCGCCGCCTCGTCAAACACCGCCGCCGGTTTTGCTTTCACGCGCTCCGCCAGCCGCCGCAACGCCTCCGCGCGCGGATCCGCCGCGATCCTCCCCTCCGGTTCGTGCAAATCCAGCAACACGTCCTGCAACACCGCCAGCGCCCGGTCCGGCCGGCTCTCGCCAAGCAACGCGATCATCCGCGCGAACTTCTCCCGCACCGCTTCCGGCTCCGAAGGAAACCGCCACCCGCGCGTTTTCGCCGGCGGCAACAACCCGCTCCGCCGCCACTCCGTCACCCGCTTGCCCGCAAAGCACACATAATAGTGGTTCCACCCCGACCGCTCGTGATTGCCATAGGTGAAACGCGGTCCCGGCTCCGTCCACCACAGCACCGGCCTTGTAAACACCTGTTCCTCCCCGTCACCGCATCGATAACGCACCGTGCCCGTGTGCGCATAGTTCAGCGACACGTAATCAGGAAACGCCTTGTCGATCCACGCCGCGAAATCCGGCAGGTGGTTGAACAGCGTGAAACGAAAACCCCGCCCGCCGATCAGGATCAAATTGTGCATTGGATTCAGTTTTCCGTCCATTTTCACCAAGAGTCTTATCGGATAGGATAGCTTGAACATGAGCGGAACGTCTATCCCTGAAAAACCCTTGGTTCGCATCGGCCTCATCGGGCTCGGCGTCGTCGGCCAGCAGCACCTCGACTCCGCAAGCAGACTCACCGATGGCGTGATCACCTGCGTTTGCGACGCCCGCGCCGAAATCGCCGAGTCCACCGCCGGCACCCGCGGCATCGCCCGCTGGACTTCCTCCGCCGACGACGTGTTCGCCGATCCCGATGTGGACGCCGTCCTGCTCGCCCTGCCCACCGGCATCCGCACGCCCCTTGCCATCGCCGCCCTCCGCGCGGGCAAACACATCCTCCTCGAAAAACCCGTCGCGATGAACGCCGCCGAAACGCGTTCGATCCTCGCCGTGCAAGGCGACCGCGTCGCGGCCTGCTGCTCCTCGCGCCTGCGCGCCTTCGCTTCCGCCCGCGCCGCCCGTGCCCACGTCGCCAGCGGTGCGCTCGGCCAGATTCGCGCCGTGACTTGCCGCGTGATCGCACCCGCCGGTGCCCCGCCCGCCAAGACTCCACCCGCGTGGCGCCTGAGCCGCGCGCTCAATGGCGGCGGCATCCTCGTCAACTGGGGCTGCTACGACCTCGACTACCTGCTCGGCATCCTCGACTGGAATCTCGAACCCGGCCACGTCCTCGCCCACACGTGGCAGACACCCTCGCCCTTCGCTCATTACCCCGCTCCCGGCTCCGACGCCGAGACCCACGTCGTCGCCACCATCACGTTTACGAATGGCGCCGTCCTCCACTACGAACGCGCCGAGTGCGCCGTCGAAGCCGAATCCCGCTCCTGGCGCATCAGCGGCGACAAAGGTGCCCTCATCCTCCAAATGGCCCCGAGCAAAGGCGCCGTCGTGCAAGTCAGCGAACCCGACCCGGCACGTGGTTCCGTCACCCGTGCACTGTGGGAAGGCGACGAGTCCGGCTGGGCCACATTCAACGACGGCCCGCTCCTCGATTTCGCCTCCGCCATCCGCCACGACCACGCTCCGCTCACCAGCCTGCGCGATTCGCTGCTCATCGCCCGCCTCACCGAAGGCATCTACCGCTCCGCCGACACCGCCCGTCCCGTCGCCTTCACCGACCTGTAGGGGCGTGGCTCGACCACGCCCGTTCCGCCTACTCACTACTCGCTACCCGCTACTCACTACGTCCTTCCCCATGCGCTACGTCTTCATGTCCTTCAGTTGCACTCAGCTCCCGCTCGCCGGGTATCTTGCGCTCGCCAAGAGCCTCGGCTACGAGGGCATCGAACCCCGCCCGGGCTGGGATCATCGCCACGGCATCGAACTCTCCGCCGATGCCACCGAACGCGCCCGCCTCCGTCGCATGATCAAAGACTCGGGCGTCGCCGTCGCCTGCCTCTCGCCCGGCCTGCGCTTCGCCGACCCCGAAACCGCCCCGCAACAAATCGCCGAGGCATCCGCCTACATCGACCTCGCCGCCGACATCGACGCACCCCGCGTGCGCGTCTTCGGCGGTGAACTCGGCAAAGGCATCGACCGCGACACCGCCATCGACCTCGTGGCCGATGCCCTCCAATCACTCGCCCCCCAAGCTCGCGCCCGCGGCGTGACGCTCTGCATGGAAACCCACGACGCGTGGACCAACCCCGATCACGTCGTCGCCGTTCTCGAACGCGTCAACGACCCACACGTCCGTGCCGTCTGGGACATCATGCATCCGCTCCGCACTTCCGGCTGGTCGATTCGCGACGCCTGGACCCGCCTGCGCCCGTGGATCGAGCACGTCCACATCCACGACGGCACGCTCGAACAATCGAAGCTCGAGTTCGCCCCCATCGGAAAAGGCCACTACGACATCCCCGCCGTCTTCACCTGCCTCACCGAGATGGGCTACAACGGCTACCTCAGCGGCGAGTGGATCAACTGCGACGACACGATCGATCTCGCCACCGAACTCGCCTCGATGAAATTCCTCGAAGTCGCCGCCCAAAGGTAGGGCGGGGCCGCCGCGCCCCTCCGCCTACTCGCTACCCGCTACGACCGACTCTCGCTACTTCCTTCCCCCATGCCCGCTCACCTGCTGATCCCGCTCACCAGCAGCATCGCCTACGTATTCGCGATGCTGCTCTTCAAGCGTTCCGGGGGCTGGGGAGTGGGCGTGTGGCGCACCGCGTTTGTCTCCAACCTCGCCGTCGGCTTCGTCTTCGCTCCCTTTTGGTTCCTCGGCGGACACAACCCACCCGCCACGTTGCTCTGGCAACCGCTGCTCGTCGCCCTCCTCTTTCTTTCGGGACAAATCTTCAGCTTCCTCTCGCTTCACTACGGCGACGTCTCCGTCGGCACGCCCGTCATGGGCTTGAAGATCATCCTCGTCGCACTGGGCAGTGCGCTGCTCCTGCCCGATCCCATTCCCCTCAGATGGTGGATCGCCGCCGCTCTCAGCACGCTCGCGATCATCCTGCTCAGCCGCGGCGAATCCCGCCCTCGCCACGCCGTGGGCCGCACGGTGCTCACGGCCTCCCTCGCGGCGGCGAGCTTCGCGCTCTTCGACGTGCTCGTCCAAAAATGGTCGCCGGCCTGGGGCGTGGGCCGCTTCCTGCCGCTCGCATGCGGTGCCGTCGCGTTGCTCTCGACCGGCTTCATCCCCTTTTTCAGCGCCCCGCTCCGAACAATCCCGCGGCCCGCCTGGCGATGGCTCGGCGGCGGCAGCCTGCTGCTCGCCCTTCAGTCCGCCCTCTTTGTCTACGGCATCGGCGTATTTGGTGACGCGACGGCGATGAACATCGTATATTCGTCGCGCGGACTCTGGAGCGTCGTCGCGGTCTGGCTCATCGGTCACTGGTTCGCCAACGAGGAGCAAACGCTTCCACGCTCCGTCCTTGGCGGCCGCCTTGCCGGCGCGTTCCTCATTCTCGCCGCCATCGCGCTTGTGGTGCTCCGTTGATCGAGCGCGAGGTTTACGCGTAACCCCAAGGCGATTTTGCCGCTCCCCCGGCGAAGGACGAACCTCGCCAGCGTGCCGCCAGCCCGGCGTCCCCGCTCGAACGATGAACTCCGTCCCGTCCACCCCTCCGCCCTCGCAGCTGATCCCCGGGGCCGTCGCGCCCGCCGCCAAAACCTGGAAGGTCGGCACCCTCACCTACACCACGGCGGGCGTCGCCCTGCTGTTTTTCTGGCTGCTCCTCGGCGACTTCGTGTGGTCGATGCGCGAACGCTCGGTCGGCCCCATGGCCCACTGGTATCTCAACCACCTCAACGTGCCCAGCGTCGTGTTCGGGCTTCTGCTGAGTTCGTTCCCCGCGCTCGTCTCGTTCATCCTCATGCCGGTCATCGGCGTCAAATCCGACAACCACCGTGGCAAATGGGGCCGGCGCATTCCCTTTCTCCTCGTCACGACTCCGCTCGCCGCCCTCGGCATGATCGGTCTGGCGGTTTCCCCGATCGTCGCCAGGTGGGTGCACTCGCACTTCCCCGACCAAAGCGAAATGGTCGTCTCCGTGGTGTGTTTCGGCGTGTTCTGGGCCGCCTTCGAACTGGCCACCATCGCCGGCGGAGCCGTGTTCGGCGGACTCATCAATGACGTGGTCCCCAAGGAACTGCTGGGCCGCTTTTACGGCCTGTTTCGCGCCGTCAGCCTCATCGATGGCATGATCTTCAACTACTGGATCATGGGCAAGGTCCCCGAATACTTCACGTTGATCATGGCGGTGGTCGGCGTTGTCTACGGCATCGCCTTCACCTGGGTCTGCCTGAAGGTCAAGGAGGGTGACTACCCGCCACCCCCTCCGCGCACCGCCGCCACCACCGGCCTCGCCGTTGGTTTTTTTCGCGGCAGCAAAGCGTATTTCCGCGAGTGCTTTTCGAAGCCTTACTACCTTCAGGTCTTTGCCATGATGATGGCCGCCTTTCTCGCGTTTGGCCCCATCAACATCTTCGCCATTCCCTACGCACGCAGCCTCGGGGTGGACATGGACACCTACGGAAAATACCTCGCGCTCACCTTCCTGATCTCCCTTTGCCTCTCCTTCTTCATCGGATGGTTGGTGGACAAGTTTCACCCTTTGCGCATGACCATGGCCGCCCTGCTGGGCTATGCCGTGGTCGCCCTTCTGGGCCGGCTCTATGCGACAACCCCCGACACCTTTCTCGCCGCCTGGGTCGCCCACGGTGTGCTGGCAGGATGCTTCTTCACGAGTGTGGCGTCGCTGGGCCAACGCCTTTTTCCCCGGGAAAAATTCGCCCAATACGCCTCGGCCTCGGCGATGGTGATGGCTCCCGCCAACATGGTGCTCGCACCCGCGGTGGGCCTCGTCCTCGACCGGACCGGCAAGGTCTACCACCACACCTTCACCGCCGGTTGCGCGCTCGCCGTCGTCGCGCTCGTGCTGGCGCTTTGCGTTCATCACAAATTCATGAAGCTCGGAGGCCCGAAGCACTACGTCGCACCGGTGTAGCGCTCACACGGCAGCTTGACCCGGGTGAGGGTGCCTTCACCGTTTCCGTGCCCCATGTCCCCCCGCCTGATTCCGATCGTCCTCGCCGCGTCCCTGACGCTGCCCGTGTTGTCCGCCGAAACACCCGCGCCCGATCCGTGGCAAACCGCACTCGCGTTCGACTATAACACCGCTGCCGAGGGTTTTGCCCGCCTCCACGCCGCCAGTCCCGCCGATGCCCGCGTCACCGTCGCCTACGCCTCCAGCCTCCTCGTCAAACAACCGCGCACCGGGGACAACATCGAGAAGGCGCGCTCTCTTTTGCTCGCCGTCCGCACATCCGCCCCCTCCGCCGGTGAAAATGCCATTCTCGCCCTCTACCTGCTCGCCCGCATCGAGCTCGATCACCTCGACCCGGCGCAACCCAACTCCGCCCGCACCCGCCTCGAACAACTCCGCCGCGATCACCCGGCGCACCCGCTCGCCGATCACGCCGCCGTCGAGCTGGCCTACCTGCTCGCCTACCCCGGCACCGGGCCCGCTCCCGCCGCCATCCCCGCCATCGAAGCGCTCCTCGCCTCCGTCAAGGAGCCCGGCGCCTCCCGCGATCTTCACGCGCTCCTCGCGAATTTTTATCTCCGCCACACGCCCGATCCCTCCGCCGCGTTGAAGCACCTCGTCGCCGCCCGGGCCGTCGGCTTTGAACAACCCTTGCGCAACGCCGACACCGACCTGTCCATCGGGAATCTCGCCCGCGAAACCGGCAACCCCACCCTCGCCCGCCACCACTACGAAGCCTTCCTCGCAGCCGCGCCCCGTGACGTGCGGGCCACCACCGTCCGCCGCTTGATCGCGCAACTCGACGGCGCTTCACCCACTCCCGTCCCCGCCCGATGAAACGCTTCCGCAATCTCATCGCCGCCGCCGTGCTCCTCGGCGCCTTCGCCTTTTCCTTCTGGCACGTTCTCTCCCATCGCCGCGCCGAGAATGCCCCCGGCCGGGTGACCATCCGCCTCGGACACTGGCTCCTCCATTCCGGCATGCGCGAAGCCTTCGATGCGGCCGCCGCCGACTACATGCGGCTGCATCCGAACGTGGTCGTCGAACAAATCCCCGTCCCCATCCGCGCCTGGCCTTCCTGGTTGCGCACCCAGCTCATTGGCGGCACCGCGCCCGACATCACCGGCATGCTCGGCGCCAATGAGGAACTCGCCACCCGCTACTTCCTTCCGCTCAGCGATCGCGTCGCCGCACCCAATCCCTACAACGCGGGCACCCCGCTCGAAGGCGTTCCCTGGATCGACACCTTTGTCGACGGCCTCGCCGCCATGCGCACCATCACGCCCACCTCGGGAGACATCCACGGCGCCAATCTCCAGATCAACACCCAGCGGCTCTTCTACAACAAAGACCTGCTCAAGGAAATCACCGGCACCGACCGGCCGCCCGCCGACTACGCCGCCCTCCGCGTGCTCCAGGACCAGGTCACCCGCTACAATCAGGCCCATGGTCGCCGCCTCGTGCCCATCGCATCCTGCGGACCTTACGCGCAGCACCTGTGCGAACGACTGCTCCCTTCACAGACGCAAAAGCTCGCCATGGAGCTCAGCCCGTCGCGAAATTTTCTGGTCCCCCCCGTCGAATTCGCCCGTCTCGTTCTCGACGGCCGCTGCTCCTTCCAAACCACGCCGGAACTCAACGCGAGCCTCCGCCTGCTCCGTGACGTGAGCTCGCTCATGACCCCCGGCTATGAATCGCGGCAGCGGGACGAAGCTCTCTTCGATTTCCTCCAGGCCAAAGCCGTCATGATCTACGCGGGGAGCTGGGACTACGGCGTCTTCGAGCGCGACGGGGATTTCCCGGTTGGCATCATGCCCATGATTCTGCCGTCAGCCGACGATCCCGACTATGGCCGCTTCATCCTCGGTCTCGCCTCCGAATCGACCGGTTCGCACGAAGCCGCACTCGGCATCGTGCGCACCAGCAAGCATCCCGAAATCGCCCTCGATTTCCTCCACTTTCTCACGAGTCGCGACGTCGCCCAAAAGTTCTCCGACCTGAGCCTGCGCATGTCCGCCATCGCCGAGGTTGCCCCGCCCGCCTCCGCGCCGGGACTCGCCCCGCGCCTGGAGGGCGAAATCGCCGGTTTTATGCCCGACCTCAATAATTTCGGAGGCACCAACGCCAACATGCTCTTCCGGCGCAATCTCCACCTGCTGACGGGTCCCACCGGCAGCGTCGAAGCCTTTGCCGCCAGGCTTGATGCCGAGTTCCCCCGTGCGGTTCGCCAGGATCTCGGCATCCACATCACCCGCGTCCGCCGCGACGTCCAGCGTCTCGATGCCCACCTCGGTCTCCTGCTCACCCAGCCCGGAACCGACCGCCAGCAAACCTGGACTCGCCTCATGGAAACACGCCACGCCCGCCAGTCCGAATACTTCATCTATCATCCGCTCTCCCGGTAGCCGTCGCTTGCAACGTGCCTGTGCTCGCACGCACCGGCTCCGTCACCGCCTCACGCCCTCCACTCGCCTTCGAGCAGCAACGTTGTCGGGTGAGCCGGCGCACCGCGTTCGTTGCGGTGCAACTGGGCCACGACCAGGTCCACCGCACTCGCCGCGATTAAATCCTCGCGCATGTCGATGCCCGGCAGCCCCTCCTTCGGGCCACCCAAGGTCACCATCCGCCGCACCCCCGGGATCGCCTGCAGCATCCGCAGCGTCTCCTCCGGAGGATTCACGACGAAGATCAATCCATCCGCCTTGGTCTTCGCCAGCCACGCCCGTGTTTCCGCCTCCCGCTCCGGCAGGCCAAACCGCGTCATCGCCAGCGCCCGCCCCGGAAACGGATGGTTCGCCACGAAAGCCGCCTGGTGCACCCCGTGAATTCGCCGGTGATGCGGCTCATGCAGGATCGCCACCGGTCGCCGGCACCCCGCCTCACGCAGCTTTTCCATCGCCGTCCACATGCTGCGATAATGGTAATGCCCCGAGCGATGCAGCGGCGGATGGCATTCCGAGTTGCCGATGATCGCCGCCGCAAAATAGCTCCAGTTCCACTCCACCGACACCTCCATGTCGTGCACCGGAGCTGAAAACACCACGCCGGTGATCCCGCGCGCCACCAGGATCTTCTCCAGCCGCGCCGCGGTCATTCCACCATCGTGCAGCCAGAACTCCTCCAGCACACATCCGAGTTCCTCCGTGCGTTTCCTCGCCCCCGCAAACGTCGCCTTGCAAAACGAATCCCTCCGCGTGTCCGCCCGCGTCGCGCTCACCCAGACGAATGCCAGCCGCTCCCGGTCCTTCGCCGCCTTTGCCCGGCGGATGCGCGCCATCAGCGAACCCACGCGCGGATCGGCGCGATAACCCAGCCGTTCCGCCACCGCCTTTACGCGGGCGATCGTCGCCGCCTTGACCAGTGGACTCCCCCGCAAGGCCAGCGACGCCGTCGATGCCGCCACGTCCGCCGCGCGGGCCACCTTTACGAGGGAACAGGGTTGGATCTGCGCCATAAAATCGAACGCATTCGATTTCATGCGCATTGGCCCGGGCCCGCCAGCCTTTAGTTTCAAGGCAATCCTCCTCATGAAAAAAACGTCCCCCGCCCCGCACCCCGCCCTTCCGCCCAATGTCAGCGGCGTCATCCCCGCGTTCGCCCAGGTCGCGGACTTCGGCCCGCCCCGCAGCGAGGTCGGCATCGGCTGTCTCATGCCCTGGCTCGGCCGGCTCTACATCCTCAACTACGTCTCCCACCGCAAACAAAGCGGCACCGGCACCGGCCTTCGCGTCATCGACGAAAACTTCAAGATGACCCGCCATCCCGCCGGCGTGGACGGCACCTACGCCAACCGCTTCGTCCACGGCGAATCCAGCCAGCTCATCATCGGCCCGCACGTCATCGATACGAAGCACAGGGTCCGCACGGTAAAAGCTCTCACCGAGATCCGCCTCTGCGGCACCGCCACCCACCTCACCGACCCGAAGAATCTCGTCTACATGCTCGGCATGGAGGGCGAACTGTTCGAACTCAACGTCCACACCCTTAAAACCAGACTCCTCTTCGACCTCACCCGGGAACTCGGCACCCCCGGGGAATTCAGCTGCCATTTCAAGGATTGCTACACCGAGGGCGGCCGCCTCGTCGTCGCCAACAACGACTACAGCGAGCCCGACTTCCTCGGCAAACAAAGCGAAGGCACCCTCGCCGAATTCGACGGAACCAGGTGGACCGTCATCGAGCGCAAGCCCTACGTCGGCCTCGGCGGACTCGGACCCTACGGCAAAAACATATTCGCGACCGGCTGGGACCGCGCCTCCGCGATCCTCAAGGTCTTCACCGGCGGCGATAAAAAATGGACCACCTACCGCCTGCCCAAGGCCTCGCATTGCTGGGAGCACAAGTGGCAGACCGAATGGCCGCGCATCCGCTCCACCGAGCACGAGCGCCTGCTCATGGACCACCATGGCATGTTCTATGAACTCTCGCCCTGGGCCTTCGGCAACCGCATCTGGGGCATCCGCCCGATCTCCACGCACCTCTGGGTCCACGGCGATTTCTGCTCATGGAAGGGCATGCTCATCATCGGCGGCGACAACACCAGCCACGAGAGCGGCGGCAACCTCCAGTGCGCCGAGCCGCAGTCCGGCCTCTGGTTCGGCAAGACCGATGATCTCTGGAAGCTCGGCAAACCCAAGGGCTGGGGCGGCCCGTGGTGGGAAACACCCGTGAAAGCCGGCGAACCCAGCGACCCGTATCTCATGACCGGCTTCGACCAGAAGTGCGTGCATCTCTCGCACGACTCCTCGAAACCCGTCGCCATCACCATCGAGGTCGACGCCCTCGGTCACGGCAAATTCCACGCTTGGAAAACCGTGCCCGTCGCTCCCGGCGCATCCGAAGTCGTGACGTTTCCGCCCGGCTTCAGCGCCCACTGGGTCCGCGTCGTCGCCAGCAAAACCTGCGCCGCGACCGCCCACTTCCATTACACCTGATCACCCGCGGTCCGGAGCGGAACTGCGGACTCAATTGATCCGCAGTTCCTGAAATCCAGACTCCGTCATCGCGTGGGTTTCTCCGAAAGCGACCGACGGCACGGGCCCCGGCGAGCCGTTGACCAGCAGTTTGTCCACCGCCACATGCCGCAGACGCAAGGTCGGCACCGCCGGGGCAAGGTCCGTCGCGAGATCACGTATGAAATTCAGGACACGGAAATTGGTCATGCGCGTCTCCAGCCGCAGCAGCGCGATGTCGTTCGCCACCGACTTCGCCACGAAAAAATCCTCCGCCGTGATGTTGCGCAAAAATCCCACGCCGTCGGGAAACGGCGGATTTTTCTCGTCGAACACCGGCACGCGGCAGCCGCGCGCCGCATCACAGTTGATCGCGGCGATTTCGCACGTGCCGCGCACACCGCGAATCGACACGTTTTCAATCGGCGACACCACGCTCAAAAGCCGCACGAAGCTGTGACAACCCTGCGCCTCGATCTCCTCAATGCGGATGTTGCGGATCAGCCCGCACGTCATGCCTTTCACTTCCGTGCGCGCGAGCGCATCGTCGGCGTTCAGCGCGATCATGTCGTCACCGGTCACGCCGGGATGCAGTCCCTTGATATCGCGGATGACCCCGTCCTCGCAATTGCCGCCCAGATGAATGCCGTCGTTGTTATTGCGCACGCGTGTCGCGCTGAAGCGGATCCGCTCCACCTCGAATCCGCGCACCTGCGTCAACCGCACATGATACGCCTCCGCGTTGTGTAGCTCCATGTCCGCCAACCGCAGCCCACGCACATTCTGAAAATGCATCATCGCCCCCGAACATCCGTAATCGAACAACCCAGAGGGCCGCGCGTTGCCGGTGTTGTTACCATCCCAGAACCCGCCCTCGATCACGATGTCCACATCTCCCGTCGTCGGATTGGCATTTGTCAAAAAGTAATCGTCCGGCGTCGTCGCCACGCCATCCGCCAGCCGCATCCTCGCCTGCGGATCGAGCTGGAGCCGCGTGCCGGATCCCAGGCGCAGCACTCGACCGATGAGATAATGCCCCGCCGGCACGACCACCGTCCCGGAGCCGGCATTGAGCGCGCGTTGCAACGCCTCGCCATCATCGGAGATCCCGTCGCCACGTGCGCCAAACTCCAAAACCGACCGGCCGGGGTGGTGCGTCATAAGCCCGCCATCCAATCCCACTTCGTCCCCTCGCGACAAGCCGCGACACCCTGCAAACAGTTGCTGTGCATTCTCCCCTCGGTTGCAAACAAACCGCACCCGTTATGAAAAATTCCCGGGACATCGGCTTGCAGCGACGGCCCGGACAAAACATGCTTTTTGCAGTCAGTCCAATCCTTACCCCATGCTCCTTCCCCATCTTTTGCCTGCGTTTCGCGCGTTCACCCTGGCCGTATCCGTCGCCTGCCTGAGCCTTGCGTCCGCACACGCCGCCACGCTCCTGGTCGTCCAGGATAACCAGATTCAAAGCGGCACCACCAACGCCGTCACCGTCCAAGGAACCTCCGGCTCCGCCACGACCTGGCAGCTCGCCGCCCGTGACACCGATTTCAATCGCAAGGTCTACCTTGGTCTCAATTTGACCGGCGCCCTTCAGCCCAATCAGGAATTCGCCAACGCCACCCTCTCGCTTACGTCGAGCGCGCTCCTGGGTTCCGCAGGCGCCTTTACGACCGTGTCATTCAATGTGTATGGCATCACCGGTTCAACCAGTTGGTCCGAATCCACCATCACCTGGAACAACGCGCCGTATAATAGCACCTCCAGCGCGATCGCATTGAATTCCTCCGGCACCGTGCTGCTCGGCAGCTTCTCCGTCACTCTCTCCTCCGTCGCCAACACCACTCACACCTTCACCGGCACGTCCGGCGCGCTCACGACCTACCTGAACTGGGCCGCCGGCCGGCTCGGCAATCATTACGGCACCGGCGTCACCTCGCTCAACACCCCCTCCCTCGTTCTTACCTCGACCACCGGACCCAACATGAATCTCCCCGGCGTCGTTTTTCACAGCAGCGAGGCCGCCACCTCCGCTTATCTTCCGTCCATCACCTTCAGCGCCGCCGCGATTCCCGAGCCAGCGAATGTCGCGCTTCTGGCCGCCGCCGCCACGCTCGGCCTGACCCTGGCCGCCCGGCGCTCGCGTCGGACCGCCTCTTAACGCGCCACTCGCTGCCAGCAGCATTCCCGCTGCTCAAATCGCGTCCCAACAGATCTTCAATTCACGCTGCTGACGGACGGTGCCGGCTGCACGATCGGTTCACCCGGGGCGACTTCGTCGGAGTAAAGGTGCTTGTTGTTGGCCACGCTCCAGCTCACGCACCCGCTGCGTCCGTCACCACGCAACAGGGGCTTGGCGACGTCGGCATAACCCCGATAGGCGAACGGATCCTTTCCGGCAACGACCACGACGTCGCGATAATCCACCTTGGCCATCGGCGTGCCGTCCGCCGGCTTGTTCCAGGGCAGGTAGCTTTCGCAACTCATGAAGTGGTTCACGAGCGAACGCCGGTAGCGGCCCTGGGGCGCGCGATTCGGCAGGGACCGGTGCAATAAGTATCCATTAAAAAATACAACAGATCCGGCTTCGACCTCCACCGGCACCGCGTCGGCGTCGGTGTAGGGAAACCCGCGACTCTCCTCGGCGCAGTCGAAGCGCCGGTCGCCGTGCCATTCCTGCTCCCAAAGAATGCCATGCTTGTGCGAGCCGGGAATCACCCACAGCCCGCCGTTTTCGATCGTGGCCCGGTCGAGCGCGATCCAGCCGCCCACCAGGGAGCGGTCGCGCGTGGGAATGTAATCCTCGTCCTGGTGCCAGGCCTGGCCGGGCTTGCCGGAGGCCTTGATGAAAAGCATCGACTGCATGCATTTCACATTCGGGCCGACCACGCTGGTGAGAACCTTGAGCGTGGCCGGATTGAACAGCGTGGCTTTCGTCGGCGCGGAGAATTTGTGAGGAAAGTGAATGCAGAGAAACTGCCTCAGAACCTCGTCCTCCGTCAGGGTGTCAGGCAAAGGCGTGGAGCCTTGAATCTCGCCGCGCCGGCCGCGGCAGATCTGCGTGGTCTCATCGATCAGTCCGGCGACCTCGGCGGGTGAAAACGCATCCTCCATCACGAGATAGCCATTGGCGTCGTAAAACGCCTTGAGCTCCGCCGGATCGGAGTCGGGCGAGAAATAACCGGCGGGGCGGACGAGCGGAAAACGACTGCGACGGGTGGCGACGGAAGCGGAACGGGGAAGATCGGGTGTTGCGGTGCTCATGATGCGATCTATCTATAACACAATATTAAGTCCTCCATAAGCCACACGATGATCGATAACCTATCCATTACGCTCCGAAAGGCGGAGGCCGGCCGTGTTATTTTTGGCGATGTGATCTATGACAAAGGCGGAAAATGCGGTCCTCGCGTGCAGACGGATTTTCAACTGGTGGTGATCGAGGAGGGGGAGGCATGCATAAAGGTGGAGGACGGGGAGGTGCACATCGCCAAGGGTGAAGTGGGGTTGTTTCGTCCGGGACGACGGGAGCATTTTCTTTTTTCGGAAAAACGACGGACACACCACACGTGGTGCGCGATCCATCCGTCGCTGGCCGATCGCGAGTTGCAACGGGCGTGCGCGGAGGCTCCCGCCGTGGTGCGCGTTTCGCACCGCCTTGCGCAACTGATGGAGCTGGGCCTGGGGCTGCCGAAGACGGCGGGACACGAGGCCCCGGGGCTCGTCGAGGCGCTGGGGATCGCGGCGTTGCGCGAATACGTATTCGATGCGCAGTCTCGCGCCGGCGCGCGGGAGGAACCGGATGCGTTGCGCCGCCTGCTGGAGTGGTTCGGCCTGCATGCGGCCGAGCCCGCCGACCTGCCGGCGCTGGCGAAGGTCGCCGGGGTGTCGCCAGCGCAGCTCGTCAAGTTGTGCAAGCGTCACCTCGGGGTCACTCCGGTGCGGGCGCTGTGGGAGGCGCGCACGCGTCAAGGCGTGCGCCTGCTGCGCGACACCGGGCTGACGGTCGGCGAGGTGGCGTTTCGCTGCGGCTTCCAGACGCCGTTCCATTTCTCCCGCTGGGTGCGCACCCTGACCGGGGCAAGCCCGCGCGCGGTGCGCGCACAGGCCTGGGGCACGGGCGGGCTTTCGCGGTGAGCAGCTTGGCGCCTGCATATTGAGCTTCGAGGCCCGTCAGCCAATATATTGTTAAATTCACATAAAATCGGGGCGATTCCTCCCTGCATAAGGAATTGATACAATTTTTTCCCGTCGCCAGCCCGGCCCCTCGCGTGCCTGACTGGCGTTTTCTTTCCCCTTCCTTCCATGCTTAAAAACGGCCTCGTCACTGCTTGGGAAAATCCCGAGCTCACCTCGCTCAACAAACTGCCCCCGCGCGCGACCTTCACGCACTTTGCCACCGCGAAGCAGGCTCTCTCCCGCGATCCCAACAACTCGCCGTGGGTGCTCCCCTTGAACGGCCAGTGGCAGTTCCGCTGCGAGCCCACGCCCGACGATGCCCTCCGCTTCACCGAAGGCTCCGCCTTCACCGCCTCCGCCGAATGGGGCACGATCCAGGTGCCGGGCAACCTCCAGACCCAGGGCCACGGGAAACCCCATTACGCCAATGTGCAGATGCCCTGGCCGCACCTGCCGCCCCACGTTCCCCAGGCGAACCCGACCGGCGTTTACCGTCGCGCCTTCACCGTTCCTTCCGCCTGGTCCGACCAACGCGTCATCGTCCACTTCGGTGGTGCCACCAGCGTCCTTGCCGTCTACGTCAATGGCATCGCCGTCGGCCTGAGCAAAGACTCCTGCCTTCCCGCCGAATTCGACATCACCGCCGCCGTCCGCACCGGTGCGGAAAACGAGCTCGTCGCCCTCGTCGTCCAGTGGTCCGACGCCTCCTTCATAGAAGACCAGGACCAATGGTGGCTCTCCGGCCTGCATCGCGAAGTCTTCCTCTATGCCACGCCCAGGACGTTCCTCCGCGACGTCCACGCGCGCCCCGCCCTCGCCGCCGACCTCGCCTCCGCCACCCTCGAGGTGTCCCTCCACATTGGCATCACCGGAGCCGGTCCCATCGCCCAGGGAATCTCCGCCGAGGCCCAGCTCCTCGACCCCAAGGGCCGTCCTGTATTCAAAAAAGCCCTCGCCGGTGCGCTCAACGTTCCCGCCAGGCGCAACTGCAACCAGCACGACCATCTCCGGATCGATCTGCGCGCCGACGTCGCCCGCCCGCAGCTCTGGTCTCACGAGACGCCCGTTCTCTACACGCTCGTCGTCACGCTCAAGACGCCCGACGGCACCTCGCACACCAGCACACGCCTCGGCTTCCGTCGCGTCGAAATCCGCGACCGTGATCTCCTCATCAACGGCAAGCGCGTCCTCATCAAGGGCGTCAACCGCCACGATCATCATCCCGACTTCGCCAAGGCCGTTCCCTACGAAACGCTGGTGAAGGACGTGACGTTGATGAAGCAGTTCAACTTCAACGCCGTCCGCACCTCGCACTATCCCAACGACCCGCGCTGGCTCGACCTCTGCGACGAGCACGGCCTCTACGTCATCGACGAAGCCAACATCGAGTCGCACGACTTCCACAACTCCCTCTGCAAAGATCCCCGCTTCGCCACCGCCTGGCTGGATCGCGCCATGCGCATGGTCGTGCGCGACAAGAACCATGCCTCGATCATCTTCTGGTCGCTCGGCAACGAGTCCGGCTACGGCCCCAACCACGCCGCCGCCGCCGGCTGGATCCGCGAATACGATCCCACGCGCCCGCTTCACTACGAGGGCGCCATCTCCAAAGGCCAGAGCTCAACCACGTGGGCCCACGGCAGCCTCGGCACCGACATCATCTGCCCGATGTATGCCAGCATCCAGGAACTCACCGAGTGGAGCGACCTCGTCACCAAGAACTACAAAAAGAACCTCCCCGCCAACGCCACCGGCGCACAGCTCGAGGCGATCATCCGCCCCACGATCTACAAGGAGCACGTCAACAACCCGCGTTCCGCGCTCACCACCCCGCTCCACCCGCTGGCCCGCCCCGTAATCCTCTGCGAATACTCGCACGCGATGGGCAACTCCAACGGCTCGCTCTCCGATTACTTCGAGCTCTTCCGCACCAAGCCCGGAATCCAGGGCGGATTCATCTGGGAATGGCTCGATCACGGCCTCCGTCAAAAAACCGCCGACGGCCGCGAGTTCTTCGCCTACGGCGGCGACTTCGGCGACACGCCCAACGACGCCAACTTCGTCTGCGACGGCATGGTATCGGCTGATCGGATACCCCACCCCGCCATGTGGGAGTTCAAGCACCTCGCCCAGCCCGTCTCGGCCGAACTCGTGAAAGGAAAGTCCGGACGCATCCGCATCCGCAACGACCACGACTTCGTCTCCCTCGCGCGACTTCAGGGTGCGTGGGAACTCCTTATCGATGGCGTTGCCACCAAACGCGGCAGCCTCCCCAAGCTTGATCTTGCCCCCGGTGCGTCGAAAGACGTCACCCTCGCCCTCGGCAAACTCCCCGCCGGCGCCGAGGCCCACCTCACCGTAAGCTGGAGCACTGTCGCGGACAGCTCCCATACCCCGCGCGGACACGAAACCGCCTGGAGTCAGTTGGCGCTGACGCCTTCTCCGAAGGTGGAGCGCGTTGACCCCAACGCGCTTTCCGGACGCAAACCCCGAGCCAACGCGTTGGGGTCAGCGCGTTCCACCTCGGTCACCAGCGCTCGAACCGGCCCGGTCCTCGCCGAGGAAACCGTCGGCGGCGTGATCCTGATCGCCGGCGACACCGCCGCGACCTTCGACCGCGCCACCACGATGCTCACCTCGCTGCGCGTGCGCGGCGCCGAGCTTCTCGCCCGCGGCCCGCTCGTGGAACTCAACCGTGCCGCCACCGACAATGACGGCCTCAAGCTCTGGACCGGCCAGGACTGGAAAGCCCTCGGACGCTGGCAAAAACTCGGCCTCATCAACAAGCCCCTCCAGCACCAGCCAGGCAAATTCGAGTGGAAGGCCAGCAAGGACGGCTCCGTCACCGTCACGCTCTCCCACGCCGCCTCCGGTCGCGACAAGTGGACCGACTGCATGCACACTCACCGCTACACGCTTCATCCGGACGGCCGTCTCGTGGTGAACAACGACATCGTCTTCTCCGGCGATGATATGGTTGACCTGCCCCGCGCCGGCGTGCGCCTCGACCTCGTGTCAGGTTACGAGAACCTCGCCTACTTCGGACGCGGTCCGGTCGAGAACTACAACGATCGCAAATCCGGCAGCCTCATCGCCCGTTACGAAACCACCGTATCGGCCGAATACGTGGACTACGTCATGCCGCAAGAGCACGGCCACCACACTGACGTTCGCTGGCTGGAGTTGTCTGCCGGTCGCAAAACCCCGGCGCTCCGCATCGCCGCCGAGCCGTTGTTCGAGTTCAACGCGTCTCACTACACCGCCGAGGACCTCTACGCCGCGAAACACACGACCGACCTCGCGCCCCGCGCCGAGACAATCGTCTACCTCGACGCCGCGCACCGCGGTCTGGGAACCCAGAGCTGTGGCCCGGACACCCTCGACCGCTACAAGCTCAACGCCAAACGCTACGCCTTCAGCTACACGCTGACGGCACGCTAAGGCGCCCGCCGCCCCACTCGCTGGCGCTGGTAGCTCCGAGCACCAGCGAGTGGTCACGGTCACTGCTGACCGCCCGCATCCTATTTGGACTTCATCCCGGCGCCAAAATAGGAAACCGCCGACCAGGGTTCGCGGGCGAGTTTGCGGGCTGCATCCGCGTAGAGCGCGTTGCCCGTTTCCTGTCCGGCCAGCCGGTAGAACCAGGCGGCGCTGGCGTGGATGGAAAACGGCGTGATCTGCCGGTGTGGCCATGGACGTTCGCCGAGCTGGTAAGGCAGCAGCCAGTCGAGCGCCGGGATGATTCCCGCCCCATTCTCCCCCCGCCACCGCCAGAGCGCGCCCGGCGCTTTTTCACTTCCGTCGTCCGCCGGCGATTGCGGCACGCGTGCATCCACGCGCGCAAGGACGGCGAAACCGAGCAGATTGAAAGTCGAGTAGGTCAACGAGAGCGTGCGCGCCAACTCGTGCGGCTGACTGCCGTCGGGGGCGATTTGCTTGGCGATGCGCCCCCGGGCCAATTCGTCGATCTGCCGGCGGGCGACCTCCGGGCGTCCGCAGAACACGGCGAAGGTGGCGACTTGCGCATCATACCAGGTGCCATGGTTGTTGTGCTCCTTGCACTCGTCACGTCCGTGGTCGCTCGTGAGCAGCCAGTCGAGGTAGTCGGAAAACCACTGGCGCAATCCCTCACGGTCGCCGGCCGTCCACACCCCATCGCCCCATGCGGAAGTGTCCGCCATGTGCTCGAACAGACTCACCTCATCGAGCAAGAAACACAGCATCGCCGTATCGATGATTCCAATACCGCGTCCTTCGGAAACCCCCGGAATGCGCTGGGCGAAACGGAGGTGGGGATTCATGCGCGTCTCCGGCTCCAGGAACCAGGCGCGCAGAAGTCGTGCGGCCTGGCGCGCATGAGCTTCGCTGTCCCTGCGTCCGGCGGAGTCGTCGACCCATGCGTGGTGAATGAGGGATGACACCGCGAGGCCAAGGGACTCCATCGCAGCCCGGTCCGTCTTGAGGGACTCGGGATTGCGCTCACCGTCACGCCGAATGTAGGGGAGCCCGTCGGGTTTTGCGGGATCGGGCCACCAGTAGGGCCCCAGGCTAGTGTAGTCATGCAACGTGCCCCCGGGAGGCGCGGCGCTTTTGTCCACCACGCTGAAGCGCTTGAGTGAAAGGTTGGCGGAGGCGGCCTGCCGGAGTTTCTTCAACGCGTCAGGATTGGCGTGCACACCGGTGCGGTAGGCCTGCCAGGCCTGGACGTCGGTGAGGAGCAACCTCGACTCGGCGGGTTGCGGAGCAGGCAAGATCGGCCGGGCGACGGACGGGTCTGCGGCAGCCGAGGCGGCACCCGACCAGGATAATCCGGCGAGCAGGCAGCAAAGCGAGAGGTGGCGGGTATTCATGGCGAAGATCCGTCTATGGATTTATGCGGGCGTCTAACGTTGTAGCCACGCCCGTGTCGGGCGTGCGGATCGAAATCAGGACGGAACCACGGAACACGCCCGGCACGGGCGTGGCTACACGGAAGGAGGAAGCAGCCATGACATTATTTTAAATGCGCTAAATGGGTTTTCGAAAAAAAGACCGCGCTCTCATTCCGGCGCAACATAGCCGCGGGGTCCGCCGAGTTTCATGAACTTCGCGTGGACGTAGAAGCCCGCGATCAGCGCCAGCATGGCAAGACCGCAGGCAACGGTGAACGTGTGTCGGAAGATCCCGCCCGATTGGTCGATGAAGAGCCCCATCAGCGGCGCCATGACCATGTTGGCAAAGGCCACGAAAACCGTCGCTGCCGATGCGAATTGCGCGAAACGCGAATGCGGGAACAAGCGCTGCCCCAGCGAGGCCGCGCTCGTCATGTAGGTGCCCGACAAAACGCCATGCGCCACCCAGGCGATCAGAAAGCCGTTGGGGGTGGTCGCATAGACGCTGCCCCACGCGGTCACCAGGACGTAGCCCGCGAGCGCGATCATCGCCAGCCGCAGCGGGTGCGCGACGTCGGCCAGCCAGCCAATGAAAAACGACAGGCTCAACGAAATCAGATAAGTGAGCGCGAGGTATTTTCCGTAAACCTCCATGTCGATTCCGAGGCTGCGCGCATACGGGATGGCAAACGTGTTGATCGGCCCGAACGACAGCGCCGCCAGCTTGAGCAGGACGAACACCGACAGGTAGTAGGGATTGGTGAAGCACTCCTTGCAGTAACGCTTCGTCTCTCCAAACAGGCCGCCCGCCCAGCCGGCCCGACGGCCCGTGCCGGTCGCGCCAGCCGGCTCGGGTGGCGGCGGGTAGTCGCCCTCCTTGACCTTCAAGCACACCCACAGGAAGGCCACGCCGTAGAACACGCCGACGGAACACAGGATCAATGTGAAATGGGCGGGCACCTTCCCCATGATCCAGTAGTTGAAAATCATTCCGTCGATCAGACTCACCGCGCGGAACAGTCCGTAGAACCGGCCGAGCAACGGCTTTGGCACCACATCGTTGATGAGTCCGCCGAAGACCGACTGGCTCACGATGGTGGCGATCTCGAACAGCGCCCAAAACACACCGAAGCACAATACGGACACGATCACCTCATCCTGCAATTTCACGAGGAGCCACGCCCCCGCCCGATAGTCGTCGAGCGCTCCGTGCAACCACGCACCGAACGCATGCGCGGGACCGAAGGCCCCGTGCGCCCATTTCGCGATGATGGGCGTGACTCCCAGCCCGATCATCGCGAACGCCGCGATCGGCGTTGTGACCAGCAGGAACGGAATGCGCCGTCCCCATTTTCCGCGGTGCCGGTCGGACTTTACGCTGATGACCGGTCCGAGCAGCACGCCGAGCGCCACGGGAAACGAGCTGATGAGCAGCGCGTAGAGGACATTGGAGACCCCCAGGTTTTTGAGATACCACTGCGCCATCGGCATGACCGAGCGGTCGCGCATCGACCAGGCGAAGTCCCCCCACAGCAACAGAGCGAACAAGGCGACGACCCCGCCCGTCGTGTAGGCGAGCGTGCCCACCTTCCATGTCTTGTGCGCCGGTGGGGGCTCCTGCCGGGCCGGTTCGGCCGGCTCGTTGAGGGGAGTAGGAATGTTCATGGCAGGAAGTTAAAAAAGAACGGCGCGCGACGCTCAGGGCGTGTCGGTGTAGGTAAGCCAAAAGTGACCGGGGACGGGTTTTCCGAACTCGGCGAGTTCCTCCTTGGTGTAGGTGTGGAGAAGTCCGCTCGGCGAATAAACGAACACGCCGGTCATGCGCTGGTCGGGCCGGAGCAGGACGATTTTATTCGAGAGCAGCCGCCAGTTTTCGCCTTCATGGACGGCGATTCTGGCGACAGTGCGATTTTTGGCGTCGGGCGTGGGACTCACGATTCGGGTTTCGCCGGGCTGGAGCACGAGAGGGGGCGCCTTGTCGAACTGCGCGCCCAATTGGGCGCGTCCGAGGTTGATCACGCGGATGCCGCCCGCGGGGAACGCACGGGCATCGGTGTCGAAAAAAGTGACGTCACAGGTGGGCGCGTCCGTGGAGTTGGGTGCGGGAGGGATCGGTGAAACCACGACCAGCGCGGATACGATGCCGGCGGGCGGGGTAATGTTGGCGACCTTGATCCATTCCTTTTTTCCGGTGACGGGATCCGGCAAGGGAGCGATTTGAAATATCTCCAGACGACCTTTGGGCTGCAGGGTAACCGGGGGGCTGATCGCGTAAGGGGCGGAGCTGATCGGGCGGTAGTCCGCGCCTATCTTCAGCGAGTAGGAGCCGGGGGTTTCGTTGAGGAAGAGGAAGCGGAGTTTCGCGGGCTTGGGTTCGTCGGCGGGGGTTTGTGCGAAGACGCATAGGGCGAACGACCAATGTCCAATGACCAAGGCCCAATGACGGAACGTGAAGGGAATGCGCATGGGGAACGGCGGTGATTAGATGTCTTCGGGGCTGAGCCAGCGGAAGCTGACGACCTGATAGCGCCGGCCAAATTCGAGATTGGTCGGATCGGTGGCGGCTTCATCGGGGGCGTTGCCGACGGCGCCCGCTTTGGGGACGACGTAATCGGGGGTGCGTTGCACGACCGCTTCGCACCACGCCCGCGCCTGGACGGCGCCGGTGGCGGGGTTCACGGTGTCGCCGTAGGTGCGGATGGTGAATGTGTCCGAGCGGGCCGAGAGAACGGGGCCGAGCGCTGAGAGAAGGTCGGACTGCAGGATGTAGCCGGAGAAACCACTGATGCCGGTGGGCATGATAAAGGCGTCTTCGGCGAGGCGCTTGTTGGGGTCGATCACCGGGGTGGCAGACGGATTGCCGGAGCGGGAATTACTTTTGGTGCGCAGGCTGGCGGGCTGAACGTCAGTGGTCTGGTTGAAAATGCGATCGATGGCGGATTGAAGGGCGCCGCTCAGACCCAAGCCGAAGACGGTGTCGGAGGCGGCGGCGATGAGGCGGCGATTGGTGAAATCAGCCAGTGAGAGGAAGGGGCCGCGGCGGCGGATCTGGAGGACGATTTCGCGGGCGAGTGAGTCGATCTCGGCGGGGGTGAGGTTGATGGTGCCGGTCCAGGCGTTGACGGTGTTGCCGTCGCGGGAGTTGGCGGCGGAGCCGGTCTGGAAAAGGGTGCGGGCGAAGGGAGCGGAGAGATTGGCGGAGGCGGTTTCGCCGCCGACGGGCACGTCTTTCAGGCCGGAGAGGAGGGCTTTCCACGCGTCGACCGAGGTGGAGTTGATGTTAAAGGCTCCGTCGACCAGGAGGTTTTTTGCGGCGGAGAGACTGTCGGTCCGGAAGTTGGCAGGATTGTCCCAGGCAACGCTGGTTTGAGGACGGAAAGGCTGGTTGCGATTGTTGATGAGCTTGCCGGTGGCGAAGTCGAAAGCGCCGGCGGCGGGAAACGTGGAGAAGAAGAAACGGTCCTGAAGCGCGTCGTTGAGAAGGTAGGAGCCGTCATACTGAAAGCCCATGCCGAGGTCGCCATCGATGACTTTTTGGCGGATGATGAAGGGATTCGGATAGGAGTTGCCGATGGGGTGGTTGGGCTGGAAGGAGTGGTTGGCGGTGGCAAATTCGTCGCGCAAGTGGGGGTCCTGCCAGTCGGTGCGGGAGATATGGCCGGCGATGTTGAAGTGGCGGAGTTGAGCGAGGGATGAAGGCGGATGGACGGCGCGGGGGACGTCGTAGAGGATGTTGACCAGGCCGGTGTCGCCTGAGAGGGAGGAGGGAACGACGGTGCCGTCGTAGGCTTCACCGGTATTGTAGATACCCCAGCGGACTTCGGTGGGATTGGCCGGGTCGCGCCAGAGGAGATGGGATTGGATGAAGTCGCTGGGTGTATCGTTGCCAGGCAGGCTGGCGGCGCCGCTTTTCACGCGGGTGCGGGCCCAGGAAAGGGTGGTGCCGGTTTGATCGGTGCCGTTGGGATTGCCGGTGTTGTCGCTGAGGATCTCGGTGCCGTTGGCGTTGGCTACGATGAGGCCCCGATAGTTGACTTGGGAGAAGGTGGTTTGCTGGGACTTGGCGACGTTGCTGGCATCATGAATGAACATGTTCATCCCTCCCCCGTGACGGAGGCCTTGGGAGAGCGGGTAAACGAGGATGGTGTTTTTGACCTTGTCGGCCGCATACGAGTGAGGAAGGGCGCAGCGAATCAGCGTCTGGTCACCGAGGGCAGCGGTGTAGTCAGCCGAATGGAGTCTGAAGCCGATGATGCCCTCGTCGGTGGTGAGAGCCGCGTGGGTGGCGGGCGACGGGGCAATTTTCCTGAGGGTATTATAGGTGAGAGCGTTGGTCGGATTGAAATCGTTGATCATGGCGACCGAGAGCGCCAATTGGCCGGCCGCGGTGTTGGGGATGGTCGTCAGGCTGTTTTCGAGCGTGAAAACATAGGCACGGCCGGCTTCCATGCGGGGGGCCTTGAGGGTAATCTTTATCGAGCCCAGTCCGTTATTGGACATGGCGCGTTCGTTGACCGAGGGCGACGAGGGCGAAAGAGTCAGGGTGCCCTCATCGGCGACCTGCGCGGAGGTAAGGCCGTGGTAGAGACGTATGCGGCCGTTGAGGGCGGCGGAACGGAGAATGTAGTCCTGGGCCTCGAGAGGCACGTTGTAGGGGTTGGCGAGCACGACCACGGGGATGATGTCCATCCAGATGTCGCTGGTGCGATCAACGCCGGCATCGAGGACGGGAGGGGCGGTGCCGGACAGTCGCAGCTTGTAGAAGAGTTTGACCTGGATGAGGAGGGGGGCGATGCCGTGTTGCTTCGCGGTATGGAGGCGCGGACGGACATCATCTCCGCTCCCCGTGAACACGCCGGCGGGCGTCCCCGAGGTGCCGTTTCCCAAGTTATGGTAGGACCAGAGCTGTTCCCAGGTGGCACTGTAGGAGAACATGTCCATTCCCGAGTAGATGCTCTTGTAGGCAAATGCGCCGTTGGAACGGAGCAGGAGCGGCGGTTGCGTGGCGTAAGGAGTGGCAGACGTGGAGAGCAGGCGGTTGTAGTCGTTGGGAGCGGTGGTGTTGGGGGCGAACCCGGGAAGCGTGGAGGCAAACGCGGTGTGCAAGGCGGCTGAATCGGGGCGCGTCAGCAGGTAGGAAAGGTCATGCTTGAGGCCTCCGTGGCGGGTGTCGGCGAGGACGCCGCGGGAGGAGAACGAGAGAGCGTGGAAGCGATCCTTGAGTTCGTCCGGGAACGTGGCGGCGGCGCTGAGGTAGTTGAGTTGGTCGAGCGCGAAGACCTTGAGCAGATCGGCATCATTGGCGGGATAAGTGGTGGCGAGTCCGTCGATGCCGTCGGTGGTCATGGCCTCGATGGTGGGGCGTTGGGCGGACTGGAGGCGAACGCGGTTGGCCACCGCGGTGGAGGTGGCGGCGTAGGGATCGACGAGGTTGGCCCGTGCCTTCACGCCTTCGTCGCCGATCCACCACGCGTAATTACCCACGGGAGTGGGAGCTCCATTGGTGCCGGGGACACCGGTGGATGATATCGGAACCTGGGGGGCGGTGATCGCCCGATCGAGGGAGGCTGCATCCGTCACCCCCGCGCTAACTTTTACGAGGAGTCGATGGGAGCGGTTGAGGGCGTCCTTAATATCGTCGAGCGGTGTGCTGGCGGCGGTGAGTCCGGTGACGACATCGGTGGGCCGGTAGTTGTTGGGAATGGTTTCATTGCCGCTGACCAGCCAAGTCTGCAGTCCGGGCACCGGATTGAAGGCCGCCGGGATGTCGGCATCGTAAGCACTGGTGTTGGTGTTTTTCCAAGCCCCGGTCCAGCGCCGGTTGCGACTGCCGCGCCAGAATTGATCGATGCTGTTCAACACGGTCGTGGTCGCACCGCCGAGGTTTACTCCGGAAGCAGGATCCGTGGTCGGATAAGGCGAAGGGGCGGCGCTGGTCGCGACCGGCTGGAGGTCGGCGGTGGCGGTGACACGTTGGTCGGGACCGGTGTGTTTCTGGAGCTGACCGAGGGCGATGTTCAGCGCCATGAGGGCGTTTTGGCGTGCTTGAGCGAGCTGCTGATTATTGGCGCCGACCTGAGTTTCGACGCGGGTGAGGCTGGCGAGCGAAACGAGCAGGAGGACGAGGAACGCGAGCAGCGTGATCGTGATGAGCAAGGCGAAGCCGCCGCGCCGCCGGCTGCGCGGAATGCCCAATGGCGGAGGGCTGCCGCTAGCGGCAGCCCTACACGGCACGGGGAAACGGCTCTCTCTTCCGGCGGATTCCACAATCACTGAGACTCAAGGAATGGGAAATTCGCGCCGTTTTCACGGCTGCCAAAGTTCACCACGCGGTTTATGTTGTAGGGCTGGATCAATACGAATGAGACTTTGCCATCCAGTGCAGCCTGTTGGTTCACATAAGTAGTAACATCGATGCTGTAAGTCTGCCCGACCGTTCCGGCATCGATGGATCCAATGAGCGTGCCGGTCGTCGCGGGTTTGTTGTTCCAATTCACGGCAGTCTCACTCCACGAGTCGTCGCTCAACTGGCGGATCTCAACCGTCCGCGCACCCGATCCTTCGCTGCCGATACTCGTCACCGTGAGGTTGAGGGTCACGTTATTGGCCGTGTCCGAAACGGGGAAACGGAGATAGGAAACGCGAGTATAGATGGTGCCGCTCGCGTTTTTCACGGTTAACCCAGCGGAGGTCCCATAGTTCGTCGTCGGAGCGCCATCATACGCAAAGGTATCGGCCTCCGGAATACTGTATGCGACCGTGGGGTAGAAGCTGTTGATATAGTCCTCGAGATTCGCGTAACCGTTTCCATCAACGTCCCCATGAGGATCAAACACCAAGGGATCTGTTCCATGGGAGGTCTCCCAAGTGTCCGGCATGCCGTCTTGATCCGTGTCGAGCGGTGAAGTCCCGGCAGCCAAAGTGGGCCAGCCTCCGACGGCATTCGGCGAATCGATCGGGGCTCCCGTCATCGGGTCGTTAAGAATATCCTGCATGACTCTCGTATCGACGGCATCCCTGGCGGGCACCGTGGCGCCAGCTCCTTCCATCACGGGGTCAAAGCAGGCCTGCGCCGTTGCATCCATCGTGATGGGGTAGGCCGGCAGTGTGGTAAGAACCGGGCTATTGGACCGGTATTGCGAGATGTTAACCCCGGATCGCCCCTGAACCCCCGTCCATTCATCCATCGTATCGCTGGTGCGGAGCCCGCCGATGTTCCCTTGGCAATAATAGAGGCTTCCCAGCGGTGGTTGATAGGTATTGGTCGGAACGCCCAAGTCCATGTGCTTCAGGCCAAGCGTTCCCTTGTTGTAATAGTTTCGGAGCACATGCGCTTTGGAGACCAGGGTGCTCGCCGAGTTATAGTCCCACATGCACGTGGGGTAGCTGCCGTGCCGGATGACATTATTGACGACTTCGCTCGTCGTATCTTCCTGGAGCAAGGGATTCCGCCAGACGTTTTGCGCATACACGTTGTGATGAATAGACACATTCTTGGTGCCGTAGCCGATGAGGGTGGACATGCTGTGGCTTCCTTTGGAATGCCCGGCGATGCGCAGCGCCTCGGAGAGGATACACCATTGAAGGGTAATGTCCGAAGGGGCCTTTCCCGTGGTGTCGTGTCCCCACGTGGTGAATGTCTCGTCCACACTCCAGCTCAGCGAACAATGATCGACGATGATTCGCTTGGGGGAGAGGTTGCTGCCGTCTTTTTCTATACTGATACAGTCCCGATTGTCCTTGGGCGCTCCGGTGGCGCCGTCTCCGGGTCGAATCCGCAACCCCCGAACGATCACGTCGTCCGCCATCACGCGAAGACCTGCTCCCTTGAGGCAAATGCCGCCTCCCGGTGCCGTTTGTCCGGCGATGGTGACTCGTCCGGTTTTCGCCGAGCCGGTCGGACGCACCCACAGGTCACTGGTGAGATTGATCGTTCCGCCGACGCGGAAAATGATCACGCGCGCCTTGCCGTAATCGTTGGCCAAAGCATCGCGAAAGCTGCCGGCACCGGAATCGTTCAGGTTATCTACAAACTTAACCACCGGCGAGGGACTCGTGTAGGCACCGCGCGTGGCCGCGCCATAGCCTTCAGCTCCAGGAAACGCCGGGACGGCTCCGACGGGGATGGCGGAGAGGGCCAGCAGCGAGAGGCCGAACCCGGCAATCGATTTCCTGCCAGATCGACAGGATCGTTCGCTGGCCGGCGTTTGATCGATGTATGAAAAAGAAGAGCGCGGCTCTTCCTGATGGGGCGTTTTGGGGGTAGGGGTCATAGGGGTATCTTTCTTCGTAAGCGTGCTGTCGATCGGTCGAAATTCACTTCTTTCAGCCCGCATATCACCAAAGCCGTCGCCACCATGCTGAAGGTCTGTGCAGGGGCCGTCGCTTGCGACGTGCCTCGTCCGCCGGACGGCATGGCACAAGCGCCAGCCTTACGCAGTCGTTTGGACGCGTGGTGAAATATGCGGGTTAGGAGCGGCGGCCTGGGGTTTGCAACGCCGCACCTGAAATCAGAGGAGATCCGGTTGCCGTTACCGGTTTAGCAGACGGTGGTTTCAGCGGGCTCGACGGCGAACCATGAGCCCGAGGAGCAAAACCGAAAAACCCGCGATGGCGGCAAACGTGGAGGGTTCCGGAATGGCCGAGACGATGAGGTGTCCGCCCAAATCGGTGAGAACGCTGCCCAGGGAAGCGTTGGCAGCAACCAGTGCGGCGTAGTCGTAGGTGCCGGCGCTGAGGGCGATAAGCTGATTGTCCAGGAACAGGCCACCGGCAAAGGAAAGATTGTGAGCGAGCTTGAGTGTGGTGCCCGTGCTAAGCTTCAGCGAACCGCCGGAGCTGAAGTTGGAGCCGAAGGACAGATTGTTTGTCGCAACGGTCGAGGACCCCAGGACGATGTCACCCGTGTAATTGAGTGCATTGGTCGCGGTGATCGAAGCGGAGGCGAATTGGCTGGTGGCTCCATTGATCTGGCGGGTGCCGCCAATGAAGAGATCGCCGCTGCCGGTAAGCGTGCCGACTTCAAGCGCGATGCTGCGGTCGGCAGCGGTAGAGAAGATGCCGGTGTTGCCATTCACCGTGAAGGTGCCGCTCACGCGGAGCTTAACGGCGCTGGTCGGATTAGCATTGAGAATGTCGGCACCGGTTGCGGCGGTGGCAAGGTTTGCGACGTCGTTGTTTGTGGTCGTCTTGAGCGAGAACTCGCTGTGGTTAAGCAGGAGGAGCCCGCCGCTAAAGGTAGACGTTACGCCGCCGGTGGCGCTCGGGGAACGCACGGCCTTGCCGTTGGTGTCGTAGATGGCGGTCGGGTCCATCCCGGTGGCCGCAGTGCCGGTTCCGGCGGAGTTGCTGTTCCACAATGAGACAGTGTTGAAGTTTTCGCTGTTCGCCTGGTTTCTTAATAAATACCAGGTGGTTTGGGCCGTCGCCGTGGTGACGGAAAAGGCGGTTGCGAGAATGGCGAGGTGGCCGAGGCGTTTGAGTGTCTTCAGGTTCATGGGGTCTTGAGTGGATCGTGTTTTTATCTGGCAGGGCGGGTTGCGGTGATTCGTTCGGCGTCTCTTTGTCGACGGCTGCATTAATACCGGAGCACTTCGTTCGCGGTTTTCTCCCACTGGGGTTCGCCCTTGGGGTGGAGGCGCGGATCCTCAGGGAGATCGCGGATTTTACCGGTGCGTGTCTTCACTTCGTTGATGATCCGCGTGTCCACCGCATCGCGGTCGTCCGGGCGGGCACCCACGCTGGCAAGCACGGTTGCCTCGACTTGGGCGGCGGGAACGCGGGGCAGTAATCCGCTGGCGTCCACGGGGAGTTTTACCGCCGGGGTTTGCACAAAGGGCATCGGTCCGTCGGCGGGCCAGGTGATGGGATGTTTGCTCGAATCGAAGGTCGTGGTGCCGATGGCGAGGTTGTCTTCGAGATAGACCTGCGACTGGAGAGGGATACCGGTTTTGTTGTGAAACAATCCGAGCCGGGGACGTGTGTCGCCACCGGCAATGATGACGTTGCCGACAAGATCCACCTGGGTGAATGCGGTGCCTGGTGTTTTATTCAGGTCATATCCATACATCTGCATGCCCCCAAATCCCGGGTTATAGACGAGGTTGTTGACGACGAGGGCAGCGGCCCCGGCGGCGACGACCGGATTTCGGAATTGGTTGTGGGCAAAAAGATTTTGCTCAACGACGACACGCTGGATGCCGGGACCGACAATCATGCCGGCGGAGTGGACGCCTTTGGCGTGGAGAGACTTGTTGAGCGCTTCGGCCATGATGCAGCGACGCACGGCAATGTCGTGATTTCCCCGGCCCCACATCTGCACGTTTTCATCAATGGACCAGGCGAAGGAGCAGTTTTCGATGAGGACGTTATAGCCGGGGTCTTTGCCGTCCGAAGAGCCGTCAATTTGCAGGCAATCGCGGTTGGTGGGATCGGAGCCGGTGGTGCGGGCTCCGGCGCGGATGCGGATGTGTCGGACGATGACGTCGTGCGAACGGATGCGAACGGTGTCGCCGATGAGTGTGATGCCGGGCGAGGGAGCGGAGGCTCCGTCGATGGTGACAAACGGGTGGCGGATGAGACAGGCCTTGCTCAGCCAGATTTCGCCGGCGACGGCGAAGCGGATGATCCGGGGCTCATTGACATCCAGTGCGGCGCGAAGGGTGCCGGGACCGGTTTCGTCGAGGCTGGTGACGGTGATGATGCGTCCGCCTTCACCGCCACGCGTAGGCCAGGACGGAGCGGCGGGGGCATTCGCGGTGTTGGTTGCGTCAGCCCGAAGAAAGGGTGTCGCAAGAAAAAGGGCTGCAAGAGTGCAGAGGGATAGAGGGGAACGGATTTTCATTCGGTGCTGTGCGCGGAGGAAAACAAAGGGGTTCAGTTGAGCGTCCAAAGAGCGGGCGTGTCTTTGATTTTTTGATACGAGAGGCTTTCGACGTGGCCGTCGTAAAAGGCGGCGTTGGCCCGGCCGCCATGCCGGAAGGAGACTGTGGCAACGGCCTTGGTGCGGGCAGCCTCGTCGTCAAGGTCACCGCCTTTATAGGTGTAGGCGTCGAACTCCGTCCGCCTCACATGAAAATTGAGCGCGTCCGCAATGGCCAGGGTGCGGGAGGGGTTCTGCACCTCCGCCTGGGTGGCATTGCCCTTGGTCGTGCTGATGCCCGAGGAATTCATTCCATACCCGCCGCATTTTCCTATGTTGCCGTCAGGGTAGGTGACCAAGGGGCATTGGAAGGCCTGGACCTTCTCGTTTTTAAAAATCCGATTGCTGACGGTTTCCTTGAAATCAGCGTTGAGATACCAGTTTGGGAGGGAAGGAGTCCCGCCTTCTATGTAGCGGACGTAATTCCCCTTGTGCTCCACGGCGTAGAGAATGTTGGCCGCCTGGAGTTGTCGCAGATTACTGGTGCACTGGGAGGCGTGAGCGGTCTGACGGACGCGACTGGCGGTGGGGATGAGGATCGCGGCGAGAACGCCAATGATTGCGACGACCGTAAGCAATTCGACGAGCGTGAATCCGCGGATGGAGTGGTGATGGGCGGGCATGGCGGCGACTGGGGTTTTCGGAGGAAGGGGCGGCAGATGCCATTGCAGAGGACCGGCGGTGTCAGGAGGTTTGACCCCAGGAAGTGAAGTGCTCAACAAGTCCGTTCCGTAAATCGTTACGCCCATGACAATGTCTCCGCAGATAGCGAATAAGGCAGAGACCCTGGTTGCCACGGTCTTGCGCGCGCCGTCCCGATCGGCGGAGGTTTCGGCGAAGCACAAACCGAGATCCGGAAAATCGCGGGGAACCCCGGCACCCGGAGCAATCCCCGTGTATCCACTTTAGTGCGACACAGGCGGCGGCGATGGCGTGCCCCGCTGCAGGGTTGTGAAAAATGCGCGACGTTCACGCCGTGATTTCCGGGCGGCGATGATGATCTATCTGGCAACAAGCGATGCCGCCCGGGCGCGCTCGGCTTTGACGGCGGCAAGGGCATGGGCGCGCAGGTCGGCGGCGTCTTCCGGCGCAAGGCCTTTCGGCGTGAAGTCGCCCGGGATCGTGCCGGTATTGAAGAGCTCAAGATACCAGACGGCGGCACCGAGGTATCTGCCCGCCGCGTTGCAGTGGATCGCATCGAGGGTGAAGGAGACATTGCCCGTTTTGTCCTTAATCCAGCGCCAGCCGATATTCAGACTGGTGCGCTGGTCGGGGAGCTGGCCGGCCGGTGGGTTTTTGACGTCAAAACCGGCGTCGGCGGTGTAGGTCCAACGCGGGGTCTGACGGGCGAGGTTGAAGCCATCGCCGACGGGAATGACGCGAAAGCCTTTGCTCGCGGCGAAATTTTTGTAGGTGGCGCTGAGGCCGTCATACATTTTCGCGGGGGTGAAGCCGTCGTTTTCCTGAAAGAAGGGATGGTCCTCGCGGTAGGCCCAGGTTTCGTGGACCACGATTTCGGCGGTGGGCGCGTATTTGCGGATGGCGGCAATGAGTTCGTCGGCGAACGGCTGGAAGGTCTCGGGCTTGTAGCTCTGCTGGCTCCATTGCTGGAGGGTGACGATGTCCCACGGCTGGGCGGACAGGAGGTCGGGGAGCGACAGGCCGGCGGTTTCGCCGGTCCCGGGGTTGACGGTGTTTTTGTAGGCCTTGCCCTCGGGGTCGCCGGCCTCGGCCTGCTTGAGATGGCGCACATGGCGTTCAAGCGAGCAGCCGCCGATGTTGGCGTTGGACAAAACAAGCGCCTTGCCGCCGGCCTTGGCGAGTTCGGGGAGATAGAAGATGGCGTCACGCGAAAAGCTGTTGCCCACGCAAAGGACCCTGAGCGGGCCTTGCGCGCCGGCAACGACGGGCGCGGAGTGGCCGGGCAGCGTGGCAAGGACGCAGAGGGCGAGAATGACGTGCCGAAGCGGGGCGAACGGCCGGAACAGAGATGACTTCATGAGGCGGAGGCGTGCACGGGTCGGCTGGGTTTCGGGGCGGACGGGCGAATGCCGTTGCAAGAGACCGACGGTGTTACCGGGTTTGACTCCAGGGAATGAAGTGCTCAAGAAATCCACGCCGTAAACCGTTACGCCCATGACAACACTTCGCCAGATAGCGGACAAGGCAGGAACCACGATCGCGACGGTCTCCCGCGCGCTGTCCGGATCGGCGGAGATTTCGGCGGAGCGCAAACGCGAGATCAGGAAGATCGCGGAGGAACTCGGCTACCGGCGCAATCCGCATGTATCCACTTTGATGCGACACATTCAGCAAGGACGGCGCGACTTGCCGAACAAGGCGACGGTGGCGTTGCTGCTCACCTCCAAGCTGCCGCCTGCGCTGACCCGCAACAATCAGGTGTTCATTCACCGGCGTTTCCTCGGCATGGAAAAACGGCTGGCGGAGCGCGGCTACGAGGCGGTGACCTTCTGGTATAATGACCCCGACTGCCAGCCGGCACGTCTCAACAAAATCCTCCGTGCACGCGGCATCCGCGGCGTGGTGCTGGTGCTGTTTGGCCAGTCGGCCGTGAACATCGAGCTGGACTGGGAAAACCTGGCGGTCGCCACCCAGAGCAATTTCGCGCTGGGGCCGTCCATGCACCGCGTGACCGAGGATTATTTCGCAAACACCGTCTCCGCCATGAGCCACCTGTGGAAAAGCGGGTGCCGGCGCATTGGGCTGGCTTACAAGTCGATTCACATACCCAGCGCCCGCTTCAACATCACCGCCGCCTACCGGCGGTTTTCCGAGCTGGAGGGCGTGGTCGACGGGATCAATGCGCGCCGGTCTCCGCGTCGGATTGCGATTCATGTCGTGCCTCCCGATGAATGGACGGAGGAGACGTTCCTGGCGTGGTTTCATCGTGAAAAACCAGATGCGATCCTGACTTTTGACTGGGGCTCCATCCCCCGCTGGCTGGCGAAAGCCGGCGTGCGCGTGCCTGACGACGTCAGCATCGCCGTGCTCAACCGCTGCCCGAGTGCACCCGAATATTCCGGCATCGACCCGGAACCCGAGCGCCTCGGCGCCACCTCCGTCGATCTCGTCATCGAACAACTTGAAAGCAACGAAACCGGCCTGCCCGAAAACCCGAAAATCCTCACCCTTCCCGGCCGGTGGGTCGCAGGCCTGACCACGAGACCCGCCTGACTCGTTGCCGCGCCCGCGAGCCTGTGCAGTTTCGTTTGGCAAAACCCCGGTCGCGCGGCAGCGGACGCATACCCCGTCGTCTCATCTCCGTCCTCCGTTCTTGCGCCGTCGCCCCCAAGGCCTTTGTTCAACCCCGTGCCCGGCACCCTCCGCACCCCTTTCGAACTCCTCGGCGTCTTTAAAACGACGACCCGGGTTCGTTTTGACTGGTTGACGCCGCTGGCCATTGCCGCTCTCAGCAGCATCGGGGTTGCCTTTATTTACAGCGCCCAGTTCTCCACCCTTCAGAACAACTGGATCACTCAACTCGTCTGGCTGGCCGCCGGGACGATGATCTATATAGCGGTGTCACTCATCGACTACCGCTTCTGGCTGAGCTTCACCCACTGGTTCTACCTCGCCTGCATCGCAGGGCTGCTTCTGGTGCTCATTCCCGGTGTCGGCACCGAACGTTATGGCGCGCAACGCTGGCTGGATTTCGGGTTCTTTTCGTTTCAACCCTCCGAGCCTACCAAGGCAGCGGTCTTGCTGATGGCCGCGGGCATTCTCGTGCGCTCCAAAGTAGGCACCATCGGCCAATCCGTGGGCACACTCGGCAAATTGGCGCTTGCGGCGGGTTTGCCCATCTTCCTTATCCTGCTGCAACCCGATATTAAATCGGCGATTGTGCTGCCCCCCGTGATGTTTTCGATGCTCTACGTTTCCAAGCTGTCGACCCGCTTCTTCGCGGCGGCCTTGGGTGCGTTCCTGATCTTGATGACGGTGATCACGATCGACTGCATACGTTACGTCAAGTTCATGGATGCCAATGGGTTTTCCTATACCCATGACAAGGGGAAGTTCGAGGCGCACACGTGGGTGCCGCTGCGCGACTACCAACGCAACCGCATCATCTCGTTCGCGATGCCCGACAAGATCGACCCGATGGGCGCAGGTTGGAACCTGACCCAGTCTCGCATCTCGGTCGGCTCGGGCGGACTCACAGGCAAAGGCTGGACGCAGGGCACGCAGGCCCAGCTCGGCTACCTGCCGCGCGCCGTCGCGCACAACGACTTTATTTTCCCGGTCATCGCCGAGGAAAAAGGATTTTTGGGAAGTGTTACAGTTTTGGGTTTGTTCGGAGTGGTGATGTTCAACGGCATACGCATTGCGGGCCTGTCGCGAGACCGGTTCGGCACCCTGATCGCCATCGGCGTGACGGTGCTCTTCGCCGTGCATGTTTTCGTGAACATCGCCATGACGATCGGACTCGTGCCCATCACGGGCATACCGCTTCCCTTTATTAGCTACGGTGGCTCCTTTGTGCTGAGTTGCTGCTTGCTGCAAGGACTGGTCCAAAGCGTCTATCGCTTCCGAAAGGACTTCAC
>JAQSWS010000041.1 GCA_029266495.1 Rariglobus sp. | reverse complement strand
GACACCGGTGAGGTCGACCCCGTCGCCACTGGTGACGGGGGAACAGCCGAGAAGACCCAGGCGAAGATTGATGGCGAGGCGGAGCTGTTCGGGCGTGAGGGAGTTGGTCGTCATGGTCATTGCGCAGAGGTTGTCTGTGAGTGAAGCGATATGATTTTAAAGCAAACCCCGGACCGCAACCACGCATGGATTGTAAAGTGCTGCGCATTCTTGGCGGGATGACTGGATCATGCGCTCCTGGAGCGCGGCATTTCAACCGGCCACCCAGCTCCAGATCCATTGGAGAAGGCGCTGACCATAAATCGCGAAGAGCGCAAAGAACACGCCGTTGAACGCAAAGGCCAGATAACCGGCGAGAATGAAGCGTCCGTCGCGCTCGAGCAGGCCGCCCGCCATGATGACGATGCAGATCGCGGGAGGGAAATTCGTGCCCGGAGGCAGCGGCAGCAACAAGACGAGCGAAGCCATCAAAATGATGAAGGCGTGCAACTGGCTGAGCAGCGGAGACGCGGTGAGCCAGAGCTGGCGCGGCTTCAACATCACCTCAAGGAAACGCAGCACGCGGCGCGCCCCCCCGAGAAGCGAGGGGAAAAATCTCGGCGGCAACTCGCGATCCAGGAGCCGGGCGGGCAGCCACGGTTTCTGCCCGAGTGTAAGCCGCAGTGCGATCGCCGCGATGACCAGACCAAGAACGGTCGAGAGGCCCGGCAGCGGCACCGGCAGTAAAAACGGCATCGCCAGCAGCAGCATGAGGAGGTTGTAGGCGCGGCCCTGCAAAACGACGATCACCTCGCGCAGCGTCACGCGACGCATGTGGAACTCCGTGATGAGCTGCTCCAGCACTTCGGATAGTTTTCGCGGAGCCGGCCCGGGAAAAAGCACGATGACGCTGTCCGCCCCCCCGGCGGCCTTCGCCCCCGGAACGACGGACGCGTCGCGTCGCGCGTTCGGGTTGCCGGAGTCAGGTGCCGCGTTTGTTGCCATAAAGCTCGATATGCAGGCGATGAGCATACCGATAACCGCGGGCTTTGCAAAGTTCCCCCAGCCACGCGGCGCGCTCGCGCATTCGATCGAGTGAAGTCGCCTCCGGCATGAGCAGGATTTTATGACGGGGAATTTCCCGCCCCAGAGAGCCAAGCAGGAATTCGAGTTCCTCGACGTCGGCCGGGGTGGAGACGACAAACTTGAACTGATACGCGTAACCGTCGATCCACGCGCGGATCGCATCGGGGTTCCAGCGGGTGGACTCATGACGCTCGCGCCAGGCGTCCGGCAGCCGGGAGTCCGGAGTGGAGTTGGCGAGCTTGGGCGAAAGCGACGCGAGGTCGCAGGCGATCCCCTCCGGGAGGACTGTCGCGGCGGTCTCAACCGTGATGTGCCGCCCGTCGGCGCGCAGGGCGGCGGCGAGTTCACGAATGTGTTTGGCGATCATCGGTTCACCACCGGTCAGCACCACGTGATGCGCAGGGTGCGTGCGCACCTCGGCCACCAAGTCGGCCACCGTCCGGTCAACCCCCTCCGGATTCCATGAGGCATAAGGGGTATCGCACCAGTTGCAGCGCAGGTTGCACCCGGCGGTGCGGATAAAGACAGACGGCACGCCGGTCAGCTCGCCTTCTCCCTGGAGCGAATAAAATGTTTCCGAAATCAACATGCGTAAAATGTCCGGGGCGCGCTCAGCCGCCGGCGATGGGTTTGCGTGGCAGCGGTCCCGCGTGCGCATATTGTGTGGGATCGGGAATGCCCGCATCGATAAACGCCTCGCGACGCTCGACGCAGGTGCCGCAGGTGCCGCAGTGAATGGTGCCTCCCTTGTAGCAGGACCACGTTTGCGCAAAATCCACCCCGAACCGCACGCCGGCCGCGGCGATCTGGGCCTTGTTCATCGCGATAAAGGGCCGGAGCAATTGAATGCCGGCGTAGGTCCCCAGCCGCATCGCATCGCCCATCGCCCGCATGAAATCCTCACGACAATCGGGGTAGATGGCATGGTCCCCGCCATGCGCGGCGATCACGAGGCCCTCGGCCCCCGCGCTTTCGGCAAACCCCGTGGCGATGGACAACATCACGGCATTCCGGAAGGGCACCACGGTCTGCTTCATGTTTTCCGCCTCGTAATGCCCGTCCGGGATGGCACCGCCGGAGGTAAGCAGGTCGGAGGCAAAGAGCCGGTTGACGAAGTCCAGTTTCACAATCTCGTGGCGCAATCCGAGCCGGGCGGCATGGGCCGCCGCAAACGGCAGTTCCCGCGGGTTGTGCTTGGCACCGTAATCGAAACTGACGACCGCGGTCACGACATGGCTGACCTGCGCCCAATGGAGCGCGGCCACCGAATCCATCCCCCCGGAACATAGCACCACAACCTTCATCCCGTGATGCGGTCAAACTGCGCCCGAAAGCGCAAAGGCAAATATCAAGCCGCCCCCGCTCCGTCGTCCCCCGGCGCCCCCGCGCCCCACCCGCTCTCGCCCGGGCAAGAAAGTAACCCAATAGGTTACTTTATCGCCGGGAGATTTTCCGCCTTTGCCGGGGAGGGCCTGCATTTCGCGCTTCCGTCCATCGCCCCTTCACCGTTTCCTCGGCGGCCAGTGAACGCCCTCCTGCCCACCTACACGTTGATCGACCAGCCCGGCCAGCTCGCGCCTCTCCTGGCCGCCCTCGACCGGGTGGACGAAGTCGCTCTCGATACCGAGGCGGACAACATGTTCCACTACCGCACACGCGTGTGCCTCCTGCAATTCCTGGTGGACGGGCAGATTTTCCTCGTCGACGTGCTTGCCCCGCTCCCGCTCGCGCCGCTTTGGGAGAAGCTCGCCACCAAGCACCTGCTGATGCACGGCAGCGACTTCGACCTCCGCCTGCTGGCCGATCTCTGCCAGTTCCGCCCGAAGAGCATCTTCGACACCATGCTCGCGGCCCAACTCCTCAACCGCCAGCGCATCGGCCTCGCCGCCCTCCTTGAGCAACACTTCGGGGTCGTCCTCGATAAAGAAGGCCAGAAAGCCAACTGGTCCAAGCGCCCGATCACCCAAAAACTTCTCGATTACGCCGCACTCGACGTCTGGCACCTGCCCGCCTTGCGCGACATTCTCACCCGCGAACTTGCGCAACTCGACCGCCTCGACTGGCTCGACCAGCAATGCCAGCGCCAGATTGAGTCCGGACTGACCGGCTTCCCTGTCGACGATGAAAACGACTGGCGCATCGGCCGCTCCGAACGCCTGCGAGGCCGTGGCCTCGGTGTGCTCCATGCCGTCTGGCACTGGCGCGAGGAATGGGCGCGCACCCTCGACGTCCCCCCGTTCAAGGTGTGCAACTCCGACCTGCTCCTTAACATCGCCTATGCCGCCGAGGACGGTGATTCCGTCGAAGGCATTCTCGCCCAGGTCAACCTCGGCAAACGTCACGAGCGCCTCGTCCCCTCCCTCGACGCCGCCCTCCGCCAGGGCATTGGCCGCGACCCGCAGACCCTGCCCCGCCGCCGTCGCTCGGACCAGGCTCCCCTGACCCCCGCCGAAGTCGCCCTGCAGGACCGCATTAAAGCGGACCGCGATCGCATCGCCGCCGGCCTCACTCTGGATCCCACGCTGATCGCCAGCCGCTCGCAACTTGCCCAGATCGCCCGCGATCCCGCTAAAATCGACGTGGTGCTCCTCCCCTGGCAGGCCGGCCTCCTCCGCAACGAACCGTCGCTCAATCCCGCTTGATCCTCCGGCGGATTTTCCCCGTTTCCTGCGCTTGCCAAAGCTCCCCGCACCTTACACGTTCCCCCATTCCCCTATGAAATCGAAGACCCTTCTTACCCTTGCGATTTGCGCCGTAGCCGCCTCTTTGTTCGCCGGCTGCTCCACGCAGAAGACCCGCACCGGCCGCAATAACAGCCTCCTCGGCGGCTTGGTGTCCTACAACACCGGCAGCTACCTGCCCGCCACCCCGAACACGGTGGACGTCGACGCGACCGACTTTCTCGGCCGCGTCAATCCGTCCGGCGACGAGCTCTCCTTGGGCTGGGGTGCCCTCAGGCTCCAAGACTACTAAGACAATCCGTCTCCTTTTTCCCAACCCCGCGTCCGGCCCTGCGCCGCGCGGGGTTTTTCTTTGCCTCCGTCCGCCGATACGTGAGGTTTTCCGCCACTCGTGCCTTCGGACAACGCAAACATCGCCCGCCACCTTTCGCTCATGGCCGCGCGTCAACCCGACGTCGCCGCACTCAAAGTCCCGCGTGGCCGCACCCGCACCGGCGAGATCGACTACCTTTCCCTCTCTTTCGCGGAACTCGCCTCCGAAGTCGCTTCGTGGCGGGCCATGCTCACCGCACGCGGCGTGCGCCGTGACGACCGGGTCCTCGTGATGGTGCGGCCGGGCCTGCCGTTGATCGCCGCCGCCTTCGCCCTCTTCAGCCACGGCGCCGTGCCGGTGGTCATCGATCCCGGCATGGGGCTCAAAAGTTTCCTCGCCTGCGTCGCACGCTCCCGCCCCCGCGTGCTCCTCGGCGTTCCGCTGGCCCGCCTCATCAGCCACGTCTGCCGCAAATCCTTCCGCTCCGTCGAGATTCGCATTCCCGCCAGCAGTTCGCCGACCGCCCGGCTTGGTTCCGGCTCCCAGCCCTCGGCTCCCGGCACCCAGCTTTCGACCCCGTCCGATCCCGCCGCGATTCTTTTCACGTCCGGCTCCACCGGTGCGCCTAAAGGCGTTTGCTACACCCACGGCATGTTCGACGCCCAGGTCGAACTCATCCGCACCACCTACGGCATCCAGCCGGGCGAGGTCGACCTCCCCCTGCTCCCCGTCTTCGCACTGTTCAACCCCGCGCTCGGCATGACCACCATCGTGCCCGAGATCGACCCCAGCCGCCCCGCAGCCGTCGACCCGAAAAAAATCATCCAGGCCATCCGTCAGGAGGCCGTCACCAGCTCCTTCGGCTCCCCCACGCTCTGGCGCAAACTCGCCGTCCACTGCCACCATCACCACGTTACGCTTCCCTCCTTGAAACGTGTGCTCTGCGCCGGCGCACCGGTGCCCCCCGATCTCTGGGACTTGATGACGCCCGTCCTCCCCAACGGCACCCTGCACAGCCCCTACGGAGCGACCGAGGCCCTCCCCGTCAGCACCATCAGCACCTCCGAGGTCCTCGCCGGTCCCGCCCTCGCCACGCAACACGGCGCCGGCACCTGCGTCGGACGCCCCCTTCCCGCCAACGAGGTCAAGGTCATCGCCCTCACCGACGCCCCGATCGCCCGTATCACCGACGCCGTCGAGCTCCCCGCCGGCCAGATCGGTGAAATCATCGTCCGCGGCCCCACCGTCACCCACGCCTACGACGCACTGCCCGACGCGACCGCCTCCGCCAAGATCGCCGATCCCCTGACCGGCGCGGTCTGGCACCGCATGGGCGATGCCGGCTATCTCGATGTCGCGGGAAATCTCTGGTTCTGCGGACGCAAAGCCGAACGCGTTGAAACCACCGACGGCACGCTTTTCACCGAGCAGGTCGAACCCCTCTTCAACACCCACGCCGACGTGCGTCGCTCCGCCTTGATCGGCCTCGGCGAACGCGGCCGCCAGCGCCTCGCCGTCGTGGTTGAACCCATGTCGCCCGAACTCATGGCGACCAGCGCCGACTGCCGCCGCTTCGCCCGGGAATTGCGCGAGCTCGCCAAACGTTTACCGCACACTTCGGGCATCATGCTCTTTTATTTTCGGGAAAAATTCCCCGTCGATGTCCGCCACAACGCCAAGATTCACCGCCTCGCTTTGACCCGCTGGGCGCAAACCGCCAAGGGCTACGAATCCGACCCCAAGCGATGAATTTAATGCAAAGACGCAAAATCGCCAAGCAACCCACGTCCCACTCATTCTTCTTTGCACCCGTAGCGTCCTCGCGTCTTTGCATTAAAATTCCGTGCCCTCCGCGCCCCCTATCTCCGACATTGGACATTGGTCATTGGACATTGGTCATTCCGGTCACGCCCTGGTGACCGGCGGCACCGGTTTTCTCGGCCGCCGCCTCGTCGAACGCCTGCTCGCGCAAGGCCGTCCCGTTGCCGTCCTCGCCCGCACGCCCGCTCCCGACCTCGAACAGCGCGGCGTGCGCTTCATCCGCGCCTCGCTTGATGATGCGCCTGCGGTGCGCGCCGCCTGCCGCGGCGTCGACACCGTCTTCCACGTCGCCGCCAAAGTCGGCGTGTGGGGTCGCTACGAGGATTTTTTTCGCGCCAACGTTCTGGGCACGCGCGCCCTGCTCGAAGGCTGTCGTGAACACGGCGTCGCCCGCTTTGTCCACACCAGCACGCCCAGCGTGGTGTATAACGGATGCAATCTGGCCAACGCCGACGAATCCCTCCCGCTCACCACCTCCTGCCCGAGCCCCTACCCGCTCACGAAGGCGATCGCCGAACGCGAAGTGCTTGCCGCCAGCTCCGCGTCGCTTCGCACGGTTGCCCTTCGCCCTCATCTTATCTGGGGCGTGGGCGACCCGCATCTCGTTCCGCGCATCCTGGACCGCGCCCGCGCCGGCCGCCTCCGCATCGTCGGCTCGGGCCGCAACCGCGTTGACATGGTCCACGTCGAAAACGCCGTCGACGCCCACCTCGCCGCCGAAACCGCCCTGACCAAGTGTCACCTATTAGGTGACACTCCCTGCGGTGCCCTCCCTCAAAACCGGTCCGAGGTAAATCCAAAGCGTCACCTATTAGGTGACACTGGCGGGACTGCCTCCGCCGCGGGCCGCGCCTATTTCATCACCAACGGGGAACCCGTTGTCCTCTGGGACTGGATCAACGGCCTGCTCTCCGGCCTCGGTGAACCACCCGTCACCCGCCATCTCCCGCTCTCCGCCGCCTCGGCCATCGGCGCGGTGTGCGAAGCCGTCTGGCGGGTGCTCCCGCTCAAAGGCGAACCACCCATGACGCGCTTCATCGCCGCCGAACTGGCGAAGGACCACTGGTTCTCGATCGAAGCCGCCCGGCGCGATCTCGGTTACATCCCGCGCATCACCATGGCCGCCGGCACCACCGAACTCGTCGCCGCACTGCGCAAAGAATCGAAAATGTAGACCCTCCCGCTGGTCGGGCTGCATTGGGTGGGCGGGAGCCCATCAACCCGACCAGCGGCCGGGTCTCCATCACATTCCCCGTTGCCGCACCGCTTCGAACAGCGTGATGATCGTCGCCATCGCCACGTTCAACGAATCCGCCTGTCCGGCCATCGGGATGACCACGCGCTGGTCGGCTTCCTTGAGCCAGTAATTGCTCAGCCCGTATTGCTCGCTGCCCATCACAATCGCCAGCGGTCCACGCAGGTCCGTCGCCGTGTAGAGGTCCGTCGCCGAAGGCGTGGTCGCCACCGATTTCACTCCGTGCGCCCGCAGCCACTCACGCACTTCCGTGCTGCCCGCGATGACGACGGGCACGGAGAACAACACCCCCGTCGAGGCGCGCACGACGTTGGGATTAAACAAATCGGTCACCGGATCGCACACGATCAGCGCATCCACGCCCGCCGCGTCCGCGCTGCGCAGGATGGTTCCGAGGTTGCCCGGTTTTTCGATCGCTTCAACCACCAGAAGAAACGGCGCCTTGCCGGCCGCGGGCGCAGGGATGTCCGCCAGCGAACGTTTCCATTGCGGGGCAACGGCGAGCAGGCCGTCGGGACGCTCGCGGTAGGCGACCTTGGCAAACGCCTCCTTGGATAACTCAAAAAGCTGGGCCCCGGCCGCCTGGGCTTGGGCGACAAGCGCGGGCTCGTTTTCACCCAAATACCATTCCGGCGAAATGTAGAGTTCGGTGAGCGTGATGTTTTTTTCCAACGCACGCCGGATCTGCCGGTAGCCCTCGACAAGGAAGACCCCCGCTTCGTCGCGCGGGCGGCGGTCGCGCAGCTTCACGAGCTGCTTGATGCGCGGATTCTGGAGGCTGGAGATTTTTTCAACAGGCACAGGAATGGAGAAACCACGAAACACACAAAACACACGAAACAAAAAACCGGCCTCGTTTCCTCTCCTTTCGTGTGTTTCGTGTGTTCCGTGGGTAAATTTAAGAAAAAGTTCAACGACCGTCCCTTCGCCTATCACCAGGAGATCGAGCTGGAGATCGCCACGCTCACCAATCTGGGCGTGGGCCTCGGCCGCGTGCCGCATCCGGACGAGCCGGACTCGAAATGGGTCGTCATGGTGCCGTTCACCCTTCCCGGCGAACGCGTGCGGGCCCGCGTTTTCCGCAACCACAAGAATTTTTCCGAGGCCGACCTGGTCACCGTGCTCACACCGTCGCCGAAGCGCATCCAGCCTCCCTGCCCCGTGTTTGGCACCTGCGGCGGCTGCCAGTATCAAAACCTCGCCTACGACGAACAGCTCCTCTGGAAACGCCGCCAGGTCGAGGAACTCCTCAAGTTCATGGCCGGCGTCGAATTTCACGTGTCTCCCGTCATCGGCTCGCCGGTGGAATACGGCTACCGCTCCAAAATCACCCCTCACTTCAACCCGCCGCGCGACGATCGCCCCGCCGCGGAGCTCCCCATCGGTTTCCTTCGTCAGGGCACGCGTTTCGACATCATCGACGTGCCGCGCTGCCCGATCGCCACCGATCCGATCAATGCCCGTCTCGCCGAAGCCCGCGCGACCGTGCGCGCCAAGGCCGCCGCCGGCGACTACCAGCGTGGCGGCACCCTCCTGTTGCGCGATGCCTCCGGCGTCGTCACGACCAACTACGATGACATCGTCACCGAGACGGTCGGCAACCTGAAGCTGCGATTCCTCGCGCGGGATTTTTTCCAGAACAACCCGTTCATCCTGCCGGCGTTCACCGGCTACGCGCGCGACCAGGCGGCGGCCAGCGGCGCGCGCTTCATGGTCGACGCCTACTGCGGCAGCGGACTGTTCGCGCTCACCTGCGCGCCCGCCTTCGAACAGGTCACGGGGATCGAGATCAGCGAAAGCAGCATCGTCTTCGCAAAACAAAACGCCGCGGCGAACGGACTGGCCAACGTGACATTTCAGGCCGGCGACGCGGCGGCGATTTTTGCAGGCCTCACTTTTCCGGCGGCCGACACCGTGGTCCTGATTGACCCTCCTCGCAAAGGCTGCGACGAGCAATTCCTGCAACAGCTCTTCGCCTATGGTCCCCGCTCGGTCGTCTACGTCTCGTGCGATCCCGCAACGCAGATGCGCGACCTGAAGTCATTCCTCGCCGCCGGCTACGAACTGACCGCGGTGCAGCCCTTCGACCTCTTCCCGCAGACCCGGCACCTCGAGTGCGTGATCACGTTGCGTAAAAAATAATCCCGATCGCACTCCGCCGGATCAGGGCAGGGCGCGGACTCCGCTCCGCGCCTTCGATCGTCGGCGAGGGAAGTCACCGCTCCTCCCGTCTCACCGTGCCGCGGCGATGCGATGCGCCAAGAGGGTGTTCCCTTCGCGCCAGAGACCATCCATGTAAACAGTTTTTGGATACCGCGGGAGGCCGAACTCGTTGTTCTGAAGCTGCGTCATCACGAGGTCCACCGCGGAGGCTCCGACCTCCCTCGCCTGCTGGTCGATGCCCGACCACGGGTCATCCTTGTTGATCAGATCCAGCGAGGCATAGCCGACGTCCTCCGGCACGTGCAGGCCCATCTCCTGAAGCAAGTGAAGAGGGGTGCTGAGATTACTGACCACGACATCCGGCGTGTGGTCGTGATACCACCGCTTGAAAGCAGCTGCGTCCATCCCCGCCTTGGTGGGCACCGGTGAAAGCAGCGGCGGGATGCGCTGATCCGGGGAAATCGACTGCTGATACACCAGCAGCGCCGCCAGCCAGCTGCTGCCCACGCGCTCGCTCTGCTCCAGGCGCGTCGCAAAACCGATGCGCCGGTAGCCGTGATGCCTCAGGTGGCGCAGCGCGAGAAACATCCCGTTATAATGACCATGCGAAGCGCGATGCACGAGCGGACGCACCAGCGTATGACTGATCGCCGCAGTCGCAAAATGCTTCCAGTCCATCGTGATGTGGCTGCGTGGATTTCCAAACGGGGCGAGAATGATGCCCCGGATGGCGCGCGTGTAGAGTATCTTGCTCAGCCGTGCGGTGGTGACGCCGGGCTCACGGGCCCAGATATGCTCGATCTCGTAACCCAGTTTTTCGGCGCGCTCGCAGGCCCCGAGGAAATAGTTGTTTTCGTTCCCCGGCTTTCTCCAGCCGTCCCGTGTATCCCAAGTGGTGAAATAAGCGATGCGCTCCACGGAGCGTTTGGCGCGCGAGGTGCGCAGGTGCGCCATCAGGGAGGAGACCAGCGGGTCCTGCTTATAGCCGTGCGCGGCGGCCAGTTTCTGAATACGTGTGCGGGTGTCGACCGGCAGACTGGGATGATTCCGCAACGCCAGCGAGACCGTGGTGCGCGATACGCCGGTAAGCGCGGCCAGCTGACGAATGGTGGGGACGGGGGCATCGGCCATTTGACTGTCAGACATGGAGACCGCCGCCGAAACGCCGCAAGGCTAGAAGTGAACCCGACTGCGACAACACGCGCCTTTTTACCATGGCTGGCGGGCACTGCGTTTGACTGTCAAGTGCCGGGCCCCTTGTCCGGGCATATAAAAAAAACGGTAATCCGAATTACTCTTCAAGGTGGTGCGCCAGGCGCCATCCACGCCAACCCCGACAGATCCCAACCATCGTCCAGCACACGAGTGCCATCGATAAAAGTTCCCATCCCGCTATGAAATCACCCCTCGTCAGGACCTCACGTCTCACCCGCCTCATCCCGGCGGTTTTTGCCTTGGCGGCCTCCGCAGCCTCCGCCCAAACCACCTACACGTGGACCAGCACGACCGGCGGCACCTGGAACACCTCGGGGAACTGGGATGCAAATGGCATTCCCGTCGCGGCGGCCAATTCGACCATCCAGTTCTACACCGGCACAGGAACCACCATCACGAGTAGCTTCAATGCCACCCTCGATCTGGGAAGCTCGTTTGACCTGCAGACCTTGATCCTGACCGGCACCGCCGCGACGACCGCCCGGACGATCACCATCAACCAGACGAGCAGCTCTTTGGATTTCACGGGCACCGCCAACAAAATCACCCTGAATGCAACCGGCCTCCTCAATTACGCGATCAGCAGCCCCGTAAATTTTGCCAACGGTCTGACCGTGGACGGCAACGGAAACACCAGCGGAAACAAGCTTACCCTCAGCGGCAGCCTCAGTGGATCCGGCGGTCTTCTTAAAAGTGGCACCAGCACGCTCGAGTTCACCGGCACGCAGACGTTTTCGGGCGGCCTGACCATTGGAGCCGGCCGTGTCACCCTCGGCGGAACCGGAAACTATACAGGCGGCACCACTCTGAACAGCGGTCGCCTGGTCCTCGCAAGCAACGCCGGCCTCGGTGCATCTTCGGGCACGCTGACATTGAACGGAGGCATTGTTACCTATGCCGGCTTCTCCAGCGGCAGCACGCGCACCGTAACCAACAACGTGATCATTGGCGGCAATGTTCAGTTCCTCGATTCGTTCAACATTCAGGGAAGCAACACGCTCGCGTTCACGGGCACGGTTAATTTAAGCGGGGCCAATCGCGCGCTGCTCATCGACTCCACCGGCCGCGATCTTTCGACCCAAACGCCCGTGAGCATTTCAGGCGTTGTTTCCAATGGCGGTATCATCAAGACCGGCACCGGCAGCCTGACGCTTTCCAATGCGGCCAATAGCTACAGCGGCGACACGATTGTCCGCCAAGGCACCCTGCTCATCGGCGCCGATGCTCCCAGCGGGACAAACGGCGCACTCGGCAACGCCACCTCGGCCATCGAGCTGGGCGACACCGGTTCCGCCAGCCTCGGTGCCGCGCTCCAACGGATCCAACTCCTCACCAACGGCGCGTTCACCGTCGATCGGGCGATCAATGTAACCAGCAACAACAGCTCCGGCACCACCGTCATCGGCGGCACCAACTCCAGCGGCACGACCACCTACAGCAACACCGTGACCCTGAATCGCGGAGTAATCCTGGCCGCCAAATCCGGAGGCATTACGAAATTCAGCGGATTGATTGATGACGCCGCAGGCTCCCAGGCCGTCACCATCGGCAACTACACCTTCGGATCCACCAATACCGGTGGCGGCGTCATCGCCCTGACCAACGCCGCGGGCAACACCTACGACGGCGGCACCGCCGTCACCACCGGCGCCTTGATCGTGAACAACACCTCGGGCAGCGGCACCGGCACGGGCGCCGTCTCCGTCAGCAGCGGCGCCACGCTCGGCGGCGCGGGCTCGGCCTCGGGAGCCATCACCCTCGCCGCGGGCGCCCGCCTGTCCCCCGGCGACATGGATGGTGCGGGCGTCTCCACGGTCGGCACGTTCACCGGCGGCTCCTCGCTCACATGGAATTCCAATGACTCCGCGGCGGGCCTGTTCTTCAATCTCGGTGCCGACCAGGTCTCGTCCGACCAGCTCGTCCTCGCCAGCGGTTTCACCAAGGGCACCGGATCCACATTCATCTTCGACTTCACCGGCTCCACGCTGAACACGTCGATCACCTACACGCTCGTCACCTTCGGTTCCACGGACTTCGTCGCCGGCGATTTCTCCGCCATCAACGGCGGCTCTGGCGAGTTCGCCCTCGTCGGCAACACCCTCGTCTTTGGCAACATTTCCACCATTCCGGAGCCCTCCACCTACGCCGCTTTCGCCGGCGCATTCCTGCTCGCCGGCGCCATCTGGCGCCGCCGTGCCGGCCTCCGCTCACGTTAACCGTCAACCACCGCCGCTCTGGCCGGTTGCAGGGGACGATGGGCAATCTCATCGTCCCTTCTCCATACCCCATGAAAACCCTGCTCGTTTTTCTCGCCCTCGCCTGCGTCGCGCCCTTGTCCGCGCAATCCATCAAACTCTCCGCCGATGCCAAAGGCGTGGTCGTTGATGGGGGGCCCTCCGGTCGCATCGTGCTCGGTGTCCCGACCATCACCGGTTCCGACAAGAAGAGTCGCAAACCGGTGTTCGCGCCGTCCGCCGACGGCACCTCCGCCGTCGCCACGTTCACCGACGGTTTCGTGATCAACATCGTCCTTTCCGCCGAAACCGGCGCGATCACCTACCGCTTCGACCGCGCTCCCGCCGACGCCGCATCCATCATCGTGAACGCCACCCTTCCCGTTTCTTACAACGAAGGCGGCGGCTACGCCACCAACGGTGGCGAGGCCAAACCCTTCCCCGGCGAACCCGGCAAACAGCTCTTTGCCCAGGGCGCCTTCACCCGGCTTGATCTCATCACCGGCACCGGTGACGGCCTCTCGTTCACCATGCCCGCCTCCTACCAGCAGCTGCAGGACAGCCGCATCTGGGGCACCCAGAACTTCAGCTGGATCTACCACTACGACTTTCTCCGCTACCCCAGCGAAACAAGCTTCACGATCGACGTCGCCCCGGTGAAGAAAAAATAAACGCAGGCAGCGTCTTCACCCTCCCCAAGGGAATGCGATCTCATCGCATTCCCTTTCCTTCTCCTCACATGCCCCGCCTGATCAGCCCAATCCTCGGTCTCGTTCTTGCCTTCATCTCGCAGGCCCTTGCCGAGCCGGGCCCGATTACCGAGCGCCTGGATATCCCCTATCGGGAAATCACCAACGCTGACAACTACGCCGCACAACGCTGCAAGCTCGACGTCTACCTGCCCGCCGCACCCGCCGCGAACTTCCCTATCCTTGTCTGGTTCCATGGCGGCGGCCTCTCCGGCGGCGACAAGGCCGCCGGGCCCGAGCAGGCGGCCGCCCGCCGCCTCGCCGGACGCGGCATCGCCGTGGTCGCCGCCAACTACCGCCTTTCCCCCCAGGTCAAATTCCCCGTCTACCTCGAAGATGCCGCCGCGGCCGTTCGCTGGACCGCCAGCCATGCCTCCGGATTCGGCGCCGATCCCAAAAAAATTTACATCGGAGGGTATTCTGCCGGTGGATACGTATCCGCCATGCTCGCCCTCGACGCCCGTTATCTTCATGACGCCGGAGTCGCCGGCACGGCGGCCGGCTTCATCTGCATGAGCGGTCAGATGACCACCCACTTCACCGTTCGCGGCGAGACCAGCCTCCCCAAGGACACCGTGATTGTAAACGACGCCGCCCCGCTCGCCCATGTGCGGGCCGGTGCGCCGCGCATCCTCCTCCTCATCGGGGACAAGGACTGGCCCGCCCGCCTCGAGGAAAACCAGTTCCTCGCCGCCGCCCTCCACCGCGTCGCCAAAAACCCTCCCGTGCCTTTCGTCATCGTCAAGGATCGCAATCACGGAACCATTCTTTCCCGCTTCCTCGAAAACGGCGACCCCGCCGGCACCGCCGTCCTCGACTTCATCGCCCGCTGATCATCCTTCCGAACCTGGCTGCCAGACACTGGTCCGCTGGCAACGTCCCCTTTACCTCATGAAACGTCTCCTCCCTCTCCTCCTCGGCCTCTGCTCCTTCCTGCCGCTCTCTGCGCAAGGCCTCAAACTCTCCCTCTCCGAAAAAGGAGCGGTCCTGAACGCCGGCACCCTTGGCAGCTTCAGCCTGCCCGCCCCCTCCATCGACACCACCGACAAGAAGGAACTCAAACCCACCTACGCCCTCAACCCCGAGGGCGGCGGCGCCCAGGCCACCTACTCCAACGGCTTCGTCCTCAAGATCGCCGTCTCCAACGCCGATAAATCCGTCACCTACAGTTTCGACACCCCGCCAAAAAACGGCGCCTCCCTCAAATTCGTCACCTTTTTCCCCATCAACCTCAGCCAGGGCGGACGCTTCGCTCTCGGCGCCAAGTCCGGCGAATTCCCCGCCGCCAAGGCCGGTCAGTTCCTTGCTCAAGGCGATTCCACCACCTTCGACGTGATCCACCCGCTTGGCGAGGGCGTCCGCTTCACCGTCCCCGCCGCGTTTCAACAACTCCAGGACAACCGCACGTGGGGCTGGAACGTCTTCGCCTGGGTCTATCGCTATGATCTGAAACGTTACGCCGGAAAAACCAGCTTCTCCTTCAGGATTTCATCCCTCGCCGCCACTCCCGCCGCCGCCGGTGCACCCGCCGCCCCCAGGTTCCTCGTGGATCGCTTCGGCCAGTCCGCCCGCAAGGACTACCCCGGCAAAGTCAAATCCGAGGACGAACTGAAAGCCGACATCGCCGTCCAGCAGGCCGCCCTTGGCGCCTATCAGGGTCCCGCGCTCGACAAGTTCGGCGGCCTCGCCGGCAGCGGTCAAAAACTCGGCCTCAAGGCCACCGGGTTCTTCCACACCGCCCTGATCGGCAAGGACCGCCACGTGCTCGTCACCCCCGAGGGCAACGCCTTCTTCCAGCTCGGCGTCTGCGGCATCGCCAACACCGACGACTTCACCCTCGTGAAGGGACGCGAAAAAATTTACGAGTGGCTGCCGCCTGCCAAGGACGAGCAGTGGAAGACCGCTTGGCGCAACGGCCGCCCCGACTGGGGCATCTTCTCCTTCCAGATCGCCAACTGGATCCGCAAATACGGCAAACCCTACTCCTTCGAGGAATGGACCGGGCAGACCGTCGACCGTCTCCGCGCCTGGGGCTTCAACAGTGCCGGCGCCTTCGGAGGCCATGTCCCCACCTTCCGCACCCTCAACTTCCCCTCCGTCTCCTTCCTCCCCTCCGGCAAGGAACAGGGCGTCTCCTACCTCCCCGACAAGGTCGGCGCCGCCGATCTGATCGACCCGTTCGGCCCCGGCATCGAGGAGGCCCTCGACAAGGCCTTCTCCGGCTCCATCGCCAAACGCGCCGATGATCCGCTTCTCATCGGCTACTTCCTCGGCAACGAGCAGCACTTCGAGCTGCTCCCCAAGCTCATCCCCTCCTACAAGGCCAGCAAGGTCCCCGCCAAGGCGAAGCTCGTCGGGATCCTCGCCGCCAAATACGGCGACATTGCAAAGTTCAACGCCGCCTGGGCACCCGTGAAGCCCTTCGCAAGCTTCGATGACCTCAACGAGGAACCGCTCTTCATCAAGACCGACGCCGCCTCGGCCGACATGCGCGCCTTCTACCAGCTGTATTTGGAAACCTATTACAGCCTGATCCGTCGCACGTTCAAAAAATACGACCAGAACCACCTCCTCATCGGCAGCCGCTGGACCCCGCACACCGCGAACAACGAGGACGTCGTCCGCATCGGGGGCAAGTATCTCGATGTCGTCAGCATCAACTACTACACCTACGGCATCGAAAAGGACTTCCTCAAGAAGGTCTATGACTGGAGCGGCGGCAAACCCATGCTCTTCAGCGAATGGTATTATAGCTCCACCGAGCGCGGCCTCGGCGGCGGCAAGGAAGTGAAGGATCAGGTCGAGCGCGGCCTCGGCTACCGCAACTACATCGAGCAGTCCGCCGCCACCGGCTACGTCGTCGGCTCCCAGTGGTTCGTTTACACCGACCAGTCCATCACCGGCCGCTTCTTCAGCGGCTTCAACGGCGAGGGCAACAACACCGGCATCGTCGATGTCGCCGACCGCCCCTACCAGCCGCTCGTCGACGCCGCCCGCGTCACCCATGCCCGCATTTACGACGTCATCCTCGGCAAGGAAACGGCCTTCGCCTACGACGACGCGCGTTTCACCGGCAAAGGCGCCGGTCCCGCCAAGATCGTCTCCATCCCGCCTTCGCTGCCCGGCCTCCAGCTCAACGGCTCCACCACCGACTGGCCCGGTCGTCCCGCCGAACCCATCGGCGCCAACCGCGTCATGATCGGCAATCCCAACCCGAAACTCGGCGGAGACTTCCGCCTGTGCTGGGACGACAAGGCCCTGCACTTCCTCATCCAGGTCAAGGATCCCACGCCGGGCAAAAACAACAAGAGCCCGAAGTCCTACTGGTCCGGCGACGGCATCGAACTGTTCATCGGCGCCAAGAACCTTAACGAGGGCGGCACCCTCCAGTTCAGCGATCGGCAGATCCTTATCGGCACCGGCGAGGCGCCGGGCGTGTTCATCGTCGACCATCCCGAGGCCGGCAAGGACTGCTCCGTGGTGGTGGTGAAAGACGTGTCCGGCGACGGCTACACGGTGCAGGTGCGCCTGCCGTGGACCGTCCTCGGTTTCGAGCCCAAGACCGGACTGGAAATGCTCTTTGATGTCGCGATCGACAACAGCGACGACGGTGATGCCCGCCTCCAGCAACTCGTGTGGAGCGGCACCGGCAAAAACTCCGGCGACCGCGGCGCCTGGGGACGCGCCCGGCTCGTCGAAAACTGAGCCGAATCAGAACTCGACCGGCATGAAGGGCGGCACCCGCAAAGGGCGCCGCCTTTTTTGTGGCGGCATGAAAGCACGGCCGCATCCCCGATGCGGCACAACGCAACGCATTTGACTGTCCAACATGCGCACCCTCGCCTGCGCGCCGGACCTCGGGATTTGTATCCACACTCACAGGACATGCCTTGGGGCATTCCTGTTTTTTACCCCACGTCAGTCCACCCCAGACGGCCCAAGGCCATGCTTGGTTACCATGAAAAATCCCATCCCCGTTGCTTCCGTTTCCCCTGATCACGGTTGCGCCATCCGCCACCCGTCATCTCTCGGAAAACTCCTCCTCGCCGCCCTCGCGTTAGGCGCGACGCTTCAAGCGACCCCCGTCCCGCCCACCGACAACGTCTCCGCCCCCTTCATGGGCATCTACGGCTGGGGACTGGCCGACACCGGCATATCGCACAACGACGCCACCGCCGCCTGGCTCTACCGCAGCAAACTGTTCGCCTTCGATATGGGCGGCTACGCCAGTTGGTCCTACATCGAGGGAACCACCACCCAACTCGACGCGGCCAAGGCCTGGCTCGCCAGTCATCCGGGCGGAACCTACTGCTACACCGTCTGCCTGTTGCCCGGGTATCAGTCCACTCCCGCCTCGGGCACCTCGCTGGCCAATGGCGCGGCGGGCCTCTACGATTCACACTTCGTCACGCTGGCCGGAAAACTCGTCTCCCGCGGGCTCGCCAACAACACCATCGTGCGCCTCGGTCACGAGTTCAACGGCGACTGGTATCCCTGGAAGGTGCGCAACGCCACCGACGCCGCGAGCTACGCCGCCTACTGGCGGAAGGTCGTCACCGCGATGCGCGCGGTCCCCGGCGCCGAAAACCTCAAGTTCGAGTGGTGCGGCATCGCCCGCGTATGGACTTCTTATCCGATCGCCGATGCGTATCCGGGCGACGCATACGTAGACTATATCGGCGTCGACGTTTACGACAAGTGCTCCGCCGCCAACACCTACGAGGCTCCGTATCCCGACGGCCTGACGCCCGCGCAGCTCCTGACGCGGCGCAACACCGCCTGGGGCTACATCTCCGGCACGTTGAACAACAACATGGGCGCCTGGCGGAATTTCGCGGCCAGCCGCGGCAAGCCGTTCACCATCCCCGAGTGGGGGGTGAGCGTCAACACCTCCGGCGGCAAGGACAACCCCGTCTTCATCCAGAAGATGTATGAGTATATCCATGAACCCGACAACAACGTCCATTATCACAGCTATTTCGACGTGCAGGCCGGCGATGGTCATCATCAGCTCACTCAGCTGCCCAACGGCGGCCCAACGGAGTTTCCGCAAGCCGCCGCCATGTTCCGGCAAATGTTCGCGGTGAAGCCGTTTCCCCTCAACACCGACGTCGGCGCGGTCGGCCTGGCCGGCGGCTTCACGGTCGAGACCTTCACCGGCGCCGGCGCGGGTTTCCACCCGGCCGCCACCGTCGACGGCTTCAACTTCAGCTCTCGCGGCATCACCGGCGACGATGAGCTGATCCTCGAGATCTCCGCGTTGCCCGGCTCCGCAACCGCCCAGTCCGGCGCCATGCTGCGCCAGGACACCACCGCCAACGCCGCCTATGTCGCGCTCTTCGTCGCCAACGGCAAATGCGTGCTCCAGAGCCGCGCCACCGCCGGCGCCAGGACACTGCTGAATGCGACGGTCAACGCAGTCACCGCTCCGGTCTGGCTCAAGCTCACCCGCAAGACCGACCGGGTCACCGGCTATCTCTCCAACGACGGCCTGAACTGGACCCTCGTCGGCGACTGCACGGTGGTCATGACCGGGACCGCCCAGCTGGGCATCGCCGTGGGCAGCGGCTCCACCACCGCCCTCGCCACCACCACCGTCTCCGAGGTCGACCACCGGGATATCCAAACCAACGATACCGCTTCCATTGCCGAGTCTCTCGTTCTCGACAACGACGCCCCCTCCGGCATCACCCTCACCGGCGCCTGGACCACCTCGACTGCGACCACACCGTTCGAAGGCGCCAACTACATCCAGGACGGCAACACGGCCAAGGGAACCAAGTCCGTCCGCTACTCCCCGTCCCTCGCCCAGGCCAACGATTACGATGTCTACATTCGCTGGCCCGCCAAGTATTCCGTTTCCTCAAACACCCCGGTGTCCGTCGCCTCCACGGAAAGCACCGCCTCGTTCCTGGCCAACCAGCAAAGCGCCCGTTACCTCTGGAATCATCTCGGCTCGTATGCCTTCGACGCCGGTTCGTCCGGCAACGTGCTGGTCGAAACCACGGGCACCACGGCGTCCGTCATCGCCGACGCCGTCCTGTTCGTCCCGCGCCCGACCGCCGTCTCCCTGACGGCCGGGGCCGATTCCTACGTGCGCGACGGAACGTATTCGTTAATAAACTACGGAACTGAAACCTCCTTCACCGTCAAGAAGGACGCCACCAGCTACAATCGGACCGGCTACCTGCGCTTCGACGTGAGTGGCCTGACCGCCGCCAGCCTGGTCCAGCTCCAGCTCACCCCTGTCGGGACCAGCACCAGCACGACCGCCACCTATACCGTCGAGTTCGTTTCCGACGACTCCTGGTCCGAAACCGGGATAACCTGGGGCAACAAACCCGCCGGTTCCGGCGTGGTGCTCGGACAGTTGCTCCTTCCCGCGCTCAAAGTCGGCGTTCCGGTCAGCATCGACATCACCAGCCAGGTTCTCGCCGAGGCCGCCGGTGACGGCCTGCTCTCCCTCCGCATCACCGGCGATGTCAGCGGCAGCGTCACCAACGTGTCCTTCGCCTCCCGCGAACACACCACTGAAGACAACCGTCCGCACCTGCTGGTCCAATAATCCGATCCGCCGGCAGCCGCATCATTCGTGATTCGCGGCTGCCGGCGCATGGGCGGACCCGCTCTCACTGTTTTTTTTCACGGAGGCGGGCGCTCATGAACGAAACGTTTTCCCACGCATGCCGGGCCAATCGCGCTGAACCCTCCACAAAGGCGGAATCCCCCGTCCCCTGCGCGGCCAGGCTCAAGACCAGCGTCGCCGTCGCATCGTTGAACGGGGATATTTGCGGCCAGGTCCATGGCCGTTCGCCCAGATAGTAAGGCAGCATCCAGCGGACCGCCTCCGCGATGGTGGCGCCCCTCTCCGGCCTCCAGTTCCAAAGCTCGATCCCCAAATGTCGCCCGGTTTGCGCGAGCACGGCGAACCCGAGAAGATTGAATGTGCTATAACTCCGGGACAGCGTGCGCGCCAGTTCGTGCGGCTGGCTGCCGTCCGGGGCGATCTGGGTGGCGATCCGCCCTTTCGAAAACCGCTCGATCTGCCGGCGCGCAACGTCGTCACGACCGCAGAACACCGCGAAACACGCCACCTGCGCATCATACCAGGTGCCGTGGTTGTTGGCTTCGCCCGCCTCGGCACGGCCATGCTCGCTTTCCAGCAACCAGTCGAGGTAGGCGGAAAACCAGGCCTTGACCTGCTCGAGGTGCGCCGGCGTCCAGTCCGGGTTGAAGTCCAGGAGTCCGATCTCGTCGACCAGGAAGCACAAGGATGCTGTATCTATTATTCCAATACCCCTTCCGTCGCAAATCCCCGGAATACCCTGGGCGTAGCGCAAGTGCGGATTCATTTTGGTTTCCGCGTCGATGAACCACCCGCGCAACAGGCGGCCCGCGTGGCGGGCCGTGGCGGTTTCCCCGGTGGCATACGCTTGAAGGACCAGCCCTGAAAAATGCTCGCCGAAGGCGTCGAGCGTCTTTCGATCGCCCTGGTAATACTCCGGGTTTACCTCGCCATCGCGCCGGACGTAGGGGAGTCCGCTTTTGGTCGTGGGATCGGGCCACCAGTAGGGGGCCTGGCTTGCATAGTCGTTGGGCGTGCGGCCGGGAGGCGGAGCCTTTTTGTCGGCAACGGTCAGACGGGCGATTTCCAGCGCGGCGTCGGACCCGGCTTGCAGCAAACGCCCGTCTTCGGGGCTGGCTGAAAGCGCCGCACGAAAAGCCTGCCAGGATCGGGCGGTGGTCAGAATAGGCATCGTGGCATCCGACGCAGGCCGGGGTGCCTGCACAACCTCCGGCGGCGTCCCGTTTCCCCCGGCGAACAAATCGCGGCCGGCCAGCGCGGCGATCGCCCCTCCCCAAAGTGTTCGATGCAAAAAATCACGGCGGGAATGAATCATTGGAAGCAGGAGCATATCGCACACCTCGCGCACGGCTGCCAAGCAGGGGCTCGTTTGCCAGTCCAGTGACAGAGCGGGGCCCCATCTCAGACCTGGTCCCGACCGCGACACCACGATGTTTTCCGCAGGCGGGACGTGCGGCTCCATCACCGTCAACGCCAGTCAAACAGCGCCCCGGGCGAAGGGAGCGACTGGGCGAGAAGACCGGCGTAAACGGCTTGGGCGTCGGCGGGGGAGAAGGTCGTGGCGAGGCCGTCCACCTTGACGGAGCCTTCTTGCAACCACGAGAGCGCGGCGGCGTAGTTGGCCGAAAGCGAATGGAAGGAAAAATCGCGGGGCTGTCCGGGAACTTCCCATTCCCATCCGCTGCGGATGACGGCGTAATTGTGAAAGACGGCGTGCAAAAGCTCGAAGGAGGAAATCTCCGTGCGTTTGCGCCAGGGGACGCCGATGAGGACCACCTCGCCGCGCTTGGCGACGATCTTGCAGCCATCGAGGACGGCTTGCTCGTGTCCGCTGCATTCGAGGTGCAGGGCGACATGGCCGGCGAGGTCCTTGCAGTCGGCGAACGAGGCGCGCACATCAGTCAGGCCGGCCGCGCGGGCGGAAGCCCGGCGCGAATCGACGGGATCCAGGGCGGTTACGCGATACCCGCAGCGAGTGAAGACTTGGGCGGCGAGGTTGCCAACGGGACCCAGCCCGGTGACGAGCACGCGGGCGGGGGCGCGGGCCGCGGCGGTGTTCAGCGTGCTCATGCTGACGCCCATGAGGCGGGCGAAAACCGCGGTCTCCGGCGCGAGGCCGGCGGGGATCGGGGTGACTTGGGAGCGGTCAGCCTGCTGACGCCCCGCGTGCGGACCGGAGGCGAAGACAAGCGAGCCCGGGGCGAGATCGCGCACGGCGGAGCCGGTCTCGTCGATCTCAAATACGCAAGCGTAGCCAGTCGCGGCGGGGAACGTGTCGCCAAGGTAACCCCAGTTGAGTTCGGTGCCGGGGCTGACCAGGGAGACGAGCGTGCGGCCGCGCACATCGCCGGCCTTGATGGGATCGAACGCGTCGGGAACTTCGGAGAGCGAGGCGGTTTCGCGGGCGGTAAAAAGGATCTGGCGCATGGAGGGGCGGGAGTTAGCGGAAGGAGAGATTGTTGCGGGCGGCGACCTCGCGAAGGTGGTCGGCGGCCATCGGGTAGTCCTCGGCGGCGAGATGCTCGATGCGGAGAGTCGTGTCGGGATCGAGCCGGGAGAGTTCGCGGAGATAGGTCGCGTAATCGAGAACGCCGGCGCCGGGACGGCATTCGTCGAGATGAACAGTGAGATGGTCACGGAGCACGATGTCCTTGGCATGGCAGCTGCGGATGTGCGGGCCGAGTTTGGCGAAGCATTCGCGGAGAAACTCCGTGGTGCGATAGGCCCGGGCGGGGCTGTTGATCATGTTGACCGGGTCAAGGTGAACGGCGACCGCGCCGGGACGGTCGATGGCGCGGAGGAGCGCGAGGTATTCGTCGGGTGAGGACGGGAAAATCCACGGCATCGTTTCGAGCGCGTAGGCGGCGCGGCGCGGTTTCACGGCATCGACGATGGAGCGGACCGACTGGACAATGAGATCGAAGGTGTCCGGGGAGAAATTGTCGGCGTGAGGACCGTCCCATTTGGCGGGATTGCGGGAGCCGGCGATATTGACGCAGCAGCGCGCGCCAAGGCGTTCGGCGAGGTCCAGATTGCGGCGGCACAGGTCGAGGGCGGCGGCGGCCTTGACGGGATCGGGGTCGATGGGATTGGACCAGGCGCCGACCTCGCCGATGACAAGGTTCGCGCGACGGGCGGCCTCGACGTAAGCGGCCACGACGGCGTCGGATGCATCAGTCTCCAGCAGCGCGTCGGCGGCGCCGAAGCCCGCGGCGCGGTGGGCGGCGGCCCACTCGGTCGCGGAGGCGAAAGGTTGGTAAAGGTGATAGTAGAGGCGCATGGGAACGAGGGGATTGTGTTGAACCGAGGTGTGTGTCTGAAAATATCGGATAACGTCTCATTTTCCCATGATCAGGGGTCAAAAAAGCATGTCTGAAACTCCAACCCGCCTCTCCTCAGGCCATGCGCTTCAGCTCGAGTTTTTCGAGACGGGGAGTTTTCGCCGGCGGGTGGACGGATGGGTGCATCGCAAGACGGTGCCGTATGCGATCGTGGCACAGCCGGTGGCGGGCAGCTATGCGGTGCGGAGGAACGGGCGGCGCGAGACGGTGACGGAGGGGCGCGTGTTGTATGTGCCCGCGCATACGCCGGTGGAGTTCGGGCATCACGACGGGGCCGGCGGGCTGATGGAGGCGCGCTGGGTCCACTTGCACTGGAGCCGGTGGGGCATGGAGGATTTTTTGGCGCGTTACGACGCGTCGTTGTTGCTGGAGAAAAGCGACGGGGAGGAGGCCGGGCGGCTGATCGGCGAGGCACTGGCGTTGAACAGGCTGCGGGACGACGACGCCGGCCGGCTGCTGGGCCAGCATGCGGTGGCGGCGAGGATCGCGGCGCTGTTGTGCCGGGGGCGGACAGCGGTCGTCGGCCCGCGAAGAGAACAGCTCGTGCCGGTGCTGGCGCATATCCGCGATCGGCTGGCCGAGCCGCTTTCGGTGGACGGGTTGGCGGAGCGGGCGGGTTTGTCCCCGGCGCGGTTCCACGCGGTTTTCAAGGAGGAGTTCGGGGTGACGCCGATGAACTACGTCCGCGCGGCGCGGCTCGAGGCGGCGGCCCGGCTGCTGGTTTCGACGGAGATGAAGCTGGCAGTCGTGGCGGAGGCCACGGGGTTTTCCGACGCATTCCACCTGAGCCATGTATTCAAAGAGGATTACGGTGTGTCGCCGAGCGAGTATCGCCGGCGGGCCGCGAAACTGCAGCCCTGAGCCGGACGGCGCGGAACGGGATCGGCCTTCATCACAAGCTACAGGACCGGAATGGCGCCGGGTCACGCAGCGACGGCTCATTGACTGTCCAACGGAGACAGACTGGCCGGAAGCCAGGAACCGCGAGAGGGTATGTAAATCATGTCACCTCATTCAACTACCTCATGAAACACCCCCTGCTCGCTGTTCTTTTCGCCCTCGCCTGCCCCCTGCATTGCATGCACGCCGGCGACGTGAAGCTGACGCCGACCGGCTTCGCCATTGATGCCAACGCCGCCGGTGTCTATGTCATGAAGTATCCCGCGCTCCTGAACCCGAACGACGGCGGGCTGAAGCCGGAAAACATTACGATCAAGGAAGACGGCAGCGGAGCCACCATGACGTATTCCCCCTCCGGAAAGCTGGTCATCAGCAAGCAGGCCGACGGCAGCTGGTCCTTTCATTTCACTGAAATCCCCCCCGATCGCGTCAAGTTTGCCTTCAGCCTCCCCTTCTCGCTCAGCGTCATTGAGCAAGGCGCCCGCTGGTCCTTCGACGGGCAGCCCGCCAAGCCGTTCCCGGCGAGCAAGGGCGAGGTCAGGCTCAAAACCATCAGCCCTTCCAGCTTTGTTTTCCAACAAGGCGCGGCGGGCTTCACCCTCACCTACATCAATCAGCGGAAAACCTTCACCATGCTCGGTGATAATCGCGTGTATGGTAAAGCCTTCTTCTCGTTGGGACACATCCTCTACTTCCCCGGGAAGAAGCACGTTCCCGAGATCGATTATTCCATCAAGATCGACGGCAGCCTCCCGGCGGCACCCACCCCGGCTCCCTCCCCCGCCGTCCCCGTGACATGACCGCCATGAGCCCCTCCTCGCCTCGCAGTCCCTTTTTTCCTCGCAGGCTCGCGCTCCGCTCGGGCTGGCTTGCCCTCCTTGCGCTTTGCGCGACGTCGAACGCGTTTGCCAAGGTGGAGCTTCCCCCCGTTTTGGACAGCCACATGGTGCTGCAACGCGGCATGCCCGTCCCCGTCTGGGGCACGGCCGAACCCGGCGAAGCTGTCTCCGTAGCATTCCACGGCCAGACAAAACGCACCGCCGCCGATGCCTCCGGGAAATGGATGATCAAGCTCGACCCGCTCCAACCCGGCGACCCCGGCGAGCTGATCGTGACCGGAAAAAACACCATCACACTCAAGGATGTCGTCGTCGGCGAAGTCTGGGTGGGCTCCGGCCAATCCAACATAGACAGCCCTGTCACCATGTATGACAAGGACGACCCGATCCTCAAGGAAGCCGCCGACCAACTTCACCCCAATGTGCGCGTCTTCCGCAACGGGAAGACCCATTTGAAATGGAGCCAGTGGGATCCCAAGAAAACCCGCTCGTTCTCCGCACAACTATTCTATTACGGACTAAAGCTGCAGGAGGAACTCGGCGTTCCCGTGGGCCTGATCCAGGCGGCCGTCGCGGGTTCACCCTCGGGTCCTTGGATCGACGCGGAGTCCTTCAGATCGGACCCCGTCATCCAGCAAGCCGCCGCCCTCAGCAACGCAAAGGAGCCACTGGAGTCGCGGATGAAAAACTACGAGGCCTCCCTGAAACAATGGCAGGAGAAGACCGCCGCCGCCAAGGCGGCGGGCACACCGGAAAGCCAATGGCCCAAAGCGCCCGCCAGGCCCAAACCCTACGGCCAACAAACCACCGGAGAGTTTTACGATCAGTTCGTCCGCCCGATCATTCCCTTTGCAATCCGTGGTGTGCTCTGGGACCAGGGAGAAGGCGGCAGCACGGGCGGAATCGATCAAATCTCGTTGATGTCCGGACTGATTCGCGCCTGGCGAAAAAACTGGGGACAGGGAGAATTTCCCTGGCTCTATGTTAAAAAACCCAGCGGAGGCGGCTGCGCACTGAACCCCGACAACCCGGTCAATCGCGGCGCGAAACCGTTCGAGCCTCTGCCATCAAAGCCGCCCGCACAGGATTATTTCTCGAGCAAACATCAGGAGAGCTATCGCATCGCTCAAAACCCCAACACCTTTCTGGTGACCACGACGGATCTGGTCGGCGGTCTTCACCCGGTCAACAAATCAGGCTATGGCACCCGCGGTTGCCTGGTCGCCATGGGCGCGGTGTATGGCAAACCCGCGGAATACTACGGCCCGGTGTATGAGTCGGCGAAACCGGAAGGAAACACGCTCCGCATCACCTTCACTCACACGGGCAAGGGCCTGACCACTCCCGCCGGCCAGCCACTCCAAGGGTTCCTGATCGCCGGCGAGGATAAGAAATTTCACTGGGCGGAGGCCCGCATCGACGGGAAAACCGTTGTTCTTTCGAGTCCGCAAGTTTCCCGTCCCGTGGCGGCCCGCTACGCCTGGACCTGGCCTCTCGCCTGGGCGAACCTGTTCAACGCCGACGGCCTGCCCGCCTTCACCTTCCGGACGGACGCGCCCTAATCCGGCAGCTGAATGCTTCTGGATTGCAGCCCTGCAAAGTCACAGTGATCGGGCCCCGGGCATAAGCTCAAACCAGTGATCTGTATCTAATCTTCAAATACAAAGGCCCCCTCCGGAACGAACCGGAGGAGGCCCATAGCTGGTCGTCTCGAAGCGACTGCGATCCTTACTGCACCAATACACTGTCGAACTGCACGTCCTGCTTCCAGGCCCCGAGCCCGACCTTTCCGGCGGCCAGAGAAGCGTCCGTTCGTTGCAACACCTGGGTTCCGTTCAGATAAACCGTCAGGGTGCCGCCCGCCACGTCCAGCGCCAGGTGATACCAGGTGTTGGCATTGATGGCGGCGCTTGCCGAGCCGAGCGCGGTGAGTGTGCCGGCCGCTCTTTTCTGCAGCACCAGCTTCCGCGTCCCGCCCTGGTCCTGCACCATCAGCCGGTAGTAATTACTGGAGTCGGTGTAGCGCGCATACAGGTGGGTTTCACTCCAGCTTTGCAGATCCGTGATCTTCATTTCCGCAGACACGGTGTAGTCGGTCCAGGTGCTGCTGCCCGCGGTGCTGAGCCCGCCTTGGTTGGTCCAGTTGAAATCCCATTTGTAGGCGTTGTCTCCGGCATCGCTCACGATCAGCCATTGCGCGGGCAGATTTGGCGTCCAGTTCGCGGTGCTGCCGCTCGTGAACTCATCCTGAAGTTTCACCCCGCTGAACAGCTCGAGGAAGCGCGCGCGGGCCAGCGGGAAATTCGTGCCGCTGGTGGTCGGTGAAAGCTGGTGATGGCCATCGCCGGCCTGCACGTCGAAATACACCGCCCACGCCACCGGGTTGTTCGTCATGAAGTCATACATGTTGGTTATGAATTGGGCGTTATCCAGGCCGCCATGACCGTCACTGCGATTGTTCACGCCCCATTCGCCGATCGCGAAGGGCTTTCCATGGCTGGCCGCGAAGTTCTTCCAGTAGTTCAAACCGCGAACGCCGTTGAGCAGGTCATTCCATACCGTCGCGCGCCGCGACTCGATTTCCGCCGCGCTGGTGCCGGCCGGCCAGGGATAGGTGTTCGCAATCCAGGATTCGTCGTAAACATCCAGCGCGACATAATCCACGTAGGGGTCGCCCGGATACGCTTGGTCGGCGAGAAACTGCTGATAACCATACACCGGATTGAAGCAGAACTTGAGGTTCGCCGCTCCCGGCACCGCGCGCATCGTGGTGACGATCTGCCGCCAATACGCGATGAAGTCGGCCGTCTTGCCCTTGGCCGCCCACTTATACCAGCCGCCATTGAACTCCCAACCCAGGCGAATGATCGTATTCCCCAGATTTTTGGCCACCAGGTTGGTCGCCAAGGTTTGATAATAGGAGTTATACGCACCCGTGGCTCCCGTGGCCAGGGACACGTCTGACGGCGAACTGGGCAGCATCGGAACGCTGAGGATCAGCGTTCGTCCGGGTCTGGCCGCCACCCAGGTGGACCACGGATTCAAGATCCAACTGGGCCCCGCGATATTGCTCCAGCTATCGGAGGCCTCGAAATCCTCCGCCCACATGTCGGGCTGGTTGAGCCATTGGCTGTAGGTGTTAACATTGCCGGGGCCACTGGGCGCGGCCCAGCGATAGACGCCCAATTGAGGAAGTGCCTGCGTCGTGAGGGAGGAACACAGCAAGGCCAGCAAAAGCCCGCCGGATCGCGTGAGCGTGGTTAGTTTTCTTAACATGTGGGGTTGGGGTTTGGGGTTGGAAAACGCCCGGCGCCATTTGGTCCGGGCAGGGTGACTCAGAATGGATCGCCGGCGCTTCATCGACGGGGATCCAATCCCGAAAGGGATGTTCACGGCGGCCCCCAGCGCGTCCCCTGCCGGGGTCTTCATGCTTCGGCCACTCGCTCATGCAGGTCACTTACTCGGTGGACCGACAGCGGAACAAGTCCGCCTGTCATTGACAGTCAAACGACGTGCTCGTTGCGAGCTAGGGCGGGACCGCTGGGACCACCGCGAATATCCAAAGGCATGCTTGCGCCGAACCGGCGCGTCCAGCAGCCGCGCCCCGCCTCCTTCACCGTCTGTGGTTTTTATTTAACCGTCCTGATATTCAAGACGGTGAATGCTCCCGCTTCATCGAGCCATGAGCGCGGGGGTTCGGGGCTCCACCTCCCGGCTGTTGGGAGGCGCCCTTTTCTAAGGCAACCCGACGAGGTTGTTACCGCAACCCCACCGGGGTGCCGAGCACTTCGCGCAGGATGATCGCCCGGCGGAGCGAACGCGCATTGCGCAACTCGGCCAGCAGCCCGGCGTCATCGCGCACCCGCCCCGGCGTTGCCACGGGTTCCGGCTGCTGCGATGCCCACACTGACTTCGCCTCGCGGCCGGCCTCGGCCTTCCGTGCCTGCAGCGCGGCAAGTTGCGCGGCCAGTCCCCGCTGGCGCTCCAGCACCACGGCCGCCTCACGTTCCGCCTCTGCGCGACGCTCCTCCATCGCCTGACGCGCCCGCTCCGGCTGCTCGCGCCGGAGCACCGGCGGAGCCGGAGGCATCGCTGGCGGCATCGGCGGCGGGACCGCATGGCCGCCGCCCTGGCGCTCGGCGATCTTACGGCGTATTTCTTCCTGAATACGCCGGGTGGTCTCGGCGTGCTCCATCGCCTGCTCGTGCTCGCGCATCGCGCGAGCACCGCCCGGCACGTTGTCGGGCTTGCCATCACCATCGTAATCGGCGGCCTGTCCCGCCTTGTCCTTCCGGCGTGCATTCAGCCAGTAGGCGATCGCGGCGGCGGCCGCGATGACGAGCTGGAGATGATCTTGGATCCAGTCCATGGCCGGTTACTTTTTGTCGTCGGGATGTGCGATCGACTTCCGCATGGCGGTGTCGGACTGCACGTTTTCCATCTTGTAATAATCCATCACGCCCAGGCGGCCGGAGCGGAATGCCTCCGCGATCGCCTTCGGCACCTCCGCCTGCGCACGCACGACCTCCGCCTGCATCTCCTGCACCTTGGCCTTCATTTCCTGCTCCACGGCCACGGCGGCGGCACGACGGATTTCCGCCTGCGCCTGGGCGATGCTCTTGTTGGCCTCGGCCTGCGCTTCCTGGAGCTTTGCACCGACGTTTTCACCAACGTCCACGTCGGCAATGTCGATCGAGAGAATTTCGAATGCCGTGCCCACGTCGAGACCGCGCGCAAGGACCGTTTTCGAAATACTGTCAGGCGACTCCAGCACCACCTTGTAACTTTCCGAGGAACCGATGGTCGAAACGATGCCCTCACCCACGCGGGCGATGATCGTATCCTCCTTGGCACCACCGACGAAACGATCGAGATTGGTGCGCACCGTCACGCGGGCCTTCACCTTCACCTGGATGCCGTCCTTCGCCACGCCATCAATCGTCGTGCGACCGGCCTCGGGATTGGGGCAGTCGATCACCTTCGGATCGACGCTCGTGCGCACGGCCTCGACGACTGATTTGCCGGAGCCCTTGGTCGCGAGGTCGATCGCACAGGCGCGATTCCAGCTCAACTCGATGCCGGCCTTCTGCGCCGCGATCAGCGCCTGGATCGTGGGGACGACATTGCCGCCGGCGAGGAAGTGCGCCTCGATGTCATCGATTGAAATGTCGATGCCTGCTTTTTTGGCGGTGATGCGCGCGTCAACCACCAGGCCGTAGGGCACCTGGCGCAGGCGCATGGCAACCAGCGTGACGATCCCCACGTAGGCGCCCGCCAGCCAGGCACGCAGCCATACGCTGAAAAATGAAAGAACGATGCCGCCCACGATGAGGACGGGCAGGCCGATAACGACGATAAGGAACCAGTTCATAGGATTAGTTTTTTTGGACGATCAGACGAAAGTTATCCAGCTCCACGACGCGCAACGCCTCGCCCTTTGCGATCAGGCCCGAGCGTGAATACGCCTCGTAGCGTTTTCCCGCCACCACAACATAGCCGCTCGGCGCCAGCACCGTGTCGGCGACACCATCCCGGCCGAGCACGGTGTCTCGCTCCGCCAGCGCCGGCTGGCTCGCACCCTTGATCTCGGCATGGAGAAAGAGCCGCCGGCCCAAGGCCGTTTTCGGCAGGATGATGAACTCAAACCAAAGGGTAAACGCCGCAAGCCCGAGCGCGGCCGCGATCGCGATCCAGCCGCCCGCCGAACCATGGTCGACAAACGCCAGCACCACGCCCGCCAGCAAGGCGATCGCCGCAAAAATTCCGAGAATCGCACCGGGCACGAACACCTCGGCCGCAAGCAGCACCGCCCCCGCGATAAATAATGTGGTGATCGCGCTCATGCTTCGGCCCTCTCCACGATCAGGCTGAAATCACTGCGGCGCACGACGACCACGGGCGCGCCCGCCTCGATCGCGCCGACGCTCACACGCGCTTCATAACGGCGTCCGTCGATTTCCACCTGCCCCGAGGGCATGAGCGCCGTCGCCGCAACCCCGCGCCGGCCGATCAGCACGCCGGCCCCGGCCGCGTCGCTGGCGGAGGCTTGCGAGTGGGTGTCGATCGCCGCCTGCAGAACCATTTTATCCCAGAACCATCCGCGTGGAAGAAAGCGGGCGAACGCCACGGCCAGGGCCAGCGCCACCAGCACGCCAAGACCCATGTTGAGCAAAGGCGCGGTGAACACGTCGCCATCGATCGTCACCGGTTCGTTTGGCCAGAGGTCGGCCATCGACCACACCAGCGCGCCCAGCATCAGCAGCACGCCCGTCAGCGCCGCCACGATCACACCGGGGAAAAACAGGATCTCGGCGAACACCAGCAGGACGCCCAGCGCAAACACCAGCGCCGGCTCATGACCCGAAAGTCCCGCGATGTAATGGCCAAAGAATACCAGACCCAGCAGGATGCCCCCCGAGATTCCGAAGAAACCGAAACCCGGCGTCTTGAACTCGATAAACACCGCCAGCAAGCCGAGCCCCATCAGGATCGGCGAAAGCGTGTTCAGGTATTGGGCCAGCTCCTCCGACCAGGTGACCTCAAGCCGCTTCACCGTGAAATTGCCCGCGCCGTATCTCTGCGTGAGCAAATCCTCCACGTCCTTCGCGATGCCCGCGGCGAGCAGCGCCTGCGGCGGCTCACCGTAGGTTTTGCTCGCCTCGGTCGCAGTCAACGAAAGCAGCTCCCCCTTGGGTTTGATCACCGCCTCGCCGATCTTCAGCTCATAATCCTTGTCGATCATCGCCGAGATGACCGCGCCCCGATACGGCTCGCCTTCCGAGATCGCCCGGATTTTCGCCCTCAAAAGCCGATGACGCCAAACGGCGTAAAGTAGATTTCATCCGTCGCCGCGGAGATAAACGCGCCCGCCGAAATCGCCTCGTCGTTGATAAACGTGATGGTTTCCCCCTCGAATTTCTGAAGCGCCTCCATCATTTCAAAGGCGATGTGGCCCGCGCCGCCGGGGGTTTTCATATCGAGCACCACCGCATCCGCGTGGTTGTCGATCGCTTCCTTAAGACCGCGCCGCAACACGTAGAGAATCGGTTTGTCGATCTGATCGCGCACCGGAATCACCATCACCGTCCTGACGGTTTTTTTGGACGGAACTTCCCCTGCGGCCGGCGCCACCGCCTGCGCCCGGAGCATGAGGGCCGGGGCGACGATGACCGTGAGCAGGGCAAGGAAAACACGCATCATAAGCCGGGACGATAATATCCCCGTGATTCAATGCGCAAGCGTCACGGTGTATCAGCGCGTTATAAACTCTCCTGCCTGTTTCCATAAAATCCCTTTGCCTGCGCGGGTGGTGCGCGTGAAAACAACCGCTCATGGAAAAGGTGTCCTATCTCGGAAAAACACTCACCCGCTGGAAAGTCGGCAACTCGACCTTCCTCGCCCTGCCCGAACACGGGGCGCGCCTGATGAACTGGCACCTCGGCCTCGGCGACGGCTCGGTCCGCGACATTCTTTACTGGCCCGAGGATGCCGACTTCGGCGCCTTTCATAAGGTCCGCGGCGGCAATCCGATTCTTTTCCCCTTCAACGCCCGCACATTCGATGCCGGTGAAATCGGCTACTGGCGCGACCCGGCCGGCATGCGCCGCGTCATGCCGATGCATGGCTTCGCACGCGAAGGCGTCTTCAAGGTCACCCGGCTCGACGCGCGCGGCTTCACCGCCGTCCTCGTGCCGACCGACGAATCGAAGCAGGCGTATCCTTTCAATTACGAGTTCACCGTCGCCTATCGCTTCTCCGAACTCGGCCTCGCTTGCGAACTCACCTTGCGCAACCTGGACACCCAATCCATCCCGTGGAGCGCCGGCCATCATTTCTATTTCACCGTGCCCTGGACCGAGGGTCTCTCTCGCGGTGACTACGCCATCCGCATCCCGGCCACGCGCACGCACCGTCAGGACCCCGCCGGCAAACTCGTCCCCGGCCCCATCCTCAAGCCCGAGGAGCGCCTCGACAACCCCGCGCTCGTGGACGCCATTCACCTCGGTCTCAAGTCCAACGCCGTCACGTTCGGCCCGGCTTCCGGCCCCGGCCATGTCACCGTCCGCCACGGCACCGCCGCCGTGCCTCCCGCCGAGGCGGCTTTCGTCACCTGGACCGCGGCTCCCGAGTCTCCTTTCTACTGCGTCGAACCCTGGATGGGTCCGCCCAATGCGCCCGAGACCAAGATCGGCCTCCACTGGGTCCAGCCCGGCCACGCACAAAGCTTCGTGGTCGAAATCGCCGTGAAATAAAATCCGCCCGCGTGCTGGCCCGGCGAGGGCCCCGTGTTATCGTTTCCCATCCTTATGGCTTCCTCATCCATTTCATTCGCCTTCATCGACGGCCTCGGCGGCGGGGAAATGATGCTCATTTTCCTGGTCATCCTGCTGCTTTTCGGAGGCCAGCGTTTGCCCGAGCTGGCCCGCGGACTGGGCCGGTCGGTCCGTGAATTCAAAAAAGCCACCGCCGGGGTGGAGAACGAAATCAAGCGCGTGCTCGAAGAGCCGCCGCCAACGACGAAGCCTTCCCCGAAAAGCCCGCTGTATACCGCGCCACCTGCCACGATCGAACCGCTCACCACGATTGATTCCCTGGAGACGCCCCCCATTTCACCCGCCGCAGCCAAATCCCCGACCGAAGATGCCTCGCCTCCTTCACCGCCCGACAAACCGGCGGCCTGAAGAGAAAAAGCTCCATTTGTGTCGTCGGTCGCCGGTGGCCCTGAGCGTGAGCCCGGCGAACGCCGGTGAACCATCTCACACGCCTCGCCCTGCGGACCCGCCGCCTCCGCGCAGACCACGCCGCTGCCGGGTGCCTCTCTTTTTGCGCTCCCCGGCTTGCCGTCGCCGGTAATCTCCATCCGTTCGTCACCATGCCTTTCCGCCTCCCGCTCACGTCGCCGCCCGCCACGCGCGCCGCCACGTCCGAACGCGGCATCCTCTTCACCCTGGCGGCCGTGCAGTTCACGCACATCATGGACTTCATGATCATGATGCCGCTCGGAGCCGGCCTCATGCGGGTGTTCAACATCTCGCCCACGCAATTCAGCTACCTCGTCGCCGCCTACGGACTCGCCGCCGCCGTCACCGGTTTCGCCGGCGGCTTCTTCATCGACCGCCTCGACCGCAAGCACGCGCTCCTCTGGCTCTTCGCCGGCTTTGGCGCCGCCACGCTCGGCTGCGCGCTCGCGCCGACATTCCTCTGGTTGCTGGCCGCGCGCCTCGCCGCCGGCGCCTGCGGCGGCGTGGCCGGCTCGCTCGTCCTCTCCATCGTGAGCGACGTGATCCCGCCCGAACGCCGCGGACGCGGCATGGCCGTGGTCATGACCGCCTTTCCGCTCGCCTCGGTGATCGGCATCCCGGCGGGCCTCACCCTCGCCGATCTCTTCGAATGGCATGCTCCGTTCCTCCTGCTCGCCGTCCTGAGCGTCCCCATTTGGTTCATTGCCTCGCGCTACCTGCCCGCGCTTCCTCCCTCGCCCATCAAAACCCACCCGGGCCGCCAGATGTGGGAAATCCTCACTCATGGTGTGCACCTGCGGGCCTTCATGGTCACCGCCGCCCTCGTGTTCGCCGGCGCCTTGATCATTCCTTTCATGTCGCCCTCGCTCGTCGCCAACACCGGCCTCACCGAGTCCCAGCTTAAATACGTCTATCTCTTCGGCGGCGCGGCTACGTTTTTCACGACGCCGCTTTTCGGACGCCTCACCGACCGCCACGACAAACTCCACGTGCTCGCCGGCGTCACCTTCGCCGCCATCGCTTCGACCCTGGTGCTCACCCGGCTGGGTTCGTCGCCGATCGCATTCACGCTCACCGTCACCACGGTGTTCTTTATAACGATGGCCGGACGCTTCACGCCAACGACCGCCATGATCAGCAACGCCGTGGAGCAGCGTTACCGCGGCGGCTTCATGAGCGTGAACTCCGCGGTCCAGCAAGCTGCCGGCGGCCTCGCCAATCTCACCGCCGGCGCGCTCGTTGTTCGTAACGCCTCGGGCCGCCTCGAGGGTTATCCGCGCGTCGGCTGGCTCGCCGTGTTCGCGTTCGCGCTCACCCTCGTGCTCGCCTGGCGCCTGCGCTCCGCCGCCCCTCACGCCGCCACCCCGGCGATCGCGAAATGATCCCGTCCCGCCCTCTTTCTCTTTCTTCAGAAAGATCAGCCCGGCTCGCTCCGCCTTTGCGGTTGCCCGCTTGCATCATGTGATTATGCTGCGTTCACCATGATCGACCTCATCAAAAAAACCCTCCTCGCCGGCGTCGGTGCCGCCGTCGTCACCAAGGAAAAAGTCGAGGAAACCCTCAACGACTACGTGCGCCAGGGCAAAGTGAAGGCCGAGGACGCCCGCATCATCGCCGATAAAATCGCCGAGCAGGGCCGCAAGGAATTCGAGGACGTCAGCCACAAACTCGCCGCCAAGATCACGGATCTCACCTCGCGCGGCGGCGAAAAAACCGACGCCCGCGTCGCCGCCCTCGAACAACGCATCCGCGACCTCGAAGCGAAACTCGCCACGCCCCCCACCCGCGCCGGCGAACCGTGAAACCGCTGACGTTCCTCAGCAACGCCTCGCGCGCGAAGGACATCTTCGCCGTCCTCGCGAAGCACGGCTTCGCCAACCTGCTCACGCAGCTCGACCCGCAAGAGGGCCTGTGGAAGCGCATCATTCCGCAACCCGCCGAGCGCCGCACCATCTGGGAACGCATCCGCCTCGCCATCGAGGAACTCGGCCCCACGTTCGTCAAGGCCGGCCAGTTGATGAGCATGCGTCCCGACGCCCTCCCGCACGCGCTCATCTTCGAGCTCCGCAAGCTTCAAAACGCCGTCCGCCCCCTTCCCTTCGACGAGATGAGCCTCGTGCTCGTCGAGGAACTCGAACTCACGACGTCCGAGGTCTTCTCTTCGTTCGACGAGACTCCCATCGCCAGCGCCTCGCTCGCGCAGGTCTATTTTGCCACGCTGCCCGACGGCCGCGAAGTCGCCGTCAAGATCCAGCGCCCCAATCTCGCCCGCACCGTTCACGCCGACCTCGACCTGCTCGCGTGGTTTGCCTCGCAACTCCACCAGCGCATCGAAGGACTCAAGCCCTACGACCTCCCCTCCGTCGTCGCCGAGGTGAAGGACAACCTTCTGCGCGAACTCGACTTCCGCCACGAGGCGCGCAACCAGCAATATTTCAACGCGCTCAACCCCCACCCCGACCGCGTCTACGCCCCGTCCGTCATCTCCGAACTGTCCGGCGAACGCGTGCTCGTGATGGAACGCATCGCAGGCGTCACCGTCGGCACCGCCCGCCTCGCCCCCGCCGAGGCCAGACGCATCGCCTCCAACGGCGCCGCCTCGCTCATCCACCAGGTCTTGATCGCCGGCTTCTTCCACGCCGATCCCCACGCCGGCAACGTCCTCGTCACACCCGACGGCCGCCTCTGCTTTCTCGACTGGGGCATGGCCGGCAACCTCACGCGCCGCCTGCGTCTCGGCCTCGCCGACCTCTTCCTCGCCGCCGTCCACCAGGACGCCGAACGCATCGTGCAAATCGCCGCCGACCTCGGCAGCCCCGGCGGCCGCGCCGACCTGCGCGCGATGGAACGCGATGTCACCCTCGCCCTCCGCGAGGATTTCAACAGCTCCATCGGCCGCGTCCAACTCGGCCGCGCCATGCTGAAGCTCCTCTTCATCTTCGGCCAGAATGGCATCAACATCACCCGCGACTATTCGCTGATGGCCAAGGCCGTCCTCTCGATCGAGGAGGTTGCCCGCACGCTCGATCCCGAGTTCGACCTGCGCACCGAGGCGCGCCCCATCCTCACGCAGCTTCAAAAGGATCGCACCGGCCCGCGCGCCATCCTCCGCGAAAGCCGCACCATGCTGCGCTCGCTCCTCACCGGCGCCCGTGAACTGCCCGCGGAGATCTTCCGCATCGTCCGCCGCATCGAGCACGACGACCTCACGATCAAGTTCCAGCACCAGGGACTCGAAGACCTCGACAACGCGATCAGCTCCGCCAGCAACCGCCTCACCCTCGGTGTGATCATCGGCGCGCTGATCATCGGCTCCTCCTCGATCGTCACGACCGGCATCCGCCCGCACCTCTTCGGTTATCCCGCCCTCGGCATCATCGGCTACGTCATCTCCGCGTTGCTCGGTTTCTACATCGTCTGGGACATCATCCGCCACGGCCGCCATCGGTAAACTCCCTTCGACGGCCCGCGGGGCCGGACCTTGACAGCGACTCCCGCCGGCGGCCTTATCCCCGCCCCATGCCGCAGATCGTCGTCCGCAATCTGAAGAAAGCATTTCACGTGGCGTCGCGGCAGCCCGGCGCCTGGGGCGCGGTCCGCGGCCTGATCTCGCGCCGGCATCGCTCCGTCCACGCGCTCGACGGCGTTTCGTTCGACCTCGAGCCCGGGGAACTCGTCGGCTACATCGGCCCCAATGGCGCCGGAAAATCGACCACCGTTAAAATCATGGCCGGCATCCTCGTTCCCGATTCCGGCGAATGCCAGGTGCGCGGTCGCATTCCCTGGCTCGAACGCGCCACCCATGTCGCCGGAATCGGCGTGGTGTTCGGCCAGCGCACCCAGCTCTGGTGGGACCTGCCGGTCATCGAGAGTTTCGAATTGTTGCGCGATATCTACCGCGTCCCCGCCAAGGACTACGCCGCACGCATTGACGAACTCGTCCCGCTCCTGGGCCTGGAGACCTTGCTCGACGTGCCGGTCCGCCAGTTGTCGCTGGGCCAGCGCATGCGCTGCGACCTCGCCGCCGCCCTGCTTCACTCTCCGCCGATTCTTTTTCTCGACGAACCCACCATCGGCCTCGACGCGCCCGCCAAACTCGCGGTGCGCAACTTCGTCCGGCGTCTCAACCGCGAGCGCGGCGTCACCGTGATCCTCACCACGCACGACATGGACGACATCGAGGCCCTCTGCTCGCGGGTCATGGTGATCGCCGGCGGCCGCCTGCTGAGCGACGGCTCCCTCGATCACCTCCGCGACCGCTTTGGCCGCGAACGCCACCTCATCGTCGACCTCGCCGAGGCCGGCGAAGCCCTGGACGCCGGCGAGTTTTCCGCCCGCCTTGTCTCGCGGGACGGAGCGCGCGTCCGCCTCGGCTTTGATCCGCGCCGCATCCGGCCCGAACAACTGATCGCGCGGCTCTCCCAACGGCACGCGCTTCACGATTTGTTCGTCGAGAATCCGCCGATCGAGGAAATCATCAGCCGCGTCTACGGTGAATCCGCCGGGCCATGACGCCGTTTCGCGCCATTGTCTCCGCCCGGTTTGGCACCCCGCCGCTTTCGCTGGGCGCGGTCGTCACCTATGTATGGCTGGGCCAGGCCATGCTCGGCCTGCTCCCCTGGCGGATGGACGACGAGGTGAAGTCGATGGTGAATAGCGGCGGCCTCGCCTACGAACTGCTCAAGCCCACCGATCTGTATTCGCTCTGGTTCGCGCGCGCGGTCGCCCTTCGCCTCGCGCCGCTGGCCCTCCGCGCGATCCCGTTGCTGGCCGTCGCCTGGTTTTTCTTCGACCTGCAACTCCCCGCCTCGCCTGACGCCCTCCTGCGATGGTCGCTGGGCCTCGCCGGCGCGGTTGCGCTCAGCGCAACCATCACCGTCCTCATGAATATCTCGCTTCTCTGGACATTGAGCGGAGACGGCGTGCAATTTCTCGTCCCCGCCCTGTCCACGCTCCTTTCCGGAAGTCTGCTGCCGCTTCCCCTCTTTCCCGCCTGGGCCCAGCCCGTGCTCACGTTGCTTCCCTTTCGCGGGATCATGGACACCCCGCATCGGCTCTGGCTCGGAGATCTATCCGGCCCGGAGGCCTGGCTCGCACTCGGCCACCAGTGGCTCTGGATCGCCCTGCTCATACTTGCCGGACGCGCCATCCTTTCACGCGGACTTCACCGGGTCGTTCTCCAGGGCGGCTGACCCGTCACCACTCATCGAACGCCATGAACTCCGGACGCCTCTATCTGCGCTACCTCGGCATCTCGTGCCGGTCCCAGCTGCAATACCGGGCCTCGTTCGTCCTTCAGACCTTGGGCACGACGCTGACGTCGGTGGGTGAATTTCTCGCCATCTGGGCGCTCTTCGCACGCTTTCGCTCCGTGGGCGGATGGAGCCTGCCGGAGGTCGCGGTCTTCTACGGCGTGGTCAACATCACCTGGACCTTCGCCGAAAGCGTCGGGCGCGGTTTCGACAACTTTGGACCCTTGGTCAAAACGGGTGAGTTCGACCGCGTCCTGCTAAGGCCACGGACGACCGTCCTCCAATTGCTCGGTCGTGAATTCTCCCTGCGCCGGGTGGGCCGGCTCGTGCAAGGACTCGTCATCATGGCCTGGGGCTGGCACGCCTTGGATCTCGAAATGACCGCGGCCAAGGCCGCCCTGCTGGGCGGAGCCATTCTGGGAGGCGCGGCCCTGTTCATGGGATTGCTCGTCCTGCAGGCGACCCTCGCCTTTTGGACCGTGGAATCCCTGGAAATCATGAACGTGCTCACCTACGGGGGCGTCGCCACCGCGCAATATCCGCTCTCGATCTATCCAGACTGGTTGAGAGTGTTCTTTCTCGCAGTGGTGCCCATCGGCTGCGTCGCCTATTTTCCCGTGGTGGCAATTCTGGGTCGCGAGGATCCGCTGGGAACAACGCTCGCCTGGCAAGCCTTCAGCCCCGTGGTCGGCCTGGCGTTCCTGGCGCTGGCATTGCTCGCGTGGCGGCGCGGAGTCGCCCGCTACACCAGCACGGGAAGCTAGCGCTGCCAGGCTCACCCCAACATCACGAGCGAGATCGCCGCGAGCATCAGTCCTGCGCCGATCAACCGGCTCCGCAGCACGGCCGGCGCCAGCCGCTGCTCCTCATTGGCGAACCAGTGCCCCACGAGCCACACCGCCGCCACGCTCCACAATCCGCGCGCTGAATACACGATATTCACGGCCGTCGCGTCACCGAACACCCCAAGCACAAAGGCCATGCTCCCGGACTGCACCGCGAGCAGCACGCATCCAGACCCCAACCAACCCCACGCCGCCTTCGGCACCGCCCTCAGCGGCGCGCTAAAAAACGGCACCAGCACCACCGACACCAGCGCGACCGAGCCAAACATTGTCGGCAAAAAACGCCCCACACCCCACGCCGGCGCCCATTTCTGCACCAGCACATCGGTCATGGCGAAACTCGCCGCCGCCAGCCCGGCCATGACGATGGTGCGCCCGACCGCATGTTTCGGACGCGCATCGCCGCGGCTCAACAACATGATCGCAACCGTGCTCAAGCCGGCCGCGATCCACCACTTGAGCGGCACCGGATCGGGCAGCATCAACACGCTGCAAAACGCCACCAGCACGATCTTCAGCCCCATCACCGGCGTGGCCACCGAGACATCCCCATAGTTCAGTGCAAGGAACGTAAAAATCTGCCCCATGAAAAACAGCAATCCCGCCACCACGGGTTGCCATAATGCCGCCGGCTGCCACTCGCCGCCCAGGCACAGCAAAGGCAAAAGCACCAGCCCCATGGCTATGTTGGCCACAAACGTCGTGCGCCACACCCCGACGCCCCAATCCGCCGACCGCTTCAACAACAGCACCGCAAACACATAGCCAAAACTACTCGCCAGCGGAAAAAAGAGATGAGCCGGAAAATGCATGGAGGGGGACGACCTTATCACCCCACACCCGCCCGGGCGCAACTCTCACCCCTCCCCTTTCCCGTCCAAACCCAGTTTGTCACTTAATAAGTGACAAACCTGCCGGGCTTGCGCCGTGCCGGAGGGCGCGCATGGTTCCCCGCCACGCCTTCCATGTCCGCCGTTACGACCACTGTTTCCTCCTCTGCACCCGCCGCACCTCGTCCGCCCCTCGTGCGTCCGGAGTTGCTTGCACCCGCCGGCGATTGGGAATGCGTGCGCGCCGCCGTCGAGAATGGTGCCGACGCGGTTTACTTCGGCCTCGAGCGCTTCAACGCCCGCATGCGCGCCAAGAACTTCACGCAGGCCGATCTGCCCGCGCTCATGGAGTTTCTCCATAAACGCGGCGTGCGCGGCTACGTCACCTTCAACGTCCTCGTCTTCACCCACGAACTCGCCGACGCCGAGGACTACCTGCGCACCATCATCGCCTCCGGAGTCGACGCCGCCATCGTCCAGGACACCGGCATCTGCCGCCTCATCCGCAAAATCTCCCCCGACTTCCCCATCCACGGCTCCACCCAGATGACCGTCACCGGCGACGCCGGCGTGGAATTCGCCCGCGAACTCGGCGCCGAACTCGTCGTCCTCGCCCGCGAAAACTCCATCAAGGAAATCGAGGCCATCCAGGAAGCCCAGCGCGCCTCCAACAAAACTCCGCTGCCGCTCGAAGTCTTCGTGCACGGCGCCCTCTGCGTCGCCTACTCCGGCCAGTGCCTCACCAGCGAATCGCTCGGCGGACGCTCCGCCAACCGCGGCGAATGCGCCCAGGCCTGCCGCCTTCCCTACGATCTCATTTCTGACGGAAAACAAGTCCCCCTCGGTGACCGCAAATACCTGCTCAGCCCGCAGGACCTTGCCGGCCTCGATGTCTTGCCCGACCTGGTGAAAGCCGGCGTCGCCTCCCTCAAGATCGAAGGCCGCCTCAAGTCCCCCGAATACGTCGCCAGCATCACCCGCGTCTACCGCCAGGCCCTCGACAAAATCTTCGCCGAAACCGAAAAAAACACTCCCCTCAACCAAGCCCAAAGTAACCCAATAGGTTACTTTGATCCCGTCCGCGCCCGCTACGAACTCTCGATGACGTTCTCCCGCGGCCTCTACACCGGCTGGTTCAAAGGCATCCAGAACCAGGAACTCGCCCACGGCCGCTTCGGCACCAAGCGCGGCGTGCTCCTCGGCAAGGTCACCCGCGTCGGCGACGACCATGTCGCGATCGTGCTCGAAAGCGCCCTCAAGCCCGGCGACGGCGTCGTCTTCGACGCCGGCAACCACGCCGCCGGCGAGGAAGGCGGACGCGTTTACCAGGTCGAACCCCAGCGCAACGGCGAAACCGTCCTCCGCTTCGGCCACGGCGATATCAATTTCCGCCGCATCAAGCCCGGCAACCTGCTCTGGAAAAACAACGACCCCGCGCTCGACCGCGAATTGCGCACCACCTTCGAAGGCGAAAAAATCCGCTTCACCCGCTCGGTCGAAATCGAGGTCCACGGCCACGCCGGCACTCCGCTCACGCTTATCCTGAACGACCGCGAAGGCCATGTGGTGAAGCTCGATTCCCAAGTCGCGCTCGCCGCCGCCCAAAACCAGCCGCTCACGCAGCAACGCCTCGAAGACCAACTCGGCCGCCTCGGCGGCACACCGTTCAAACTCGCCACGCTCACGTCGCACTTGGAAGGCGCCGTCATGCTGCCGATGAGCGAGCTCAACCGCCTCCGCCGCGACGCCGCCACCGAACTCGACCGCCTCCGCGGCCAGCCCAAGCGCTGGCAACTGATCGACAAGGTGGAGCGCGTTGTCCCCAACGCGCTTTCCGAGTCCGCCCCGACCACCCCCTCCCTCATCATCGTGGTCCGCAGCCTGGAGCAACTCGACGCCACTCTCGCGGCCGGCGGCTTCGCCGACATCTACTGCGAATTCGAAAACCCCAAGCACTACCGCGAAGCCGTCGAAAAATTCCGCACCTGGCAGTCCGTCTCCGCCCATTCGTCATTGGACATTGGTCATTCGTCATTACCGCCGGCGAAGCCGGCGGTTTGGGTCGCGCCCCCCCGCATCTTCAAACCCGGCGAGGAATGGATCCTCAAGCAGGTGCGTTCCTGCGAAGCCGACGGCTATCTCGTGCGCAATCACGAGCATCTCCGCTTCTTCAAGAACGACCGCAAGCGCGGCGACTTTTCCCTCAACGTCGCCAACCCGCTCACCGCCGAGTATTTCATTTCCCACTACGGCCTGGAGCGCGTCACCGCCAGCTACGACCTGAACGTCGCCCAGCTCGAGTCGCTGCTGGCCGCCGCGCCCGGAGCGTGGTTCGACCTCACGATCCATCAGCACATGCCGATGTTTCACATGGAGCACTGCGTGTTTTGCGCGTTCCTCTCGAAAGGCAAAGATTACCACGACTGCGGTCGTCCCTGCGAAAAACACGCCGTCGCCCTTCGCGATCGCACCGGGGCGGAACTCCCGCTCAAAGCCGACGCCGGCTGCCGCAACACCGTTTACAACAACCGCGCGCAGACCGGTGCCGAATACGTTCAGCGCTTCCTCGATCTCGGTGCCCGCAACTTCCGTGTCGAATTCGTCAACGAAGGCGCCGCCGAAGTCACCCGCACCATCGCTCACTACCAAAAGCTCCTCCGCGGCGAAGTCAGCGGCTACGACCTGTGGCGGGAGCTCAAGCTCCTCAACCAGCTCGGCGTCACCCGCGGCCAGATGGAAGCCGCCCCGCAGGTCATGTTTAAGAAGACCTGATGAGCTCAAAACGCCGGACGCATCCTCTTCGTCCGTAAGTATGGCTGTCGCGGCACCTCCGCCTTGACCCTGCAAGGGCCCGGGTCAGCCTGCCGCCAATGGAAGTGCCCCTCTTGCTGCTCGTCCTGGTGATCGTGATCGCGGTTTGCTTCGACATCACCAACGGGTTTCACGACGCGGCCAACGCCATCGCCACCGTGGTATCCACCCACGCGCTCTCCCTGCGGGCGGCCCTGATCATGGCGGCCGCGATGAATTTGCTCGGGGCGTTTTTCGCCACCGCGGTCGCCGAGACCATCCAGCACGGCCTGATCCGGGAGGTCGGCGATCCCGTCACCTCGCAACTCTTCGTGCTCTCCGCCCTGCTCGGGGCGATCTCCTGGAACCTGCTCACCTGGTATTTCGGCATGCCCAGCAGCTCCTCGCACGCGATTGTCGGCGGCCTCGTGGGCGCCGGTCTCGTCCATGGCCACTCGCAGGATATCATCTGGTCTGCCGTGCTTGGCAAAGTCGTGCTGCCCATGCTGTGCTCCCCGATGCTCGGCGCCCTGGTCGCCGCGGGGTTGATGGCGATCATCTATGCTTTTTTCCGCCACGCCGACCTGGTGAAGAACCATACGCTCTTCCGCCGCCTGCAAATCGGCTCGGCGGCGTTGATGGCCTTTTCCCACGGCTCCAACGATGCCCAGAAAACAATGGGGCTCATCACCCTCGCCCTGATCGGCGCCCACTGGCTGCCCGCCGACAGCGCGATTCCGTGGTGGGTGATTCTGCTGTGCGCGATCGCCATGGCCGGCGGCACCTATTGCGGCGGCAAAAAGATCATCGAGACTGCCGGCGAGAAGATCACCCGGCTCGACCAGGAAAGCGGCTCGGCAGCCAACCTCGCGGGTTCGCTGACCATCGTGCTTGCCAGCCAGCTCGGCATGCCCGTCAGCACGACTCACGTGGTGGTCGGCAGCATCACCGGGGCAGGCGTCGTCGCCCATCATCGCCGCACCCGGCTGAAACTGACGGAGGGCCATCAGCTCGAATTAAACACCGATGTGGAAATGGAGCTGGCCGGCGGCATCCGCTGGTCCGTCTGGCGTCGCATGGCGCTGACCTGGGTGCTGACCCTGCCGGGCTCCGCGCTCGTCGGAGGCCTCGTATTCGCCACGCTTCGCGGGCTGTTCATGTAAAGGAATCTGCGTCCGGCAAGGAGGCCGCGTGGCTCGTCAGCCTTCCAGCGCCTGCTCCGGCCACAGTTGCCGCGCATACGCCTTCATTTCCCCGACCGCCTCCGCCACCAGCGGCTCCGGCTTGCTGTTCCAAAGCACCGCGATGACCACCGGCTCGAATCCCTCCAGCGAAAGCACGCGCACCTTGGGATTCTTCATCACGCTGCCCGCCCCCACCGTCACGCCGAGTCCGTAGCCGTTCGCGACATACTGCGACACCAGCTCCAGCGAACTCGCCTCCATCACCGTCGGCCAGTCGACTTTCAACCGCTTGAGCCCCTTGCGAAAGTTCCGGCACACACTCTCGCTCGGCGGCAGGCTGATCAACGTCTCCTCCACCTGCCCGCGCGCCCATAATTCCGCGGCCGATTTGATCCGGCACGTCTTCGGCACCAGCAGCACCAGCGGCAGCTGCACCAGTCGCTGACACTGAATCCGCGCCGGAGGCCGGTTCTCCAGCGGGACAACCGCCAGATCCAGCTCCCGCTCCTGCAGCGCCGCCTCCATCTGCGCTTGAAAGCCCGACCGCAGCGTCACCCGCAACCGCGGATGCGTCGCCCGAAACCGTCCCAGAATCGCCGGCAGATAATCGCGCAGCACCACCTCCGAGGCCCCGATGCGCAACTGGGGTTCCGCCTGCTTCTGCAAACGCGCCGCCATGGTCCCGAGATGGGAGAAAAACGGTTCGATGAACGCATAAAGCTCCTCGCCCTCACGCGTCAGGCGGAACGGCGTCCGCTCAAACAACCGCTTCCCGATGTCCTGCTCCAGCGCCAGGATCTGGCCGCTCACCGCCGGCTGCTGAATGCCGTAGGGGATATGCCGCACCGCCTTGCTGATCCCTCCATGCCGCGCGACGTAAAAGAAAAGTTCCAGATGGTGGACGTTCATGGCTCGTGCCCCATCCCAAGCACCCGCCCTTCGTTTTGCCATCCTGATCCGTCGCCCCGTTCACGCGGCCCCGCATCAGCCGGATCGATAATGCCGATCAGGTTTATCGATTAACGCCCTTCCGCCCCTTTCCGCTACGCTGGAGCCGTCCTCTTTGACCTCTCCCGCCATGCCGAACAAACGCGACTACCCACTCCTCCTCACCGGACAATTCCTCGGCGCCTTCGGTGACAACTTCCTGCTCGCCGCCATCCTCGGCCCGCTGACGTTTCAGCTTCTTGCCGGCACCCTCACCGAACCGCAGGTCAACACCCAGAACGCGCTCTTCAGCGCCGTCTTCTTTGTGCCCTTCCTGGCTCTCGCCCCGCTCGCCGGCTGGCTCAACGACCGCATGCCGAAGTCCATCTGGCTCACCGGCGGCAATGCGATCAAACTCCTCGGAGCCCTCCTCGGGCTGGCCGCCATCGCCCTCCATTCCGGAGACCTCGCCGCCTCCCGCCCCTGGCAGCTCGCCGCCTACTTCATCGTCGGCCTCGGCGCCTGCGTGTATTCGCCTGCTAAATACGGAGTCCTTCCTGAAATCCTGCCTCCCGACCGCCTTGTGAAGGCCAACGGCACCGTCGAGATGCTCACCCTGGTCGCCGTCCTCGCCGGGCTCTGGGGCGGCGCCACGCTCTTCGATGCCACCCGCTCGCTCACCGCCTGCTACGCCGCCTCCGCCGGCCTCTATCTGCTCGCCCTCGCCTGCAATGCCCGCATGGCCCGCACGCCCTCCGACTCCACGGCCACCCTGGGCCGTAGCGCGGGAGCGTTCGTCGACCAACTCACCCTGCTGATGCGTCACCCCCGTCTCGGTCGCGTTCTCCTCGGCTGCGGGCTCTTCTGGTTCGCCGGCGCCGTCCTCCGCGGCAACCTCCAGTCCTGGGGTTTCGAAGCACTCCACGCCGCCGGCGTCGTCGCAATCGACAATCAAAAGCTCGCCCTGCTCAAACTCGGCCTCATCGGCGGCGTTGTGGCCGGCAGCCTCCTCGCCGGTCGCTTCCACGCCATCGGCGACCTCTCCGGTTCGCGCTTTTACGGCACAGGCATGGCCGCCGGTGTTCTCGCGCTCGGAGTGATCGGCGGACACGGTGGCGTCCTTCTCGCCGCCGCCCTGCTCGCCGTCACGGGCCTCTTCGCCGGACTCCTGGTGGTCCCGCTCAACGCCACCCTCCAGCACGAGGGCGACCCCGCCACCCGCGGCAAGACCATCGCCGCGCAAAACTTCGTGGACTACGCCGCCATGCTCGTCGGCGCCGCCTTCCTCCAGCTCCTCACCCGCTTCGAGTTCACCTCGATGCCCGTCTTCGTCGCCCTCGCCTCCGCCGTCGTCCTGCCTGTCCTCGCCCTCCGCTCCACCCGTCCCGCCGTCGCCGCCTGATTCACCGCCATGATCTCCTTCCTCCGCTTCATCGTCCACGTCCTCTTTCGCTTTCGCACGACCAACGCCGCGGTCCTCCGCACACCCGGACCGGTCCTGCTCATTCCGAACCATCCTTCCTGGCTCGACTGGCTCTTCCTCGGTGTCTGCCTCGACGAGGACTGGCGCTTCGTTACCTCCGCCAAAACCGCGGAAACCGCCTGGTTTCTCCGCAAGATCATGGTCAACCGTCGCACGTTTCCCGTTGACCCCACCTCGCCCTACGCCGTGCGCGAGATGGCCGGGTTCCTCGAAGGCGGTGGACGCCTCGTGCTCTTCGCCGAAGGCCGGATTTCGCTCACCGGCTCCCTCATGAAGTTCTTCGACGGCACCGGCTTTCTCATCCGCAAGACCGGTGCCCGGGTCATCACCTGCTATCTGCAAGGCGCCAATCGCGTGCGCTTCGTGCGCCACCCCGGCTGGACCCGTTGGTTCCCGCGGGTGACCGTCCATTTCAGCCCCGTGCTCATCGCACCCGTGCGCCCCGGCCTCTCCGCTTCCGATGATCGCGAACGCCTCACCGTCTGGCTTCGCGACGAAATGGTCCGCCAGCAATTCGAAGCCGATCTCGCCCACGGCCCCGCCACCCTCCCCGCCGCCATCGGCGCCACCATTGCCGACACCCCGTCACGCATCGCCTTGGAAGATGCCACGTATTCGCGTCTCAACTACCGCCGTCTCGCCACTGCCGCCGATGCGCTTTCCAGCCTCTGGTCGCGCGAGCCACGCCGCATCGGCCTGCTTCTGCCCAACGTCAACGCCCTGCCCGTCGCCCTTCTCAGCCTCTGGCAACGTGGACACACCCCCGTTCTGCTCAACTACACCAGCGGCTCCACCACGCTCCTCGCCTGCGCCCGCCTCGCCCAACTCGATACGATCATCACCTCGCGCGCCTTCCTGGAACGCGCCCGCCTGGATCTCGCTCCGCTCGTCGCCGCCGGCATCACGCTTCGGCACCTCGAAGACCTGCGCCCGCGAATCCATCCGGCCGTCAAGCTTGCCGCCCTCATCCGCAATCGTTTCGCCCCCGGTCGCCGCCTTCGCCTCGCGCCGCTCCATGCCAGCGACACCGCCGTCATCCTTTTCACCAGCGGCTCCGAAGGCACTCCGAAAGGCGTCGAACTCACCCACCGCAACCTCCTTGCCAACATCCTCCAGGTTGCCGCCGTCACGGACCTCACCGAGCACGACCGCTTTTTCAATGCCCTTCCGCTCTTCCATTCCTTCGGTCTCACCGCCGGCACCCTCTTCCCGCTTGTTCGTGGCTGCTACACGTTTCTCTACCCGACTCCCCTTCACTACCGCGTCGTGCCCACGCTCGTCTACGACCGCCAGTGCACCGTGCTGATGGGCACCAACACGTTTCTCCACGGCTACGCCCGCAAGGCCCATCCCTACGATTTCACCTCCGTCCGCTGGCTGGTCGCCGGGGCCGAGAAGGTCCAGTCCTCCACCATCGACACGTGGGCGCGCAAGTTCGGCGTGCGCATCCTCGAAGGCTACGGCGCCACCGAATGCAGCCCGTGCCTCAGCCTCAACACCCGCATGGAGCCCGGCATCGGCACCGCCGGACGCCTGCTCCCCGGCGTCGAACATCGCCTCGAACCCGTCGATGGCGTCACCGCCGGCGGACGCCTGCTCGTCCGCGGACCCAACATCATGAAAGGCTACCTCAACGCCGACGCCCACGCCCGCTTTGCCGTCCTCGATGGCTGGTATGACACCGGCGACATCGTCGAGCTCGACGCCAATGGCTTTGTCCACATCCGCGGACGCCTGAAACGGTTTGCCAAAATCAGCGGTGAAATGGTTTCCCTTGGCGCCGTCGAAGAAGCACTCGACAACGCCTTCCCGCAGTTCGGCCCGCGCTGCCAGGTCGCCATCATCGCCCGTCCCGATCCCGACAAAGGCGAAGCCCTGATCGCCGTCACCACCGAGCCGCGCCTCGACCTCTCCTCCGTCCGGGTCGTTTTGCGCAACCGCGGCCTGCCCAACCTCTGCGCTCCCCGCGAACTCCGCGTCGTCCCCACCATCCCAAAACTCGGCACCGGCAAAACCGACCACCGCACCCTCCAGCGCTTCCTCGCCGCCGAATCGACCGCAACCGCGACCGCCGCCGCCTGACCTTCCCCCCCAACGAACCCACCGATCCAAAGTAACCCAATAGGTTACTTTGTCCGCATGGTCCGCCCGCGAGCAACGCGTCCCTCCCTCCTTCCTAACGTCCCTTCACGTCTCACTTTTCCTCCTATGATCACCACCTCCCGCCTGCCCGCCTCGCCCGCCCTCGTCCATGCGCCTGTCAATGATCGCATCGTCCTTGCCCCGGCCACCATCGCCGACCGCGAAGAAATCTACCGCCTTCGCCACCAGGTCTACGCCACCGAACTCCACCAGCACACCCCCAACCCGCAGTCCCGCCTCACCGACTCCCTCGACCCGCACAACACCTACCTCGTCGCCCGCATCCGCGGAACGCTCGCCGGCTTCATCAGCCTCACGCCGCCCACCGCCCCTGCGTATTCCATCGACAAATACATCGATCGAAACGACCTGCCCTTCGCCTGCGACGCCAGCCTTTACGAAGTCCGCCTGCTCACGGTCCTTCCCGCCTTCCGTGGCTGCAATCTCGCCACGCTCCTCATGTATGCCGCCTTCCGCTGGGTCGAGTCCCACGGGGGCACCCGCATTGTCGCCATCGGTCGTCGCGAAGTGCTCGATCTCTACTTGAAAGCCGGCTTGAAACCCTTCGGCCGCTCGGTGCGCAGCGGAGCCGTGGACTACGAGTTCCTCCACATGACCATCGCCGAGGGCCGCGCCAATCTCTCCACGTTGTCGGACCTCTTCACGCGCATGGAAGAACGCACCGACTGGCGCCTCGCTTTTCCCTTTCGCCAGCCCGCCTCCTGCTTTCATGGCGGCGCCTTCTTCGATGCGATCGGCGACGACTTCGCCACGCTTGAACGCCACCACACCATCATCAATGCCGACGTCCTCGACGCCTGGTTTCCGTCCGCACCCGGCGTGCTCGAGACGCTCCATGCACACCTCCCCTGGCTGCTGCGCACCTCCCCGCCCACCGATTGCCACGGTGTGATCACCGCCGTGGCCACCGCCCGCGGCGTCTCGCCCGCCAACATCCTTCCCGGCGCCGGCTCGTCCGATCTCATTTTCCGCGCCTTGCGCCACTGGCTCACCCCCGCTTCGCACGTCCTCATCCTCGACCCGACCTACGGCGAATACGCCCACGTGCTCGAAAAAGTCATCGGCTGCACCGTCGATCGCCTCACCCTCCGCCGCGAGGACAACTACGCCGTCGACCTCGACCGCCTCGCCGCCGCCCTCGCCGATGATTACGATCTCGTCGTCCTGGTGAACCCCAATAGCCCCACCGGTCGACACATCCCGCGCGAACGCCTCATTGAAATCCTCCGCCACGCACCGCAAACCACCCGGATCTGGGTCGACGAGACCTACGTCGACTTCACCGGCCCGGACCAAACCCTCGAGCCCTTCGCCGCCGCCAGCGAAAACATTATCGTCTGCAAATCCCTCTCCAAGGTTTACGCGCTCTCCGGTGCCCGCGCCGCCTACCTCTGCGCCGGGGCTCACCAACTCGAAGCGTTGCGCGCGATCACGCCGCCCTGGGTGATTGGCCTGCCAACCCAAGTCGCCGTTGTCCGCGCCCTCGCTGCTTCCGACTATTACACCGCACGCTGGGCCGAAACGCATGTCCTCCGTCTCGACCTCGCCTCCGCCTTGGGCGAACGGCTCGGCTGGGAGGTCCTCCCCGGCATCGCCAATTTCCTCCTCTGCCATCTTCCACCCGACGGCCCGCGCGCGTCCGAGGTGGTCCGTGCCGCCCGCCAGCACGGCCTCTTCCTGCGCGATGCCGCCTTGATGGGCTCCGGACTAGGCACGCACGCCCTCCGCATCGCCGTCAAAGACGCCGCTACCAACACCCGCATGCTCGAAATCCTCGCCGCCGGCAGGTGAAATACGCGGAGTGGGCTCCTTCCCGAAGAGGGCGGTGGTTGCGGACACCACGCGAAAACGTGCAGTCCCGCCACCGCCTCACCTCACGCGCATGCCGGCAATGGGATCCCAGTGCAGGGGCTTGTCGCTTTTCGGCAGGGGCGCCTCGGGCACTTCGCCAATTTTCACGCCATGCGGCCAGTCAGGCGGGCAGATGGCGATGTAGCGCGCGTAACCGCCAAGGCCGCCGCCGAACTTCGGAAAACCGATCGTCACCAACGCGCCGGTCTCTGGAATCCGATCAAGATGAGCCACGCCTTCGGCCTGGGCGTAGCCGTGATGCATCAGCCAGGCCTCGCCCTCCAGGGTTGGAGTGCTGTCGGTATCGAGCGGCTCGTGACCGTGAAACAAAATCCTGCGCTCCTCATGCAGGAACTTGAGCGCGGCCAGGCTCACCCCGGGGAATTTTTCCAGTTTGGCCAGTGCGGGATCGGGCCAGCGCTTCGACCAGTCCGAACGCACAAACACCACCGAGCCCGCGGGAATGCGTCCGTGCGCTTTTTCCCATGCAACGATATCGGCGACCTGCAGGTGATAATTCGGATCGCGGCCAACCTGCTCGACAATCGAGATCACCACCAGCGGACGCACCGCAAAGGTCGGCGGCAGTTCGTCAATCGCCGGATATTCGGGCGCCCAGTGTGCGGGTGGATCGAGCTGTGTGCCCAGCTGATCGGTCGCGAGCACGTAGCGGTTGGCCTCGAATCCATCCGTGGCGTAGCTGTAGGGCTTCCCGGTGGCCGGATTCGTCACCGGCCCAAACGTCGCCGGACCGAAACCTGACCAAACGGGAATCGTGGGCGTGATCGTGTGGGTGAGATCCACGTAACGAGCCTGCTTCAAGGTCGATTCGTAAACCGCCCACAGATCGGGTCCGGCGGCCTGGAGGGGACCCGCCAGACCGAGGACGCCGGCAACGAGGTTTGCAACGGCCCGAAACGAAAACACAGGGTTCATGAGCGCAGGGTTATGGCGAAAAACACGCCGGATTTGAAACCCAATCCAATCCTCAACACCTGAACGCCCATGCCCTGGTCAGCGCCGGGTTACTTCAACTTGGCGCGCTCGCTCTCGAGGGCGGCACCCACCAGCGGGTAGTAGCCGATCCGCTTGACGATGTCCTGTCCGACCGGGGACAGGGCAAAGGCGAGAAACTCACGCTGCTTGTCGCTCGCAGGGCGGGCCGGATCACGGTTGATCACAACGTAGAGTCCGCGCGCCAGCGGATAGCTGCCGTCGAGGGCAGTCGTCTCACCGGGCGTGACCCTGGCGCCGTCCGCCGCCTTGGCCACCGGCACGGAGCTCACGTTCGCGGTCTTGTAGGCAATTCCTGAATACCCGA
>JAQSWS010000040.1 GCA_029266495.1 Rariglobus sp. | reverse complement strand
GACGATTGCCCAGTTTGATTCTGTCAACGTCACCGGGGCCGGCGGGCTGTCCGTGCAGAACTGGACGGACTACGTGGACTACTTCCTCGCCAGCACCAGCCCGGGTGCGCAGGGCGCCAGCCCGACCAATCAGGTTGTTTTCGCCGGCTATGTCGGCAGCGACACCAAGTGGCATACCTACAACGGAACGGGCAACGGCCAGCTTACGCCCGTCCCCGAAGCCTCAACCTACGGGGCGATCTTCCTCGGCGGTGCCGCCAGCCTTCTTTGGTTTCGCCGCGGTCAAGGTGCCAGGCGCAAGACTTCGGGCACGGGCCCGCAATAAACCGACTCCCGCCCGAAGGGGGTCGGCGAAGTCATCGTTGCGACCTGCCGGGGTCGGGGCTTGCGGCGTGCGACACGCGGCCACGTGTGACTGAAATGGATCTTTGCGACGTTTCCCAAGGGCCGTTCCGCACCTACCACTTTATAGGAAAACAGGGCCTCAACTCTCCCGGGAGCCGGGGAGACGAGGCGTTTTTGCACGACAATCGATTGATTTTACGCTTCTTGCATAGGCCTGAAAATCCCGGATTGCGTCTAGGGTGAAACACCCATGTTATAGGTGAGATCATACCTACCATGAAATCGTTTTACCGCGCGCTATCGGTTTTGGCGGCATCCCTGACGGGCATGTCGGGGCTGCTGGCGCAGTCGGTTTTTACCGAGAGTTTCACAGGCACAACCGCACCGGGTTGGGTCTTTGGCGGCAATTATACCCCGACCCTGACGGCCAACACGGTCGATACGGATGGCACCGGCTGGCTGCGGCTGACGGACAACGCCAACAACCGTTCCACGTTCGCGTTTCTCGATACGGAGATCTTTTCGGTCAATGCGCAGATCAACATCACGATGGAGTATGCCTTTTACAACGGCTCCGGCGCCGACGGCATCACCTTCTTTCTGGTTGATGGCAGCGTGGACTCTTCGACTTTTGCCCCGGGCGCTTATGGTGGATCGATGGGCTATGCCCAGAAAGACGCCACCGCCGCGCCTCCCTCCGGCGTTCCGGGCATGCCCGGCGGCTATCTCGGCTTCGCGCTCGATAACTTTGGTAATTTTTCCAATGGAGCCGAGGGTCGCAACGGCGGCCTGAGCGAGGACGGCACCCTTTACCCCAACCGGGTCGCCGTTCGCGGGCCTGAGAGCAGCGATTACGAATTCATCGCCGCCAGCGACCCGTTGCCGCAGCAGATGGATTTTCCGACGTCCACCACCCGGCCCGACCAGACGGGAGACGATTACCGTGCGTTCCAAATCATTCTCGACGCCAATAACCAGCTCGAGGTCTTCATGAAGTTCGGCGCGACGGGTGAATTCCAGTCGGTTTTCATCGCCGACCTTTCCGCTTACGACCGTCCGGAAACGTTCAAGCTCGGCTTTACCGGAGCCACCGGCGGTTCCACCGAGATTCACGAGATCCGCAACCTCGAGGTCTCCACCACGCCTTTTCAGGAAGGTGCCTTCGAGTGGGACGACGGCGGCGGCGCCAATAACAGCGCGCTGACCGCCACCAACTGGGTGGGCAACGTGCTGCCGACGGATAACGCCGACCTCCTCTTCGGATCCAAGCCTGCCGCCAATTCGACCCAGGTGGTGGATATCGGCACGAACGGCCGCGTGCGGTCACTGACCTTCGATTCGTCCTCCAGTTACCAGCTCGGCGGCACCGGCGTGATCACGTTGGGCAACTCCCTCCAGTCCGGTCTCCCGTCGATCAACGTCAACGAATACAACGACTCCTACGCCCGTCACAAAATCGACAACGACCTCCGCCTCGCCGAGCAGCTCCGCATCAACAATTACTCGCTGAGCACCCTCTGCCTTAACGGTGTCATCCAGACCAATTACGACGACAACGCTTCCAGCACCAACTCCACCGTCCATGACGTCATCGTCAACGGCCAGGGTGCGGTGAATTTCAACGGCGACATCACCGGCTCCGGCAATCTCATCAAAAACGGGACCGGCATCACCACGATTAACAACAACAATTCCGACGGCTCGTCCTGGTCGGGCAATGTGACGGTCAATGGCGGCCAGGTGGTCGTCACCACCGACGGCGCGCTCGGCAACACCACGGGCGTCACCACCGTCAAAGACGGTGCCACGCTCGCCTTCCGCGGCGGGGTCAACTACACGGTGGCCGAGGCGCTTTCAATCACCGGCCGTGGCATCGGGCGAGGCATTGGGGAGACCGCCGGTGCGATCCATAATGATGGCGGAAACAATACTTTTGCCGGAGCCATCACGATGACGGGTGATGCCGCGATCGGCTCGCGCGAGGGTGTTTTGACGCTCAGCGGCGTGATCGGCCAATCCGGGGGCACGCGTTCGTTGACGAAGGTCGGGCAGGGTGTGGTGAACCTGACCGGCACCAACACCTACCGCGGCAACACCGTGATCGAGGAGGGTGTCTTGCGGGTGACGGTCGACAGCCTTCCCGGCGGTTACGCCACGACGAATACCGGGAACAATTATGGAGCGGTCAATCTGGCGGGAGGCGTGTTGGAACTGGCCGCGAGCACCACGTTCACACGCGAGCTCGGCACAGGGGAGGAGCAGATCTTCTGGTCCGGCGACGGCGGTTTCTCCGCCTCGGGCGATGCGCGCACCGTGACCCTTTCGGGTGGCACCGTCACCTGGGGCTCGGGCTCCTTCGTTCCCACGGGCAACGCCCTCCTGCTTTCCTCGGCTTACGCGGATTCGACCCTGACCTTCACCAACGCCATTGCGCTTGGCTCCGTTCAGCGCGAGGTGCGCGTCGCCAATGGGTCCGCCGCGGTGGATGGCGTCCTCTCCGGAGTCATTTCCGGCACCGGCGGTCTCAACAAGACGGGTGCGGGCACGCTCGAGCTTGCGGCGGACAACACCTACACCGGAGCCACCCAGATTTCCGGAGGCGCCCTCCGCGTTGGCGATGCCAACCGCGTCAACGGCTCCGATCTTGTTCTCAACGGCGGCGTCCTGGAGATCGCTTGGGATCTTGATGCCGTCAACACCGGCGATTTCACCCGCACCGTTGGCACCAGTGGTGGCGACGATGTTCGTTGGACGGGCGACGGTGGCTTCGCCGCTTCCGGCGCCGACCGGACCGTCCGCCTCAACAATGGCACCGGTGCCGTCACGTGGGGCGGGACCACTCCCACCAGTGGGTTTGTTGCCGCTGAGAACGCCTTGCTCTTTGGCTCCACGAGCTCCGGCAACACCGTCACCCTTGCCAATGCGCTTGTCCTTGGCGGCACGGGCACGGACACGCGCACGATTCGCACAATCCAAGGCACCAGCACCACGGTCGCCAGCGGCACTCTCTCCGGTGCGGTCTCCGGCGCGGCGAACCTCGCGGTCACCGGCACCGGCCGCCTCGATCTCACCGCCGACAACACGCACACCGGCGCCGTGACCGTCGCAGGCTCCGAACTGCGCCTCTCCGGCAGTGGTGACCTCGCGCAGTCCTCCGGCCTCACCGTCAAGCAAGGGGGCAGCCTCGTCCTCGACAATACCGGCACCAATAACACCAACCGTATCGGCAGTGTCACCACCGCGCTCTCGGGCGGACGCATCGACCTGATCGGTAATAACGTCAACAATCAGGCCACCGCCGAGACGATGGGGCAGCTCCAGCTGCTTCGGGGCGAGAACCAGATCAATGTCGCCCGTTCCGGCAACACGGGCACCAGCACCAACCTTACCTTTTCCAGTCTCTCGCGGTCCGCCGGCGCCACGCTTGAGCTGACCCGCTCCGGCTCCGGCACGTTTGGCACCGACACCAACGTCAAGTTCACCACGGCGCCCACGCGCGAACAAACCATCCTCGCCTACGCGGTCGCCGGCAACGGCCCCACGCCGACCGGTTTTGCGACTCACGCCGGCACCGCCGGCGCCGCCATCACCGTATCCACCGGAACCAGCACCAACCAGTCCTCGTGGGGATCCTCGATCATCGCGAATACGTCCGACCAGACGCTCTCTGCCGACCGCACCGTCGGCGCGCTCATCCTTGGCAGCGGCGTTGATGTGGGGGAGAGCGGCGGCGCCCGCACCCTCACCATTCAGACGGGTGGCATTCTCTCCATCGGCGAAACGGTCAGCAACATTTCGGTCTCCAACCTTCAAGTGGGCGGGACCGGCAATCGCGAACTCATCACCCATGTTTACGACTTGGGTGGCCTGAACATTTCCTCGGCCATCAAAAACAATTCGAATATCACCGGTCTTACGAAGTCCGGCTCGGGCACCCTTACACTCTCCGGCACCACCGCCAACACCTACACCGGCACGACCTACGTGAACGACGGCACGCTGCTGCTCAACAAATCCGCCGGTGTCAAAGCGGTTGCCGGCGACATCACGGTGGGCGATGGCCGGGGAATCGACACCCTGCGTTTCGCGACCAACGAGCAACTCGCCGTGACCTCCAATGTGACGCTTTCGGGCGGCCTCACGGGCGCCGCCGCCACGACCGCCAACCAGGCGGTGCTCGACATCAACGGCACCACCCAGACCTTCAACACGCTGATTGTTGAGGGGAACAGCGTCATTGACTTCTCCGGTGGCGATCCCTGCGCGCCGACCTTCCTGAACATTAGCGACATCAACTTCGTCGGTGACGCCACGCTCACCATCAAGAATTGGATCGAGTTCACCGACTTCTTCCTCGTGAAGGACACCGCGACCATCGATTTCTCCCGCATCATTTTCGAGGGCTACGGCAGTCAGGCTGCATGGCAGGGTTATTCCACGGGCTGGAAACAAATCACCCCGGTGCCCGAGCCCTCCACCTATGGTGCGCTCATCCTCGGCAGCGCCACCGGCCTCCTCTGGTTCCGCCGCCGTCGTGGCGGCAAACGCACGAGTTGAGCCGGGAATGAGCGCAGCTGAATAAGCTGACTTGTTCAATTCAGGAGGGCCTTGGACAATTCCAAATCGGGGACCACGCCGTCTTCATCCGCACAAAAACAGCCTACTTTCCGGTCAAGAGGTAGACGTGGTAAAACCACAGCTCGCGAATGAAGAACCGGCTTTTATGGCGCAGACTGCGGATGCGTGTGGTGGGTGCCGGTGCGGGGATGCCGGCCAGACCCTCGTCTCTCATCATCCACGAAGCCCTGAAGAGGTGCAGGGGATCACTGACCAGCAGGCATGTGGACTCCGGTGAATCCTGCCGGAGCAGGCGATGGGCTTCCGCGAGGTTTTCCCGGGTGGTGCGCGAGGTGGTTTCGACGCGGATGCGGTCCGCAGGCACGCCTTTGCTGATGGCGTAAGTTTTCGCGGCTTCGGCATCGGGAATGTTTTCCCCGGCGCCGGTTCCCCCGGTGAACAGCAGGGAGTGAACGATGCCGGTGTGAAAAAGCTCCACGGCATAGTCGATTCGACCGGCAAATACCGGGGAAGGCCTGCCGCCGGGAGCGCCGGCACCGAGCACAAGCGCGACATCGGCCCTGGCGGGTAATGGACGAAGTCGCGCCACGTCGATGATCCGCCAGCTCACCACCAGGAGCCATAAAAACGCGAAGAGGGCGCCAAGCCGCAAGGTGGTGATCCTCACGCGCCTCATGAAAGAGGCGCGTGAAGGACGACAGGAGCAGCTCACTGCGACTCGATCAACAGCACCGAGCCGGAGCGGGTGCCGGAGGAAGCGCCGGGCAGGGCGCGCAGGGTGAAGAATCCCGCGCCAATCTCATCCTGGGGCAGGAATACCCCGAAGAACTGCTGGGTGCGCTTCACCATGCTGCCCGGGCTGGCGGGATTGGGATCCGTGAGCGTGAAGCTGCCGCTGAACTGCCCGGTCGTCACGTTCACCGTGAGCTTGAGTGCCGTGGGGTTCGGGGTGGGCGGCACGATGGTGTTCGCCTTCGTTAACGTGACCGTGAACGGGGCGAGCACCGCGGCCTGGGCGCCCAGGTCCACGTCGGTGCCGCCGAACTCGAGATCCACATTGCCGGTCGTGGCGGGCAGCTCAAGCAAGCGGGTGCCGCTCGGGGGTGCGGTGTAGCGGCCGCCGTGAAGCGCAAGGTCCAGCGGTCCGAACCCGGCGGAGTTGGCGTAGAGCGTCGAGGTGGCTGAGCGCCGCAGCCAGGAGACCTCGCCCGTGATGGAGGCGGCGGGCGTGCTCTTTGGCGGCAACGTGAGCTGTCCGACAAACGAACCCCGGGGCGCGACGGGAGTCAGGGCGAAGAGCGGCAGCGCGCCGTTGGCGGAGAGCGTGGTCGAGCGTGTCATGATCGCGCTTCCGTCGGCAGGGTGGAGGGTCAGGCTCACGGCGCCGTTCGTCGCGACGGTGAGCGTGCCGACGCTGTAGCCGGCGGGCCAGCCGGAGCCATCGGGCGCTTCAAGGGCGAAGGTGTAGCGACCGGCGTAGGCGGTGGCGGGTTTGTTGCTGTTCCAGGCGGAGCGCCAGGCGCTGACGGCCGCGGTCTGGTCCACCGTGCCGGTGACGGCGGTGCTCGTGAGTGGCAGCGTCAGCCGCAATACGAGGGAAGTCTGGCCGGTGCGTGGAACCGTGATCCTGGCGGTGGCGGGAGCCCCGGGCAGTCCGTCGAGAGCTCCTTTGAAGGGGAACGTGCCGGTTCCGAGTGTGAGCTGGCCGGTGAGGTGTCCCGTGGTGGTGGTGGTCAGGGTGACCGCGCCGCCCAAATTGCCGTTAAGGGCGGAATCGCGGGCCACGTAGCCGTTGAACACGCCGACGAGTGCGGACGGCAGGGGCTCGACCACGAGGGTGATGTTGATCCTGGTGGTGAGACCGCTCGTGTTGAAGGCCGTGAGCACGACCGCAAAGGTTCCCGTGGCGGTGGGTCGTCCGCCCAAGGCCCCGGTGAAGGCGTTGTAGGTAACGCCCGCGGGCAGGCCGGTGTAGTAGTAGGTGTAGGGCCCGCCCTCTTTTATCAGTGATACCGTCGCGGGAGCCCCGAGGCGGAGCGTCTGCCGGGCCGGGGCGCTTACGATGGGTGGAGGACGCACGGTGAGGGCGAACGCTCCCGTGGGGAGCGGAGAGCCCTCGAACATTGCTTCGAGGGTGTAGGTGCCGTCGTCGGCCGGAGTGAGGTTGCGCACCGTGAGAACGGATGTGGTGACGCCCGTGATTCGGGACGAATCGACGAGCGGATCCCCGTTACGGAACCATTGGAACGATTCGATCGGGCCGGCGGCCAGGACCGGGGCGGTAAAGGTGGTGCCGGTGTCGAGCAGGCTCGCCTGGCCTGCGGGGACATAGACCACGACCTCGGCCGGATCAGTGGTGACCGGTCCTCCCAGATTGGACAGCGTGCAGGTGTAGGTGCCGGCCTGGGCGAGGGTGACTGCGCCCAAGGCGAGGGTGGCGTCGGTCGCCCCGGAGACTGGCACGCCGTCTCGCGACCATTGGTAGGCGAGATTCGTTCCGGTGCCCGCCGTGGTGAGCGTCACCGCGGTGCCCGCGGTGGTCACGGTGCCTTCAGGCTGAAGGGTGATCGTGGGCGGGGCCACGGCGACGCCGTGGATATTCAGGGTGGCGGAAACAAAGTAATGATAGCCGGTGATGCCTCTCAAGGCATCGCGGATGGAGAGTTTCCAGGTGCCGGCGGAGCTTTCTCCCCAATGACGGACGCTGGTGAACGTCCATTGTTCGTAGTCACTGCCGTCGTCCGCGAAGGTGGGCGTGGCGAGCGTGCTCACAACGCCGGCGGGAGAGATCAGTTTGATTTCGAGGTCGCCGCGGTAGCTATGGACGATGCTGACGGTCACTTCGACGTGTTCGACCCGGAGGACGGGACTGGCGGCGGGGGTGATCGGGATGATCACAGCCGGACCCGCGTCCACGATATCCTGTCCGCCCGAGGTGGTGGACCGGGTCAATACGGTTGCTGCGTCCAGCGCGGTCCAGATGCTGGCGAGGGTGGTGGCGGCTTGGGCATTGATAAGACCGCCGCCGTAGAGCGGGTGGTGCTTGATGGCGGGGAGGGAGGGTTGACCGCCGTTGCGGGTCACCCAGTCGGAGCTGGTGGGTTGAACCTGTTTCGAGGAGCGAAGCAGGATTTCCTTCACGTCGCGCCAGCCAAGGTTGGGGTTGGCCTCCAGCATGAGGGCGATCACGCCGGAAACGACCGGCGTGGCGGCCGAGGTGCCGTTGAAGGTCTGGGTATACTGGGCGTCGTTCAATTCCCCCGATTTGCTGCCGTTGTTGTAGCCTTGCGACCCGGTCAGGTCGGTGGTGACGAGGCCGAGGCTGGCATCGCCCGGGGCGCTGGTCACCAGGTGGGCGCCGCCCTCGCTGAAGGAGGCGGCGACGCCCCGGTTGGTGATCGCGCCGACGGCGATGACGTGGCGATTGGAGGCGTAACCGTCCTTGCTGCTCTGGTCCCCGAGCGTGCGACCGTTGCCGGAGGCCCAGACGTAGATCGTGCCGAGCCCGTCGCGTCCGGTGGACGTGCCGGTGGCCACGGCGGTTTTCCAAAGCGGGCCGGCGTCCGCGAGGATCCACGGCATGTCATCCACCGGACCCCAACTGTTGTTCTTGATCTGGATGACATCATTTTCCCACGCCATTGCCTCGGCGTCTTCCTGGTCGGTGGACGGCAGGGCGATGAGGCGCAGGCCGTGGAGGGTGGCCAGCGGAGCGACGCCCGAAACACCGAGGCTGTTGCCACCGCGGGCGGCGGCCAGGCCCGCGACCGCCGTGCCATGGTAATCCTCGGTGACGTCGGGCGCGGGATTGGTGTCATCGTCGTTCCAGTCATAGTGACCGTCCGCCGCTGCATTGGGCGAAAGGTCGGGGTGGGTGAGCTGCACGCCGTCGTCCACGATGCCGACGGAAACACCCGTGCCCTTCAGCGTGGTCCAGGTGGGGGTGACGTTGACATCGATGCCGGAAACGCCGCTTTGCTGGGCGGTGTTGCGCAGGTGCCATTGTTGCGAGAACAGCGGATCGTTCGGCAGGGTGACGGCGCGTTTGAAGTGCTGGCTGGCGAGCAACGGGGAGGCTGCGGTGACGTTGGACAATGCCGCCAGCGCCGCGGCGGCGCGCAACGGTTGCGCGGGATCGCCTTCGATCTCGGCAATGGCGTGACCCGGTGCATAGCCCGGCGTTTGCCACGCGGTGAGCCCGAGTGATGCGGCGGCCGTGCGCACCGTTTCCAGGCTGGCGGTTTCGATGTGGACCTTGGGAGTCACGATGCGCCGGGTGCGTTCATCGCGCGGGCCCGACAACGGATAAAGGACGAGCCGGGGTTGAGCTCCGGTTTCCCGGGCCAGCGTTGCCGCGGCGGCGAGCAGGGCGTCCAGATCCGGTTGCACCGCCAGGGCGTGCAATCGTTCCGCGCGCGTGCCGGCGGGCACATATAATTCATCCATCGCGATCGCGTAGGTGTGCGTCGTGCCACCATCCCTGAAGGACCACACGGTGCCTTCCGGCAGGGTGGCCGGATCGACCTGCAAATCAGGCTGGCGACGGGTTTCCGCGGGAACTGAGGTGGAGGCGGAGTCGTCGCTTTGGGGTTGAGCGGCGGAAACGGAGGGCGGGAACGGTGCGGGTTGCGACGATCCGGTGGCCGTGAGGTGCCGGCCGAGTTGCGGCGCATTCAGCCAGAGGGCGGCGAGGGCGCCGATGAAAATGAAGACCTTTAGTGAGGGACGGATCGTGCGCACGGCGCGAAGACTGAGCCGTGATCGGATGGGTTGGCGAGAAGTCGTTCGCACAAAATAACTAAACGACCGCGAAGCGGTTCCCCGCGCGAGGTGAAGACACGCTGATGACGTTCATAATCGGCACGACCTTCCGGCGTTTCGATCATGATGGGCTCGAAACCAAGGGCGCTCAGGTCATAGGGGCTCGCGCGCATGTCCATTTCGCGGATGTCGCGGGCGAGTTCGAAGCAATCGGCGATCAGGTCGGCCGGCGTGAAAGGGGCGAGTTTGAACGCCCACTTGTAGAGGTCCATGTTGGCGTGCAGGCAGCCGCGTTGCTCCTGTTCGGGCACGGTTTCACGGGAGGGCTGGAGCTTGTTGAGCGGGCGGGCGGGCGCGGTGAAAAAACGGAATGCGTCGAAGTGCGAGCAGCGCACGGGCTGGCTTTCGACGATGCGGGCCAGTTCATCGGGCGGAAAGCGCAGCGGATACGCGTTGTGGCGGACTTCGTCGGGCGTCTGCCGGTAGACCATCGCCCATTCGTGCAGGCCGAAGCAGCCGAAGGCCGGCGGGCGCGCCGTCATCACGGCAAGCAGATCGTGAATCCATCGAATGGATACGCGACGCTTGTCCGGAAGCGTGGACGGGTCGATCGCCACTCCGTCCGGGGTTTCACGGTATTCGGGCCAGCGAAGAAACTCCCGGGCGCCTTCGCCGGCGAGGATCACGCCGGGGCCGGGATGCCACTGGCGCAGCCACGAGGGCCGGAACGAATAGTAACTGAAGAGAAAATCGTAAACCGGGTGTTTCTCGCCGCGTCCGGCGCGTTCCAGGTGGGGATCGGTCCAGGCGCGCACGCGGGCCTCGTGGGCGCGCTGGAGGGCGCGCCACACGGGTTCGGCCATCACGGGAAAGGCGTTGTCGGAGACCATGTCGAAGCGGCGTTTTCTATGTCACGCACCGCGGCGAAGGCGACCTTCAAGGCAGGCTTGTCACTTATTAAGTGACAAACGGGTTGGGTGGCGGGCGGAGGAGGTGTGAGCGCCGGGCGGGAAGGCGGCTTAGCTTCCCGGGGCGAACTTTTTCTGGATATCGCGCAGAACCTTCCGCGGGCCCACGTAGTTGCCGCCGACGTAACTTGAGGAGAGGATTTCGCCATCGGCGGTGACGAACACGAGGTTGGGAATACCATCGCCGCTGTAGCGTTGGATCGCGGACAAGGATTCGACTGCGTCGAAGCGGATCGCCGGCCACGGCATCTTGTATTCGCTCATGTAGGTCTGCATGTCGTCCTTGCTGTTGTCATTGCTGACAAAGATCACTTCGAAGCCAGGTTGCGCGGCCTTGAGGTCTTTGTAGGCGTTGACGAGCTCGGGGGTAAAGCCGCGGCAGGGCGGGCACCACTGGGCGGAGAAGTAGAGCGCGTAGTATTTGGCGCCCATGACATTTTCACGGCCAAAGGGGGCGAGGGTGTTGCTCTTCAGGGTGACCAGTTTCCCGACGATTTCGGAGGTGAGTTTGCCGGCTTGCACGGGCGCGGCGGGTGCCGTGAGGGATCCGGCCGGAGCCGTGGGGGCGGACTCGCGCACGCGCTTCTGGTCGGCTTCGGAGAGCTTGGCAAAAGGGTAAAGGTATCCGGACCCGTCGGCCTTGCGGAACGAGACGTGGTTGTCGTCGGCGGACACGAGTTCGGCCTCCATGCTTTTCCCGTCGAGATTGGTCCACGTCTCCAGTTTTCCGAACGCGACCGCGGTGAGGCTCAGCGCTGCAAGCCAGGCAAAATATTTCATAGCGGCCCTTTTTAGCGGGGTGATTCCGGGGGGCAAGCATCGCAAACTGTCCGGCGACGGAGCCGCCGCGAAGGAGGAGGAAGTCAACAGTTGACTGGCCCGCCGCTTGAGATGCTGTGGACCTTCCGCACTTTGCAAATCTCGCCACCTGTTCTCTCATGACTCCTCTCGCTGCCCTTTCTCCGGCCGGCTCTTTTACTCGCCGGCGTGGTTTCACCCTTATCGAACTGCTGACGGTCATCGCGATCATTGGAACCCTTGCGGCGATCTTGATCCCGGTGGTGGGCAGCGTGCGTGCATCGGCGAAGGCGTCGCAGTGCGCGAGCAATCTGCGCCAGCTGGGCGTGGCCACCGGCTTGTTTGCCGCCGATAACAAACAGACGCTGCCGCGGCTGGCGGCCGAGTTTGTGCTCGATTTGTGGCCTTATGCCTATCGGAGCGAAGCGGCTCTGCCGGTGCTCGCCGGTGACCCGCCCGCCGCTTTGGCGGGAACCGTGTTCGAGTGTCCGGGGGTGGTCGACGACGTCACGACGGTGAAGCGCAGCTATGGGGTGAACGTGCGCCTGCTGGGAGCGCCTGATGCAACCCGTGTCGTGCGCACCGGTGATCTTACGGCACCTGGCAGCACCTTGCTTTACGGGGACGTGTCGGGAACGGACGAGTTGTCCCGCACGGCTCTCAATCCCAGGCACAAAGACCGCGTGAACCTGGCTTATGCGGACGGCCATGTCGGTGCCTCGGCCCTGACGGTCGAACTGGTGGGGACGGGCGACGCGATTTATTTGACCCCCGCCTGGCTGGGTCAGTGAGCTGGCCACGGGATTACGGCTGCCGGATGGCAGTCGAGTGGTGCGGTCCTGCAATTAAGGGCTGCCCGTTTAGGCGGGCGTCTGTGCGGTGGCGACGACGCGGTAGAACACGGCGGTGGTCGTCAAAGGATCGCAAAGGAGGATCGGGCCATTGTTGCCTGCGTGCGGCCCGCCAAGGTCGGTCCAGCTTTGGAGGTTGGTGGATTTTTGAAGCTGGTAGTTTGAACCCCACCGAGAGACGAACTTGATCTCGATCATGTCAGTCGTGACGGAGGTATCCGGATCGGTCACGGCGACGGTGCGGATGGTGACATTTTCCGCCATCACGGGCGCGGTATAGGCACGCGCCTGCAGGCGCGTGGCGGTGACATCGGCGAGGCGCTGCATCATCTGGGTGCGTTTCGTCTCTTGATCGGGCGTGGCCAGCGTGGGTTGATCGAGCGCGGTGCGGAGGGTTTCGGCCCAGGCGGAGAGGTTGCGCAACTCGACGGGAAGTCCGGTGCCCGCATCGATGTCGGTGCCGCCGAGGGAGCCGGATCGAAGGTCGTAGAATTCCTGCTGGTCGGGCTCGACTCCCTGGCCGTCGAAGTAGCGCGCGTATTTGTAGTCCGCTTCGCGGATCATCTGGATGCGATTGGGCGCGGGGACGATGCCGTTGCCGTTGGTTCCGTCGGCGGATTGGCCGGCGTTGATGTCGTCGTAGGTGAAAAGGAGGTAGTCCTGCACCGCCGGGGCGTCGGGATCGAGCAGGAGGCTGCTGTAGTCGACGCCGGCGAATTGATAGGCCGGCCAGTCGGGAACGCCGAGCAGCGAGCAGAGCGTGGGGAGGAGGTCCACATGCGAGACGAGGGCGTGGGAAACGCGACCGGCGGGGAACAGTCCGGGGTTGGACCACACCAGTGGAACGCGGATGTTTTCTTCGTAGCACATGAACGCCTTCTGACGGAGACCGCCATGGCTCAGGCCCATTTCGCCGTGGTCGGAGGTGCGCACGATCAGGGTCTGGGCGCGCAAGGTTTCACCGGCGGAGTTGGCGGAGAACACGTTCAGAAGACTCTGAAGATGTCCGTCCACGAGCTTCATGAGATTGCCGTAGAAATTAAGGTAGGCGAGTTGCTGCGTTTCGGTCGCGAGGACGCCGAGGCCGTTGAGTCGAAGGAGGATTTGCTGATGGGCGCCGGGTTTGAAATTGGTGACCAGGTTTTCGGCGAGGGTGGGAGGCAGTCCGATATCGCCGAGGAGATCGGCGGCGGTGTAGCCCCCTGCGCCGCCGTTGCCGGGGTAGCCGAGCACGTCGTGCGGGTTGACGAGCGAGACCACGAGGCAGAAGGGTTTGTCGCCGGGGTTGTCGCGCTTGTGCTCGAGGTAGGCGATGGCGTCGTTGATGTAGCGGGTGTCGTGGTTGGCGGTGCCGCCACCGTAGTTTTCGATCTTCACGTCCTGACCGGCGTCGGGGGCGTCCCATTGGTCGAAACCGTAGCGCGTGAGGTCGTCGTTCTGAAGGGTGCCGTCGCAACCCTCGACGGCTTTGTTGAGGTGCCATTTGCCTTTGTAGACGACCTCGTAGCCGGCCGCTTTGAGGGTCGTCGCGAGGTTGGGCAGTGTGGGGTCGAGCTGGTGTTCGGTTTCGGATTGCGGAAAGCCCTCGGTGAGCGTGTCGGCCGAGCGGTGTTGCGCGGGAAATAAACCGGTGAAGATCGTGTTGCGCGACGGCGTGCACATGCAGGTGTTGGCGCAGGCACGATCGAAGGACACTCCGCTGGCGCAGAGGGAGGTGTAGGCGGGAAGGTGGGTGGCGGCCCACCCGGAGGGAAACCACTGGAGGGCGCGTTCCTGATCGGTGATGAACAGGATGAGATTCATGCCCGCCGTGGCCGGAGGCACGCCGCCATCGGCCCGGGCGCCGGGGACAAAAATGTTCAGCAACGGATGTCCGGCGGCGACGGCTCCGGCGGCGGCGCACGATTTCAAGAAAGCGCGGCGGGAGGTTTGTCGGGAAAAAGGAGTCGAAGGGGTGGGGGCCATGGCGTGGGGATCGGGGTGCTGATCCATGGCGCAAGTGCAACCTGCTCGCACGCGAAGGTTCACCAAGTGGACCGAATTTTTAACGAAACCGGCGTGAGGCCGGTTTTGCCATGATCGAGGCAGGCGCTATCAAAAAGCCATGAACGGTGCTTTGTTTCCTTCTTCAGACCGGACGGCGACCGGCGCGCCGACCTGTTTGTGCAGCCATCCGAACGGGAGGGAGGCGGCATGAGGTTACGGGTGGTGCTGGTGGATGACGGGCGGCCGGCCCGCTGGCGGCTGCGTGAGTTGCTCGCACGGCACGTGGAGGTGGAGATCGTCGGTGAGGCCTCGGACGTCGAAGAGGCCCGGGTGCTGATGCAGACTGCGAAACCCGACGTGGTGTTTCTGGAGGTGGAGCTTTCGCGGGGACGCGGACTCGACCTGCTGCCCCGGCTGTCTGTGCCGTTGCCTGCGGTGGTGTTCGTCACGGCCTCGGATGCATTCGCCGTGCAGGCATTTGACGCCGGCGTTTTCGATTACCTGTTGAAGCCGGTAAATCCGGCGCGCCTTGGGCAAACTGTGCGGCGTCTGTTGCACGGCGGGCTGGTCGGGACGCTGGTGCCCAACGCATTGCCCGCGGTGACGACGTTGCAATTGCAGGATCGGATTTCATTGAAAGGCGCGCGGACGATTCAAGTGACCGAGGTCGGTCGCATCGCCGCGATTGTGGCGGAGGGGACTTATTCACGTGTGTTGTTGCGCGATCTCGCCCCGGTCACGGTGCTTCGCGGGATCTCCGACTGGACGCGGAGCCTGCCAATGGAGTGTTTTACGCGGCTCGAACGATCATTGATCCTGCAAATCTCGCTCGTGCGCGGGATCGAGGTGGTCTCGCGCGACGAGGCTTTGCTTACGATCGATGGGCTGCCTGCGCCGGTCACCATCGGGCGGACGGCGCTTCGGCGGTTGCGCCAGATCGCGCCGGGCGGGCGGCTGATCATGCCTCGGGCGCAGCGGGACGTTCGATGAGCACAAGGGTGCCTTCGACGGCGAAACCGACCGCGGCACCCAAGGGCAGGAAAAACGGGGCGCTGCTGAAACCAAACATGGCGGTGATCAAAACGCCCGAAGCGAAGCCGAGGAGCGTGGCCCGCATCAAACGTCCGCCAGCGCCCGGACGCCGGCGCGCGAACCGCCCGAGAAGGAAGGCAAACAGCAACGCCGGAAGGCCGGCGAAGGCATAGGCGTAAAGGATATATATGCCCAGATAGGTAAACACCTCGGAAGGCTGGTTCCGTTCGAGCACTGCGAAGACGGCGACGAGGCCGATCGGGGCATAAAGCGGCGGAAGCAGGAACCGGAGCAGAAAGGCGTTGCGCGGTTTCATGGTTTAGCGGGTGCCGGCGGCAGGTGTGGCCAGAGGCGGAGGGACGCGGCGATGCAGACGGCTGAAAATCGCGAGGTTGATGAAGTGCAGGAAGCCCAGGATGAGGAGGACGGCGCCAATCTTGGTGCCAAGCACCTCGAAGACGGCGGCTCCGTCATGCGGGGCGAGGCCGACCTTGAGGGTGAGGCTGATGAACCCCAGGTTGAGCAGATAAAAACCGACCACGAGCAGGTGGTTCACCGAGTCGGCGAGCGTTTCGTTGCCATGAAAACTCGTGACGAGAAAGGGCCGGCCGTTGCGGTGCAGCGTGCGTGCGACCCAGGCGGTGAGGCCGATGCTGATGAGCAGATAAAGCGCGTAGGTGGGAATGAGCAGGTTCATGGGAAACGTATTTTCAGGAAACAGTGAAAGTTTATGCGATCGTGGCGACTTGCGGGAGTTGAAGACCGGAGGATCAGCCGAGCAGCTTGAGAATCTTGGGGACGATGAAGCTGCGCTCGGCGGCGGCGACCTTGTCCATGACGGAGTTGGCGAGGGCGACGAATTCACCGAGCTCGGTGAGCCGGGCGTGGAGTTCCTTTGCCTCGGCACCGGCGAGGTCGCCGCTGGTTTCGGCGCACTGGCGGAGGATGGCGAGGGCGGGCTCGGTCTCGCGACGTTTGCGCTCGCGGGCGATGATGCAGAACATGCGCCACACGTCCTTTTCGGCTTCGTAAAAATCGCGGCGGTCGCCCTTGCGCATCACCACCCGGATGAGTCCCCAGCCGGTGAGGTCGCGCAGGTTGGTGTTCGCATTGCCGCGGCTGATGGCGAGGCGCTCCATGACCTCGTCGGTGGTGAGGGGCTCGGGCGAGACGAGCAGGAGGGCATGGATCATCGCCATCGTGCGGTTGATGCCCCATTGCGTGCCGAGGGCGCCCCACTGGGTGATGAACAGGTCGCGGGTCTCGGCGAGTTTGCGGGCGCTGGCGTCTTTGCTCATATTTTCAGTAATTACTGAAAATATGATTTAGTCAAGATCGACGGTGCGTTTGGTGGAAAAGATTGCCCGCGCGGGGCGGCAGGGCGGCTGATTCGCCGGCGGATTCCCGTGCCCTGCGCCGGCACGGAGCCGGGCGCGGCTTACGGGATGCGCAGCTTGGTGCCGAGGGCGAGTTCGTCGGGGTTGCGGATCACGGCCTTGTTGGCCTGGAGGATGTCGTTCCAGCGGGCGGCGGTGCCGTAGTATTGCTTCGAGATGCGCGAGAGGGAATCGCCGGGGGCGACGGTGTGGGTGCGCGGCGCGGCGGGTGTTTCCGCGACGGGTGCGGCCGGAGGCGGGGTGACGGGGGCGGCGGTCGCGGGCAGGTTGACCGAGATGGAGGGGATCGTTCCGGGGCGCGAGGGAGACGTGGCTGCCGGCAGATTGCCGGCCAGGGCGAGACGGGTCTTGAGCTGCTGGGCTTCGATCGCGGAGGCGGCGGACTGGGCCTGGGTCTGGCGAAGCTGGTCGCGGGTGGCGACGAGTTCAGCGGTGGCGGTGTCGATGGTCTTGCGGGCGTCGGCGAGGCTGGCTTGGGCGGTCGTGAGGGCGGAGGCTTTTTCGGCGATGGCCTGGTTGGCGGAGTCGAGTTTGGCGGCGGTGGCGGCGCGTTCCTCATCGATGCTGGCGAGGGACTTTTGGAGGCGGTCGATTTCAGCCTGTTGAAGGGTGAAACTGCGGAGGGCGGCCTCGAGTTTGCTGTCGGTCTCCGCCTTGGCTTTTTCAAGATCGGCCAGTTTGGAGGCCGCCTCGGCATCGGGCGCGGCGGGGGGAGTCGGGGCGGGCGGGATCGGGGCCGCCACCACTTCCGGAGCGGGGGCCGCAGGCACGGCGGCCTTGGCGGCGGCGAGCTGGGCGGTGAGGGCGTCGCGTTCTTCGGTGAGGATTTTGACGGAATCCGCGAGGCGGTCACGGTCGACTTTTAGAACCGCGAGGCCGGTGTCGGAGAGGGGCTGGACCGGAGCGGAGGCTTCGGCTACGCGCGCCTGGAGACTGGCGATCTCTTTTTCTTTGGCTTTCAGGGCGGTTTCGCCCGCGTCGGCGCGTTCGACGGCGGCGGAGAGTTGGAGGGCGAGGGCGGCTCGTTCCTGTTCGAGCGTTTTGACCGTTTCGGCGAGGGGATTAGGACCGGCGGGCTTGGAGGCGGCGGATTCCTTGGAGGCGGCGAGTTCGTTGGTGACGGTTTCGAGTTGGGCGGCGACAGCGAGGCGTTCGGCGCTGGAGCGGTCGGCGGCGGCCTTGAGGCTGGCGGCCTCAGCTTCGGCGAGGCTCTGGGCGCGGCGGGCTTCGGAGATATCGGTGATGGCGCTCGCGAGTTTTCCACGAAGGGCGGCTTGCTCGGAGGTGGCTTTCGCGAGGGACGTGCGGAGATCGGCCGCTTCCGTGGCGGCGGCGGTGGCGGCGGCTTGCAACTGCTCGTGTTCGGCGCGGAGGGAGGCGAGTTCGGCGCTGGCTCCGATCGGGGCGGCGGGCGCGACCGGGGTGGAGGACGCCTCGGTGAGGCGGGTGTGAAGAGTCGTGATTTCCTTGTCCTTGCTGGCGAGGGCGGCCTCGGCGATGGCGATGCGTTTGTTGGCATCGGCGAGCTGGGCGGTCAGGCCGGCTTTGAGGAGTTCGTTTTCTTTCCAAGCGGCGGCGAGTTCGGCGCTGAGTTTTTTCTGGTCCTGGTCGTCGGCAGGAGCAGCCGCGGCGGGCTCGCCGGCTGCCATAATGGGGGAGTCGGCGGGGGCGACGGGGCTTATGGGACTGGCGGTAAGTGCGACGAGCTGGCGTTTTCCCGCGGCGAGTTGTTCGGGGGTGAGCAGGCTGGTCAGCTGCCCCAAGGCCTTGCCGGTGGTGCCGTTGGACGCGGCGAGGCTGAGCCAGGCATACGCTTGGGCGGGGTCGTAGGTGGGTTCACGGCGGTCGGCGTAGGCGAGACCGAGGTTGTATTGGGCGACGGCGTTGCCCCGGTCGGCCTTGCTGCGGAGGGAGTCAAGTTCGGCGGGGGTGAGGGCGAAGGCCGGGGAGGCGAGGAGCGCGGAGCCGAGAAGACCGTGGACGAGGGCGAGGCGGGGGGAGCGAGGTTTTTTCATGCCGGTGCGAATGATGCGCGCAGCTTGGCGGGGGCCAATGAGTTTGCAAAGCGGCATTTATCCCTACGCGCCGGCCCGGATGGTAAACCGGGTGTAAAACAACATTCTTGCAACCCTGAGGGCTCGGGGGTGTCTTAAAAAAGGATTCGGATTAATCCCATGAAAACCACGATTTCGCTCCTTGCGCTTGTCCTGACCGCGGCGGTGCCGGCGCAAGCCCAGTTGTTTACGCCGTCCACCGTGGGCGGAGCCGCCTTGGGGGCAATTGCCGGCGGAGTGATCGGCAACAACACCGGATCGCGCAACAACGGCACCGAGGGTGCGGTCATCGGCGCGGTGGCGGGTGGGTTGCTGGGAAGTGCGTATGCGCAGTCACGCCGGGAGGCGCAGCCCTACTACGGCAATCCGGGCGGCCCGTCTTATTATTATTCATCGGGGCCGGGTTATGCGCCTCCGGTGTATCATGCCACGCCGTCGCATGCGCGTCCGAGTCGCACCGCCACCACGACGCTCCTGGGCGGTATCGCCGGTGCAATCATCGGACATAATCACCATCGCCAGGGCTGGGAAGGCGCCGCGATCGGCGCGGGAGCGGGTTATCTGCTCGGACGTTTGTCGGAGCCGGCGCGTCCGGGCCGCCGGATTTTTGGCGGATCTTCCTACATATACCACCTTCAACCCCGGGTCGTGGCCGTTCCGGCTGCGCAACCGCCACAGCAGATCACGATTATCAACAATTACTACGGCGGTGCCTCCACGCCGATGAGCAACGCCAACTCGATGTTCGGTCGTTGAGTTGAAACAGCCGGTCTCTCCGCCGCGTCCTTTCATGGGCGCGGCGTTTGTTTGGCCGGTCTTTTATTTTCCCGCTTCCCACCCAATCATGAACCCACCCACCTATCGTAATCTTGCCCTTATGGCGGGCGCCGTCGCGACGGCGTTCCTTGCCGGCTGTGCCAACCAAGGCGTTCGCAATCCCTCCGGCGTGCCCGTCACCGAGATGAAGGCCGACGAGCGCGGCTTCGTCGCCGGCACCGGCATCGAGTCGCAGGACCTCGTCACCGTCACCGACAAGATGGCGCGGAGCATCCTCGGCATTCCCGAGATCACCAACGCCAAAACCACCCCGCGCGTGGTGCTGGAGCCGATCATGAACGAAACGCGGTTTCCCATTAACAAGGACATCTTCCTCACGCGCATTCGCACCCAGCTCAACTCAAAGGCCGCCGGCCGCGTGCGCTTTCTCGCCCGTGAAAACATGCGTGCGCTCGAGCGCGAGCAGCAGCTCAAGCAGGATGGCCTCGTCACCGCTTCGCAGGATCCCAACGTCGTTCAGTTCCGCGGCGCCGACTACTTCCTCACCGGCAAGCTTCAGGGCATGTCCGCCCGCACGAGCCAGGGTTTGAGCGACTACATTCTCTACAGCTTCCAGCTCATCGATGCCGCCACCAGCGAGATCGTCTGGGAGGACTCCGCCGAGATCAAGAAGCAGGGTCTCGAGGACGCCGCCTACCGGTGATTTTTGACAAGGGCCGCCACCTTCCACGGAGCGGCTCTTTTTTTGCAGAGTGTGCACCGCCGGCATTCCAGAGCCGTGCGGTGCGCCTTGGTTCACACCTCGCGCCTTCAACCCACGCCCACATGTCGCACGTCCGTTCCCTCGTCCGTTGGTCCTCCCTTGCCGGCGCCCTGACGCTCGCCTTGCTCACGACCGCCCAGCCCGCTTTCGCCGCCAAACCGAAAAAACCCGACAAGGATTTTATTCTTAAGGAATACCAGGCTGCCTCCCTCGCGCTGCGCCGCGGGGATTTTGCCTCCGCAAAGATCAGCCTCGATTCCGCGATCACCGCCATCGGCGGCATTGTCGTCGACGAAGCGGGCGCCAAAAAAGCCCGCAGCCTCTGGTCCGACGAATCGGCGAAGCTCTTCATCGGCGAACCCTACGAGCGCGTGATGGCTTTCTATTATCGCGGCATCCTTTACTGGATGGACGGCGAGGCCGACAACGCCCGCGCCTGTTTCCGCAGCGCGCAATTCATCGACGCCGACGTCGAAAACAAAGCCTACGCCTCCGACTACGTGACCCTCGACTACCTCGACGGTCTCGCCACCGCCAAGCTCGGCGGCGATGGCAAGGACGCCTACGAGCGCGCCGCCAAACTGACGTCCGCGCCGCTTCCCGCGCTCGATGCAGCGGGCAACACGCTCGTTTTTGTCGAGTTCGGCCAGGGTCCCCTCAAGGTCGCCGAAGGCAAAAACAAGGAGCTGCTCAAGGTTGTTCCCGGGGTGAGTCCCATCACCGGGGCGGTTGTCAAACTCGGCGACCAGGCCATTCCTCTCGCTGTGCTGGACGACGTGAATTTCCAGGCGACCACCCGCGGCGGTCGCGTGATGGACCACGTGTTGGGCAACAAGGCTGTGTTTAAGGAGAGCACCGGCACGGTCGGCGATGTCGCGCTCGCGGGCGCCGCGACCAGCCTCCGGTTGGGCGGCAGCAGCGATCTCAGCGCCGGTCTGGCGATTGGCGGGGTCCTTTTTAAAGGCGCCTCGATGCTCACCAAGACGAAGGCCGATACCCGCGCATGGGACACGCTTCCCGGCCGCGTGGGCTTCATTTCCGTCAAGCTCGCTCCCGGCGAACACGCCGCCACCGTGGAATTTATCGACGAAACCGGGAAACCCGTCGTGTCGCGCCCTGTCGTAATCAAGGTCGCCGCCGAACAACCGGACACCGTCATCTTCGTTTCCGACCGCGCCTCCTGAATTTCCTCCCAACCATGAAAAAGACCCTCCTCTCCCTCGCCGGCCTGGCCGCGCTCGCCTTGCTGACCGGTTGTTCGCACGGCCCCTACGCCGCGAAGGACACCACCAAATACACCCTCGAAAACACCGAGAAGTTCGTGCTCATGGACAAGCAGGTGCAGCACTCCGTGACCAGCACCGGCATCCAGCAACGCGTCAATGACGACGGACGCCTGGAGGTTGTCGCCAACATCAAGAATCGCGAAAACCGCCGCATCCAGGTCCAGGTTTCCTGCGTCTTCAAAGATGCCCAGGGCTTCTCCACCGGAGACGAGACTCCCTGGCAGAACCTCATCCTCGGCGAAAACACCACCGAGGCGGTCAACTTCAAGTCCATGAACACCCAGGCGCGCACCTACACCATCCGCGTCCGCCAGGCCCGCTGATCATCACCCGTGGCCTTGGGCGTGAGCTCCGGGCCCATCCTACCAACGTCCCTTCCCGTCTCCCCGGCTCATCCCCGGGACACGAAATGTCCCTCTCTTTTCCTTCATGAAAACACGCACCCTTCTGGTTCTTGCGCTGGCGATCGTTCCCGCCGCGCTCTTCGCCCAGCAGAAGCACGACACGTCCACCGCCTCCACCAAGGAGCCCGAACCTCCCGTTCCGATCACGGAGGCCGATCCGCGTCCGCAACCCGCGCCGGTTGACGGCGGCGAACCCTCCGCCTCCGGCCAGCGGCTTTACGGCCCCGGCACCACGCTCGTCTCGCCTGAAAAGGCGAAGCAGGTCGTCGATGCCTTCCGCACCACCGTCGCGAAGGACAAGCCCCGTTATCTCATCTACGTGAACCGCGAACTCGTTGACGAAATCTCCGGCCTTCGCGTGACCGGCCGCAAGGAGCGGACCGAGAGCGTGCAAGGCGAGACGAAGTCCTCCTTCGAACTTGATCCCAATGCGCCCAAGCCCGCCGCTCCTCCCGCGGGCAACGCCGAGACCCAGGTCAACGTGAACATCGGCAACACCACCAACGGCGACACCCACACGCCCGGCAAGGGCAGCGCCGAAGGCCGGGGCACGCGCGTCACCGCCGAAAACACCTACACCTACAGCCCGAAGACCACCGGCACGCTGGTGGACAAACAGACCGTGCGCGACATCGAGCGCCTCTTCGGACGTCCCCTCCGCGCCGGCGGAGCGAAGCTCGCCGACCAGCGCACGGCCGCCGCGCTCATCTCCGACAAACCGCTCGATCATTTCACCACCGCGACGAATGAGGCCGCCCGCAAGGACCGCGAGGCTCTCACCAAGGTGACCGACGTCGTGGTCGAGATCCTCGTGTCGAGCCGCACCGTCAAGGTCGCCAACATCTCTGGCGACACCTACCAGACCGTGCCCGACATCCAGGCCACCGCGATCCGCCTGAGTGACTCCGCGATCATCGGCCAGGCGAGCGCCACCGATGTTCTCGGCAAGGACAAGGTTGCCGGTCGCGTGGCCCGCAAGTTCGACGTGAGCGACATCGCCGAGGCCACCGCCCTCGCCCTGATGGAAGACATCACCCTCACGACCGAATAACCGTTCCGCCAAAGACCCCCGAACCCTGACGCCGCCGTGTTGTCCCACGTGCGGCGTCATCGTTTATCGCCAGCCGATCTTAACGCAAAAACGCCAGGCCAGGTCGCAAAGATCGCAAAGCAAGACCCCGCGTAAACGATTCATCCTTTTCGTTAAAAATCCGAATTCCCCCGTGTTTCGCTCCCTTTCGCTCTCCCTCTGCGCGCTTGCCTTGGCCGCCGGCCTCACCGGTTGCGCCACCGCGCCCCGCGCCACGGTCCCCTACACGGGCGATCCGGTCGTCGATGGCAACGCCAACCTCGCGGTGGCTCCCGAACGCGACAAGGCCCTCTGGGAATACCGCGTTGCCGCCGCGGCGCTTCGCCGCGGGCAAACCGACGAAGCCAGGGCGAAACTCGACGACGCCCTGGCCCGCACCGCCGCCGCGCTCGCCCCGGGAGGGGCCGATGCCGCCAAATCCCGCAAGCTCTTCGGGCGCGAGGAAACCAAGCCCTTCGCCGGCGAACCCTACGAGCGCATCATGGGAAATTATTATCGCGGCCTGCTCTACTGGCGCGACGGCGAGGCCGACAATGCGCGCGCCCTTTTTCGCAGCGGTCAGTTCATCGACAGCGACACCGAGAACAAAACCTACTCCGGCGACTGGGTGCTTCTCGATTATCTCGATGGTCTCGTTTCCAAAAAGCTCGGCGGAGACGGCTCCGACGCGCTCACCCGCGCCCGGACGAGTGCGCAGGCCCAGGGCCGCGCCACCCCGCCGGATTACGATCCCTCGGCCAACGTGCTGGTCTTCGTCGAATACGGCCCCGGTCCCCTCAAGTATGCGTCGGGTGAATACGGCGAGTTGCTCAAATTCATCGTCGACAAATCGCCCGTTGCCTCCGCCCGCCTTTCGGTGGCCAATCATGGAATTCCCCTTCCGCCCTACGACGACGTGTCCTGGCAGGCGACCACGCGCGGCGGGCGCGTGATGGACCACATCCTCGGCAACAAAGCCGTCTTCAAGCAGCGCTCCGACACGATCGGTGACGTTGCCCTGGTGGGCGCGCTCGGCACCGCCGCCTATGGCACGGGCAAGGACAGCGGCAACGTGGCGCTCGGCCTCGCGGCGGTGGGCATCATCAGCAAGCTCACCAGCGCCGCCACGCAAACCAGCGCCGACGTGCGCGCATGGAACAACCTGCCGCGTTACCTCAGCTTCGGCGCGGTGCGTCTGCCGCCCGGCGATCATCCGGCGGTGCTCACATTTTACAACGCGGCGGGCCGCCTGCTCGAGGACCGCACGCAGACCTTTGTGATCAGCGTGCCCGCGCCCGACCTCGCCAGCACGGCCGGCCTGCCGGGTGATCTGGTGATCATCCGCAGCGATCTGGAGAATTAAAGCGATTTAAGTCGTAGCCGTTGGTTGATGTAGGGCCGCCGCTTGCGGCGTGCCTTCCGTGAACCCGGGTTCCGCCCAGTCAGCGAGGCACGCCGCAAGCGGCGGCCCTGCGTTCATCCCCAGCTCACGCCTCGGAGCGACTGGATCCTGGGGTCCGTCTGTTTTTCGCGCGTGCCTTGGCCGTGGCGACGGTCAGTTTGACCGGTTCGCATGACTGCCGTCCTCAAAGAAGCCCGCGCCACGCTGGGCCTCGCACTGCCCATCGTCGTGGGGCAGGTCAGCCAGATGCTCATCGGCGTGACTGACAGCGTCATGATCGGGCGGCTCGGCGCCGTGCCGCTGGCGGCGTCGGCTTTCGCCGGCGGCGTATTCTCCGTCTTTTTTGTGGTCGGGCTCGGGTTGTTACTTCCCGTGGCGGTGCTGGCGTCGCGCGAGCATGGCGCGGGCGACGACCGGGCGGGCGGGCGCTGGCTCCAGCACGGAGTCATCCTTGCGGTGGTCGCGAGCATGGCCGAGATGGCCCTCATGCTCGCCCTGGCCGGAGGCTTTCACCGGATGGGCCAGCCGGCCGAGGTGATCGCCGGGATTCATCCCTATTATGCGCTCATCGTGGCGTCGCTCCTGCCCGTGCTGGTGTTTCAGGTGTTCCGGCAATTCGCCGAGGCCCTGGGACGGCCGTGGGTGCCGATGCTCATCATGCTGGGCGGGGTGGCGCTCAACGTCGTGCTAAACTGGATACTGATATACGGCCATTTGGGTGCGCCCGTGCTCGGGCTGGCCGGGGCGGGCTGGGCGACGTTGGTGTCGCGCGTGCTGGTGCTGGTGGTGATTGTCGGCTGGTTGCGGCGGTCGGGGGCGTTTCGTGACGCGTGGCCGGAGACCTGGGTGGGGAACCTGCAGGCGGCGCGTTTTCGCGAGATGGTGCGGATCGGCGTGCCGGCGGCGGTCATGCTGCTTTTTGAAGTGGGCGCGTTCATGATGGCGGCGCTGATGATGGGCTGGCTGGGCGCGGTGGCGCTGGCGGCCCACCAGATCGCGCTGAGTTGCGCGGGCTTCATGTTCATGTTTCCGCTCGGGCTTTCGATGGCGGCGAGCATGCGGGTGGGCAAGGCGGTGGGTGAAGGCCGGCTGGACCTGGCGCGGCCGATCATGGGAGGGACGCTGGTCATCGCGTGCCTGATGATGAGCATGTCGGCGGTGGGGTTCTGGCTGGGCGGTCCATGGCTGGCGCGCGGGTTCGTGGATGATCCGGCGGTGGCGGAGCTGGCGGCGCGCCTGCTGGTGGTGGCGGCGATTTTCCAGCTTTTTGACGGGGCGCAAGTGATCGGTTCGGGGACGTTGCGCGGGTTGACCGACGTGCGCGTGCCGGCGTTGATCACGTTCATCTCCTATTGGCTGCTGGCGATTCCGGCCGGCTATGTTCTCGGCCTGCACACCCGCTTGGGCGCGGTGGGTATCTGGACGGGACTGGCGGCGGGACTGGCGATCGCCGCGGTGCTGCTGGCCTGGCGGTTTCTTTTTCTAACGAGAAAATAAGGCAGGCTTGTCACCTATTAAGTGACAAGGGGGTCGAGGCGGGTTCGGATTTCGGGGAGGGTGAGGCCTTCGATGTGGAGAAGTTTTTGACGGGACTTGTCGCCTTGGGCGAGGGACACGGAGCGCCTGGGCAGGCCGAGGATGCCGGCGATGAAGGCGCATAATTCCTCGTTGGCGCGGCCCTCGAGGGCGGGGGCGTGGACTTTGACTTTCAACACGTCGCCGAGCCAGCCGGCGAGGGCGGTGCGGGGAGCGTTGGGAATGGCCTTGATCGCGAGTTTGCAGGAGGCGGCACTCATGCGCGGTGTCCGAACTCAGCCGAGCGCCTCGGCGAGCGCGGCGATGATGTCGCCGGCAGGCTCCGCGCCGATGGACAGGCGCAGCAACTCCGGGTGCAAGCCGGCGGCGGCGAGGGTGGCGCGCCCGCTCCCGGTCGTCACAAGATCATAGTGAGCAAGGTAGATGAACGGGCAGATCAGCGTCGTCTTCATACCGAAGCTCGGGCCTTTCGGCAGGCGCAGGCGGTCGTAAAAACCGGCGACCGGCCCGTCGACGACGAAGGAAATCATGCTGCCGATCGCGTCCGGGCTGTGGGCGAGTTTCAGGTAGTTTTCGCGAGAGGCGGGGTGGTGCGACCAGTAAAGTTCCTTGATGCGCGGATGTGTGCGCAGGAACTCGACCACCGCGGGTGCGGTGCGGTTGATCTGCGCCATGAGCGCGGGCGCGTCGCCGATCTGACAGGCGAGCCGGGACACGTCGCGTGAGTAAACGGGCTCGAGCGCACCGGGCAGGCGGGCGCGGAAATCGGCGGCGTGCGGACTCTGCGGATTCACCACGACGGCACCCAGGATGACGTCGCCTTCGCTGGCGGTGTATTTTGTCAGGGAGTTGGCCACCAGGTCGGAGTGCGGGAGCACGTCGATGTTGAGCGGCGAGGCGATCGTCGGATCGACGATGAGGAGAATGCCGTGTTCACGACAGAGCGCGGCGATGGCGGGGAGGTCGGGTGTCTGGATGAGCGGATTGGTCGGGACCTCGGTGATGACTCCGGCGATGCGGGCGCCTTGTTCCGCGAAGAGGGTCTTGAGCGCGTCGAGATTGAAGACGTCGCTCTGGAAAAGGTAGTCGCTTGCGGGCGCGTCGGTGAACTTTTGCAGGAGGGCGATCGTGTCGAGATAGAGCCAGCCGAGCTGGAGCCAGCGCGTGCGGCCGCGCGGCCGTTGCAGGTCGGAACCCACGCGAAAGGCCGCGGCGAGGGCGTTCATGCCACTGGTGGCGAGGAACACGTCGGAGGCCGCGGCGTGCTGATAAAAGCGGGCGACATGGCCCTTCACATTGGCGGGGGCGTAGCCATCGAAACTCTTTTCGTCCTGAGCCTGGTCCGCGGAAAGTTCGCCGACGCGCAGCAAGTAGTCCTCGGCCTCGCGGGAGGAGAGAAACATGCCGGTGTGTTGAAGAAAGGTTTTGGCGCGGGCCGACAGCGTGGCGTCCTCGGGAAACGTCACGCCGGTCAGCGCGGCTTCGGCCGGCAGGAGGGCGGCGGGTTCGCCGAGGTGGAGACGGAGCTGTTCGGCGGCGCGGATGGACGAGGTGAGCCAGATGGCGCGGCCCTCGAGGCCGAGCGTGCGCAAGAGGTGGGCTCCGGCCCGCTTGGAGAACGGATGAACCACGAAGCGCGGGTAGCCGGAGGTCATGTGCCGCGTGACCTCGGGATTCTTTTCCTCGTAGCCGATCACATCGTGCATCGTGGGCAGGCTGGCGGAGACGCCGTGGAGGCTGTCGGGGATACGCTGACCGAGCGGGAGATGGGTAAACGCGGACATGGAACGTCAAAAATGGCCCCATCCTGAGCCCGCTGGCAACGCCGCTCTTACGATCTGGCGGAGCTTCTCCGGACCACCAGCGCAAGGGACCGGTTGCGACCCGGGGCGGATCTTTGCTTAATCGCGAGTTGAAACCCGGCGGAGGCGCGGCGAGTTTCTGCCTTTCATGAAACTTGTCTCCTGGAATGTGAACGGTCTGCGGGCCGTGCTTCAAAAGGGTTTTCTCGACCATCTCGGCGTCAACGGCCCTGACGTCATCTGCCTGCAGGAAACCAAATGCCACCCCGGCGACGTGCAGCACGTGACCTGGCCGGACAGCTACACCGCGCTCTGGAACGCCGCCGTGAAAAAAGGATACAGCGGCACCGCGGTGTTTACGCGGCACAAACCGGTCAACGTTTTCTACGGCATCGGCATTGCCGCCCACGATCAGGAGGGGCGCGTGATCACGGTGGAGTTTGCCGATTATTATCTCGTCAACGTCTACGTGCCCAACGCGCAGCACGATCTCGTGCGCCTGCCTTACCGGCAGTCATGGGATCGCGATTTCCTTGCCTATCTGAAGACCCTGGAACGCGCCAAGCCCGTGATCGTGTGCGGCGATCTCAACGTCGCCCATGAGGAGATTGATCTCGCCCGCCCCAAGGAAAACGTGGGCAACCCCGGTTTCAGCAACGAGGAGCGCGACGGTTTCCGTGCGTTCCTGAACGCCGGTTTCATCGACACGTTCCGTCGTTTCGAAAAAGGCCCCGGCCATTACTCGTGGTGGACCTACCGCGCCGGCGCGCGTCCCCGCAACATCGGGTGGCGCATCGACTATTTTCTCGCCTCGGCCGCGCTTGCGCCCCGCCTCAAGCGAGCGTGGATTTCACCCGAAGTCATGGGCAGCGATCATTGCCCGGTGGGACTTGAACTGACCGCATGAGCAAAGCGAAACCGTCCGTAAAAAAAACCGCGGCGCCGGCCGCGAACACCACGCGCCGTCGTCCGACCACGTCGCCGTGGGCGAAGGTCCGTCGCTCGGCGATCCATGGCCGCGGAGTCATCGCAAGCAAAGACATCCCCTCGGGCACGCGCATCATCGAGTATGAGGGCGAGCGCATCACCAAGGCGGAGTCGGATCGTCGTGACGAGGAACGCGCCGCCCGCGCGGCCCGCGGCGGCGACGGGTGCGTTTATATTTTCGAGATCAACAAGCGTTACGATCTCGACGGCCACATGGCATGGAACACCGCGCGGTTGATCAACCACTCGTGCGAACCGAATTGCGAAAGTAAAAACGTGCGCGGCCGCATCTGGATCACCGCGCGGCGCGACATCGCGAAGGGGGAGGAGCTGACCTTCGACTACGGTTTCGACGTGGAAAACTGGAAGGAGCACCCGTGCCTGTGCGGCGCGAAACGCTGCGCCGGCTACATTGTGGCCAAGAGCCATCGCTGGCGTTTACGGAAGCGGCTCGCGAAAGCTCGCCGCGTCGAGCGCGTCAAGTAAGCTGCCGCGTCATGCCTGTCTCCGCCGCGCACGAACTCAAAGCGCTTTGCCTGCGCGAGCCCGTGCTCACGCTCGCGGTGGCCGAGAGCATGACGGGCGGGCGGGTGCAGGCGGCGATCACCGCCGTGCCGGGTGCATCCGGGTTTTTTCTTGGCGGACTCACCGCCTACACGCTCGATCAGAAGGTGCGGCATCTCGGCGTGAAACGTGCGCCCGCGGCGAAGGTCAACGCGGTCTCCGCCGAGGTCGCAGTGCAGATGGCGCGGGGTGCGGCGCGGCTTTTCGACGCCGATGTGGCGGCCGCCACCACGGGATATGCCGAGCCGTCGCCGGCGCAGGACGTGGACGCGCCGTTTGCGCATTGGGCGATTGTCCGCCGGATCGACGTCCGCCGGTGGCAGATTGTCACCGGCCGCGTGGTATGCCCCGATATGACCCGCCATGAGGCGCAGCAGTGCGTGACCGACGCGGTGATCGCGGAGCTGGTGGCGTATTTGAGAATTTCAAGGCCCAACCGGCCTCAGGCAAGCTGAGGCCCTCTCGACTTCTTTATGGCATTCTCTGAATTCTCCGGTTCTTTCGCGCGCCGGATGGTGCGTTCGCTGGTGAAGTTTTATTATCCGCGCATCGAGGTCACCGGCGCGGACAGGATTCCCCGGTCCGGGCCCGTGTTGCTCGCGGCGAACCATCCCAACTCGCTCATCGATCCCGTGCTGCTGGGCGTCGCCGCGGGCCGGCCGGTGCGGTTGATGGCCAAGGCGCCTCTTTTCGACATTCCGCTTTTTGGAAAACTGCTCCGGGCGCTGGGCATGGTGCCGGCGTATCGCGGCACCGACGACCGCTCGCTGGTCGCCCGCAACCTGGAGTCGCTCGCGGCGGCGGCGAAGCAGATCGCGGACGGGCATGTGATGGGCATTTTTCCTGAAGGGAAAAGCCACGATGACAATCAACTCGCGCTCGTGCGCTCGGGTGCGGCGCGCCTTGCGTTGCAGGCGCTCGCGGCGGGCGCGCAGGGATTGAAAGTCGTGCCCGTGGGCCTGCATTACGAACAGAAGGAGCGTTTCCGCAGCGCCGTGTTGACCAAGATCGGCGAGCCGGTCGACGTGGGTGCATGGCTCGCGCAGCATGGCGGTGACGAGCATCTCGCGATGCGCACGCTGACCGCCGAGTTGAACGCGCGGTTGAAAGCCGTGGTGCTCCATCTCGACGAGGTGGCATGGCAGCCGTTGCTGGAGGACCTTGAGGCGTTGCTGCCCGCGGCGGGATTCAAGCGGCGTGACGCGCTGGCGGGTTTGCGCCAGCAGCAGGCGGCGGTGGATGCGATCAACTATTTTCACCGGGCGGATCGTCCGCGGGCGGAGGCGGCGGCGGCCCGGGTGAGGGAGCACGGCACGGCGTTGCGGGCGGCGGGCATTCCCGCGGAGGATGCGGAGCTTTCACTGCAAGGCTGGCGCCTGGCGGGCTCCCTTGCCTGCAAGGTCGCCGTCCTGCTTGTCGGGACCGTGCTCGGGGTGGTCGGCGCGATCAAGCACCTGCCGCCCTATGTGTTTGTTCGCGTAGTTTCGTCCTGGATACCAGCTCCCGGGCGGATGACGCTGGCGCTCAACCGTCTTTTGCTGGGCCTGCCGGTTTACGGAGCCTGGTATGCGCTCACCGCATGGTGGCTGGCGGGCTATTTTGTTCCCTGGGTCGTGGTGGCTTTGATGCTGATCATGCCGGTGAGCGGCCTTGCGGCGCTGGACAACGCGCGTCGCTGGCGCCGTTTGCTGCCGCGCATCGTCGCCGAGACGCGGTTGCTGTTTCAACCGAAGCGGCGCGCGGTGTTGCGCGAGTCGCAAGCCGGGGTGGTGCGGGAACTGGGCGAACTCGCCAGGGAGTTCCGTGAGGTCTCGCCGCCGGCCCCGGTCACGGTCGCGGCGTCGGTGCGGCGGTATCGTCCGCCGTTGTGGCTCAATGTTGCGGTCGGCGCGTCGAGCCTTGCGTTCGCCTTGTGGTTTGGCGCGTGGCTGTTGCGCGACCGGCCGACGGAGTTTTTGCGTGCGGACGCGCCCGAGCCGGCGTCGCTGCCGGCCGCGGAACTGGCCGAGGAAATGGCATCGGACGAGCGCTCGCTGGCGGCGGTCATCGGTGGACTGGCGGAATTGGAAAAGACATTCCGGGTGTTCGAGGCCGAGCTCCAGGCGGGGCGGCGCAGCTATTACCGGCAGGCGGATGACGATGAAATCCGGCGGATGCTGGTGACGTTCCTCAGTTATCGCGCGGTGCTGGTGCGCACGGTGTGGAAATACCAGCGCCATGAAGACATCAGGCCCAGGGAGGCGCGGTTGCGGGCGTTGTTGCTGCATTACACGGCGGCGGCGGTCGCCTACGATTATTCGGCGCGTTTTGTGCGCGCGTTTGCCGGGCAGGAGGAGGCGATTCGCAAGCTCAACGAAGCGGAACCGCGCTGGGATTTGCGGGCGGGCACGTATGATTCAATCCGCGCCAACCTCGCGAATGCGGACCATCGCCGCTGGCTGGAGAATGGCTGGAGAAATTACCAGAAGACGGTGCCCGAATGGCAGGAGGCCGGATTATGGCGGGACGGCAGTTATGAGATGTTTCACGGGGCGATCCGGCTCGCCGCGGAGAACACGGCCGAGCTGTCGGGAGAGTTGTTCGCCTACAAGGTCGATACTGCGCTGGCCGACGTCACCGGTGCGGCGAAAGGCGCTGCGTCCCCTGCTCAGGCCGGGCGACATCCTGATCGAGCGGCGAAACTGGTATCTGTCGAACGCCTTTCTGCCCGGTTACTGGCCGCATTCGGCGCTGTATGTCGGCACGCCGGAGCAATTGAAGGCGGAGGGGCTCGACAATGACCTGCGCATCCTGAGGCACCTGGAGGCGTTTTCGAAAACCGATGCCGCGGGCCACGGCTATGCGATCATCGAGGCGGTGAGCGAAGGCGTGGTGTTCACCACGGTGGAGCATTCGATTGGCGAGGCGGATTCGGTGGCGGTGTTGCGTCCGAACCTCACGCCGCTGCAAAAACGCGAGGTGATCGCGCGGGCGTTCGACCACGTGGGCAAGCCCTACGATTTCGATTTCGATTTTTTCAGCGCGGACAAGCTTGTGTGCACCGAGGTGGTGTATCGTGCCTTCAACGGAATGATCGATTTCTCCCTCGTGGACATCTTGGGGCGGAAGACGCTGCCGGCCCTCGACATCGTGAAGTTCTGGGTTTCGCCGGAAGGGGGGCCGCTGCTCAGCTTCGTGGCCTACCTCGATGGGGACGAGCGGACGGGGAAGTGCGAATGGGCGGGTGCGGGCGAACTCGCCTGGTCGGTGAACCGGCCGGCGCTGACGTGGTTGCAATGATGCAGGCCCGACTGCTGGTCGGGCTTCCTCGTCAAGTGTTGGATCCACCCGACCGGCGGTCGGGCCTACATCAGGTCAGCGTATTCTCGAACAGCTCCCAGATTTCGCCGTTGGGACCCTCGAAGAAGGCGATACGAACCGGCACGGGGCCGGCGCCGTTGGTCGTCTGGATGGTGACGTCTTTCGGCTCGACGGTGATCTTGCAGCCGGCGGCGCGCACGCGTTCGGTCACGGCGTTCACGTTCGTTGTCCGGATGGCGATGTGCATGAGCACGCCATTGGCGGCGGGCGTGTCGGTGTGATTTTCGAAGATCTCCAGATAACCGCCGCCGCCGGTGTCGAACATGCCGGCGCGATTTCCGTCAGGGTAGGCCCAGGTGATTTTTTCGGCGAAGCCGAGGACGCCTTTGTAGAAGGCGAGGGAGGCATCCCAGGTTTTCGTCTTGAGGGCGACGTGGTGAATGCCACCGCCGCCCAGCACGGGGTTATGATAGGCCATGATCAGGGCGACAGCTGTGTGACGTATTCCATCAGCGGCCTGACATAAGAGGGGATGGGATCGACGAAGTTGCCGTAAAGCAGCTCGGGCAGATCGTAATCCACATTGTAGAAGGCGCGGTTCACGGCGTCGCTGCGAGTGATGTAGCCGCTCTTTACGGAGGCGCCGGCAAAAAGTCCTTCGTGGCTGGAGTAAACCTGGACGGGCACGCTCAGCAGCTCCTTGTTGGTTTTTTCGATTTCCGAGGCGTGGGGGCCGGCCACCGCGGCGGCATCGACGCCAATATTAAAGCGGCCTTCGAA
>JAQSWS010000039.1 GCA_029266495.1 Rariglobus sp. | reverse complement strand
CATTGGCGGCGGAGGCGCTCGGATTGACGGCGACATCAAATTTACGCACGGGGGCTTCGCCGTTGTTTTCTTCGGGATCACGGTAGTAGCCGACTACGCGGCTGATCTTCGTGTCGTCGGCGAGGTCAAGGTAAACGAGGACGAGCATGTTACCTGAATTGCCGGCATAGACTTTATTGTCAGAGGTGACGGAACCCTCGGTGGTGCTGCGTGAGGTAAAGGAAGGGTAGACGAGGAAAGAGTTCGCGTAAGTGGCGTTGTCGGCCAATTCGGCGGTGAACTGGCGCATGTCCCGGTTCACGAGAAGTTTACCGGAATCGTAGTGATAGACGTTGAGGCTTTGAATGAAGAAGACGAGCAAGCCACCGACGACAAGCATGCTGATCCCCAGCACGACCATGATTTCAACCAAGGTCATGCCGCGGCGGCAGTCGTTGAGGCGGGCGGAACAGGAATTGAAAGGGCGGGGATGCATGATCAATAGGTGGGGACGGCGGAGCGGATCGTGCGGACGGAGCTACGGAAGATGCGTGCTTTGTCACTGGCGCCGCTTTGCCAGGCATACTGGATCGTGATGGAGCGGACCTGGGTGGCGCTGATGCCGGTGTTGCTGATGTCCTGAACCCAGACGCGCAGGTTGAGGCGCAAGTCGTCCGCCGTCGAAGAGGTGCTGCTGACATCTATGGTTTTCACGTTGTCGGTGACCCCGGGCAGGGAGGTGGATGCGCTGATACCAATGGTGGAGAGGGCCGGAATAGTCGTGGCGGTGGAAATGATCAGGGGGTCGGATGTGGAGGCGTTGAGCCGGGTGGGGATCTGTGTGGAGGTGCTGCCCGAGCCGGCCACCACCGATCCGGTGGAAGTGGTGTAGGGCAGGTCGGTGAACTCCATGTTCTTCATTTGCTCGATGTAGCCCTGCACGATGGTGACGGCGCTGTTTTGATAGATGCTGCCCTCACTCAGGCTCCGCGCATACAACAGGGATGCGAACACTGCGATCACGCCAATGGAGAGAAGGGTGGCGGCGATTATCATTTCCACCAAAGTGAACGCCCTCAGGCGTGATACGCGGGAGGAGCGGAAGGCGGGGCGTTCCGGTGAGGGATACCCGAGCTCAGGCTCAGGGCCACGACGGGGGACGCGAGGCGTGATGTTGATGGAGGGATGAATATGCACGGGTGATAACGTGCATGCATCCTACCGCCTGAATGTGTCCGCCGGTAGAGCCGACGGGGACGGTTTTATGGCCCTAGCGACTTGGGCCGTTCGGCCCTGATGCACGGCCCACGGACTGCGTGTAATAGGCGGCGGCCTGGGATCGCCGGCTGAAGTGCAGTTTTTCGAAAATATTGCTGAGGTAGTTTTTCACCGTCTTTTCGCTCAGTCCCAGATCGGCGGCGACCTCCTTGTTGGTGCAGCCCTCGGCGATCTTGGCGAGGACGCGCTGCTCCTGCGGCGAGAGTCCGGCGATCAACGGTTTGTTGCGCTCGTTTTTCAGCAGGTCCATCACGCGGGCGGTGATTTGCGGATCAAGGATGGAGCGGCCGGCGGCAACATCACGGATGCCCTGAAGCAGCGCGGGCGTGTTGATTTCCTTGAGCAGGTAGCCGTGGGCGCCGGCGCGGATCGCCTCGTCGACGACGTCCTGCTCGGAGCTGGAGGTCAGGAAAAGCACGCGGGTGTCGCCGCCTTCCGCGAGCAGGGCGCGGCACACGTCAATGCCCGTGCCATCGGGCAGGCGTATGTCCAGAAGCACTACATCGGGGCGCGCGCGCCGGCAGACGGCGAGGGCCTCGGCGGCGGTGGCGGCCACGCCGCAGAGCTCGATGCCCGGCGCGCCTTGCAGGAGCGTTTGCAGCCCGACGCGGACAAGTTCGCTGTCGTCGGCAAGGACCAGTCGGACGGGCGGGGAGGAGGGCGCTTGGTTCATGCGGGGGAGAGAGCCGGAAATGTGACAACGAGACGCGTGCCATCGCCCGGGCGGCTGTCGAGCTTGAATTCGGCGCGGAGCAAGGCGGCGCGTGCGCGGAAATTGGCGAGGCCGTGTCCCTCGCTTTGAAGCGTGGCGGGGTCGAAGCCGGTGCCGTTGTCGCGGACCATGAGGGCGAGGCGTTCGCCATCTTCATGGAGGCGGATGGTGATCTGGGTGGCGGCACCGTGGCGCAGGGCGTTGCTGACGGCCTCCCTCACGATTTGCAGCACGTCGGGCATCTGCGTCGGATCCATGCGGGCCCCGGCGCCTTCGTCGATGCGCAGCACGAACTCGGTGGGGCGGTCGCCTTTGATATTGTCGATGAGCACGGCGAGCGCGTTGGCGAAGCCCTGGGTCATCGCGGACTGCGATTGGGAGAGCGAATTGATGTAGGCGCGAATCTCGCGAATATTTTCGTTGAGCAGTTGCAAGCCGCGATCGAAAAGGGCGTCGGCGGTGGCGGGGTCGGCGGAGCGTTTTTGCCGGGAGGATTCGAGCGTGAGGCCGGTCGCGTAGAGGGACTGGATGATTCCGTCGTGGAGATCGCGGCCAAGGCGGATTTTTTCACCGAGCGCCTGGTTGAGGAGGAGCTGTTGAAGGTGGAGGTTTTCATCGGCGCGCTGGCGTTCCTCGCGTTCGTGGCGGAGGGCCTCCTCGCGAACGACGGCGGAGCGGGCGAGGTGTTCAACCTGTTGCATGTCGCCGCGGGAACGCCGGGCGGCTTCCTCGACCTGGGCCGAGGATCGGCGCGAGCCCGCGGTGAGGGCGACGGCGAGAAGAGAGGTAAGGGATACGGCGACGACCAGGCCGACCGCTTTTTGCTGGTCGGCGTGGTAAGCCTGCAACTCACGAACCGGTGTGAGCGCGTCGTGCCCCGCGGTCGTGGCGTGGGGCTGCCGGGTTTTGGCGCGTTGGCGGACCCAGAGCTGGGACAGCGCGGCGGTCGAACCCACGGCGGCCAGCGCCAGGCAAAAAACGAAAAGTCGGAGCGCGTTGCCCATAGTGACAGAGCCGAACGTGCGCCGGGCGTTCGTTCAGGCAATGATGTAATGACGTCCGGAGGCGTTGTCGGGCGGGCCGGCGATGGCTAAATTCGAACCGCGCGGGCTCTTGACAATTCCCGGGAGGACAATTTCCCTCCGACCCTTCGATTTCGCCAGAGTAGCTCAGTGGTAGAGCAGAGGACTCATAAGCCTTTGGTCGCCGGTTCAATCCCGGCCTCTGGCACCACTTTAAATCAGGAGGGGCGGGGAACTTCGGGAGTGGAAAGACCAGCGCGGTCTCACGCAAGGCGAGGCCCTGCGTTGAACCGGCGCTGGTGCGATGACGGGCTGTTAGCGGGAGGTCGCGGTCTTTTTGGCCGCCGGTTTCTTCTTCGGCTCGATGTTCAGGTAGGTCTTGGAGCGCATTTGTTCTTCGTAAAATTCCACGAGGCGCACGCCTTCACGGGGTTTGACGAGGTCTTTCTTGGTGGCGGCGTCGATCTGGGCCTTCATCTTGCGGCACAGCTCCTCCCACTGGTATTGCACGCCATCGATCACGTCGGAGACGCGGCTGCCGGCGAGGGCTTCCTCAATGTAAAAGCCATTGGGTTCATCGGGTTCGAGGAAGACGTGAACCTCGTTGACGCGGCCGAAGAGGTTGTGGAGGTCGCCCATGATGTCCTGATACGCGCCGGTCAGGAAGACGCCGAGGTAGTAGGGCTTGTTGTTGAGCGGGTGGAGCGGCAGGTGGTCCTTCGTGTCCTGCAGGTCGATGAAGGTGCTGATCTTGCCGTCGGAGTCGCAGGTGATGTCGACGAGGATGGCGTTGACCGAGGGCTTTTCGGTCAGGCGGTGAAGCGGGGTGATGGGGAAGAGCTGTTTGAGGGCCCAATGGTCCAGCAGGGATTGGAAGACGGAAAAATTGCAGACGTATTGGTCGGCGAGCAGGGCATCGAGGGCGTGCAGCTCCTCGGGCACATAGCCGGAGTCGCGCATCTCCTTGGCGATCTGTTCGCAGACCTGCCAGTAAAGAGATTCGGCGGCGGCGCGGTTCTCGAGATCGAGGTAGCCGAGATTGAAGAGGGAGAAGGACTCCTCCTTTTTCTGGATGGCGTCATGGAAACGCTCGAGCTTGCCGAGCTTGGCCTTGTTTTTGAGGAGGAGCTCCAGATCGGTGACGACCTTGTGTTTTTCCTTGGGCTGGTGCTGCACTCCCAGGGTTTCGCGCTTGTTGATGCGTTCGAAGACCTCGACGACGAGCATGGAGTGCGGGGCGACCACGGCGCGGCCGGACTCGGTGACGATGTCGGGCACCTCGACGCCGGAGGCGACGCAGATGTCTCGGATGTTGGCGACGACGTCACGGGCGTATTCGGCCATCGTGTAGTTCATCGACGACTCGAAATTGGTGCGGGACCCGTCGTAGTCGATGCCGAGGCCGCCGCCGCAATCGAGGTAGCCCATGGGAAAGCCCATCTTCACGAGCTGGCAGTAGAAGCGGGTGGCTTCAATGACGGCATTCTTGATCGTGATGATGTTGGGCACCTGCGAACCGATGTGGAAGTGCACGAGCTTCACGCACTGGGTGAGCTTGGCCTTCTTGAGCTTTTCGGCGGCGAAGAGGATCTCGGCGGTGTTGAGGCCGAATTTGGCGTTGTCGCCGGTGGAGGAGGACCATTTGCCCTCGCCGCGGGTCTGGAGCTTGGCGCGGAAGCCGATGAGCGGCTTCACGCCCACTTCCTCGGAGATCGCGATGATGTCGTCCACCTCGGCAAGCTGTTCGACGACGATGATGATTTTTTTGCCGATCTTGCGGCCGAGCAGCGCGAGGCGGATGTAGTCGTGGTCTTTGTAGCCGTTGCAGATGATGAGGCGGTTGGCGCCCTCATGCATCGCGAGCGCGATCATCAGCTCGGGTTTGGAGCCGGCCTCGAGGCCATAGCCGAAGTCCTTGCCGGCGGCGACGATCTCGTCGACGACCTCGCGGAGCTGGTTGACCTTGATGGGGAACACGCCGCGGTATTCGCCCTTGTAGCCCTCTTCCTTGATCGCCTTGCGAAACAACTCGTTGAGCTGGGTGACGCGGTGGCGGAGCAGGTCCTGGAAGCGGATGACCAGCGGGGCCTTCAGGCCCATGCCGAGCGCTTCGTTGACCACATCCATGATGCGGATTTCACGGCCGTCGGAGAGGGGCTGGACGTTGACGAAACCGCCGGTGTCGACGCCAAAGTGGTCGGCACCCCAGCGTTTGAAACCGTAGAGTTCCTCGGATTGCGCGACGGACCAGGAAGAGGCGGATTTGCTTTTCAAAAGAGGGAGGGGAGGCGGGCTGGGTTATGGCTTGCGTTCGTAAAGAGTGAAGCGGTTATGTAGCTGTTTCATTTTCCAAAAACCACAACACGAAATCACAACCATGTCCCTACTTGTAGACGCCCCGTCTTTTCTTGCCCAGCAGGCCGCGCCCGGCGGTAACCCGCTGATGCAGTTCCTTCCCTTTATCCTGATTTTTGCCGCGATGTATTTCCTGATGATCGCGCCCCAGCGTAAAAAGCAGAAGGAACACGCCAAGATGCTGGACTCCCTGACCTCGGGTGACGAAGTCATCACGGCTGGCGGTATTTACGGTGAAATCACCAATAAGAAGGACGACCGTTTTGTCATTCGCATCGCCGACGGCACCAAGGTCGAAATTGGCAAGGCCTTCATCCACGCCCTTGTAAAAAAAGCCGGCTAAGCCCGGTCCGTTGCAACCATCGACAGAGTGCCTCCCGTTCCCCTCGGGATGATTCAGATATTTCAGCGCGATTTCCCCCGCCTCCCCGTGTCTGGCGACACCGGGAGGTTTTCCCGTTCTTTGCCTGCGTGATTTCGCCAGCTGCTTTCGGCGACGTGTTACCCATCCATTTTAAACCAAACCCACCATGTTCAAACGCAACTTCTGGAAGCTGACACTCAGCCTGGCCGTAGTCCTCTGGGCCCTTGTGTCGCTGCTCCCGATCCAAGACCGGCCCTTCGTTGATTTCGCCCAGGAAAACGCCGGGGCCAAGCCCGCCGAGTTCACCGCGCTCATCAAAGAGGCGTCCGCCCGTGTCGCCGCCGATTCCAAGCAGTCCCCGAGCGTTTTCGTCGCGCTCAAGCAGATCGCGAAAGAGCGCAAGATCGACCTCACCCAATACTTCCCGCAATACCCGATCGAGTCCTCGATCGGCAACATCGAGAAGCGCAACACCATCCTGCTCGATCACCTGCTTACCGAATCCAAGGGCCGCCTTCAGCTCGGTCTCGATTTGAAGGGCGGCGTCGCCTTTACGCTCGAGACGTCCGAGACCGCCGAGACCGCCAACATGGGTGAGGGCGAGCGCGAGGAGAAGCTCTCCAAGGCCATCGAAATCATTGGCGACCGCATCAACGGCCTCGGCGTCACCGAGCCGATCATTCGCGCGGTGGGCAACAACCGCATCGAGGTGCAGCTCCCCGGCGTGAACACCAAGGACAATCCCGAGATTGTGGCCAACGTGCAAAAGCCCGCCCGGCTTGAGTTCCGTCTTGTGCACGAGGGCACCGGCCCGATGCGCGAGTCGCCGGGAATCGACCAGATCCCCCCCGGCTACGAAGTTCTCAGCGTTGACGAGGACGGCAAACGGGGCGGCGCTCCCGAGACGTATTACTACCTCGTGAAGCGCATTCCGGAGATGACCGGCAAGAATGTGGAGAACGCCGGCGCGCGCATGGACGAATTCGGCCGCTACGAGATCCAGCTCTCCTTTGACGCCGAAGGCGCCGAAATGTTTGCGAAGGTGACTTCGGCCAACGTGGGACGTCTCCTGGGCATCGTCCTTGATGGACGTCTTTACTCCGCGCCCAATATCAATGGCGCGATCACCGGCGGAGTCGCCCAGATCACCGGCGGTTTCTCCCAGCGCGAGGCCCTTGAACTCGCCAACGTGCTCAACAACCCCCTCGATCTTCCCCTCCAGATCAAGGAGCAATACGAGATCGGGCCGTCGCTCGCCGCCGACTCCGTTTCCAGCGGCAAGCTCGCTTTCCTCATCGGCACCGCGCTCACCGCGGCCTTCATCGTCTTCTTCTACACCACCGGCGGTTTCCTCGCGGTGATCGCGATGATCCTGAACGTCGTGATCATTCTCGGCGTGATGGCCAGCATCGGCGCCACCCTGAGCATGCCGGGCATCGCCGGCATTGTTCTCACCATCGGCATGTCGGTCGACTCGAACATCCTGATCTTCGAGCGCATGCGCGAAGAGCTGAAGCTCGGGAAGTCGCTGCCCGCGGCGCTCGAGGCCGGCTTTGAAAAAGCGTTCTCGGCCATTCTCGACGGCAATCTTACGACCCTGATCACCGCCGGCATCATGATCGCGCTCGGCACCGGCCCGGTGAAGGGCTTCGGCGTGACCCTGGCCATCGGTATCTTCTCCACGATGTTTGCCGCGCTGGTCATCAGCCGTCTCTTCCTCAACCTGGCGATCTACGGCGGCTTCGTGAAAAAGATGCGCATGTTCTCCATCCTGGAGAACACCAATTACGACTTCCTCAAGCATGCCCGCGTGGCCTTCATCACCTCGTGGTGCGTCGTGCTGCTGGGCGCCGGCATCGTTGTTTTCAAGGGCAAGGATATCTACGGCATCGATTTCTCCGGCGGCGACCAGGTGTCGCTGGCATTCGAGAAAACCATCGCGCTCGCCGAAGTGCGCAAGGTCGCGGCGGCACAAGGCGTCGAGGATATCAGCCTCTCCTATACCAAGGAAATCGGCAGTGCTACCGAGGTGCTGCGCCTGACGACGCCGTTCGACCAGGCCAAGCCGCTGGTGGCGGCTTTGCAGGCGGCCCATCCCGAGGCGGGTTTCACGTTCCTCAGCGAATCCCGCATCGGTCCGTCCGTGGGTGATGAAATCAAGTCCAACGCCGCCTGGGCCATCTTCTGGTCCCTGGTGCTTATCCTCATCTACGTGGCGTTCCGCTTCGAGATGGGCTACGGCATCGGTGCGGTGGTTTCCACCCTCCACGACGTGGTGCTGACGATCGGCGTCTTCGTGATGCTCGGCGGGCAGTTCAATGCGTCGATGGTCGCGGCGATTCTCCTCATCGTGGGTTACTCGATCAACGACACCATCGTCGTGTTCGACCGCATCCGCGAGGAGCTCACGCTCAACCCGACGATCTCGCTGCGCAACGTGATCAACCGCTCGCTCAACCTGACGCTCTCCCGCACGATCATCACGGGCGGCACCACCTTCCTGACCGCGATCGTGCTCGCCACGGTCGCCGGCGGCGAGGTGCGCGACCTCGCGGTCACATTGATCATCGGCGTCGTCACCGGCACGTTCTCCTCCCTCTTCATCGCCAGCCCGATCTTCTTCTGGTGGCACAAGGGCGACCGTCGCCATGTCGAGAAGAGCCACGACGTGAAGCCCACCTACGAGTGGGACGCCACCAGCAAGGCATCGCAATAAAACGCGATTCCCATCGCTGATGCGCTGGACCTATAAGCCGTCCCCGGCCGACGAGGTCGGGGCCTTGAGCCGGCACGCGGGGGTCAGCCCCGTGATCGCCGAGCTGTTGCTTCGCAACGGACTCGGCGACCCCGCCGCCGCCGCGAGTTTTCTCCGGCCGACGCTCGCCGATCTCAACGACCCGTTCCTCCTTCCCAACGTGGAGGCGGTCGCCGTGCGTCTGCGCAAGGCGATCGAGTCCGCCGAGGACATCGTCGTGCTCGGCGACTACGACGTCGACGGGGTGAGCAGCACGACGCTGCTCGTGAGCATCCTGCGCCGCTTCGGCTCGAAGCCCCGCTTCGTCGTGCCGCGTCGCATGGAGGACGGCTACGGTCTGTCGCGCAGCGCCATCGACCGCGCACTCGAACAGGGCAAGCCCCAGCTTTTTATCGCGCTGGACTGCGGCACCAATTCGCATGACGAGGTCGCCTACCTCGTTTCCCAAGGCATCGAGGTGATCGTCATCGACCATCATCGCTCCAAGGAAAAGCCGCTCGATCAGGGACTGCTCATCAATCCGCACGTCCACAGCCGCGAAGGCGACGGGGCATGGCGCAATCTCTGCACCGTGGGCCTGGTCTTCAAGCTGGCCCATGGGTTGATCAAGCTCCTCCGGGCGGACAACCACCCCGTGGCGCACGCCATCAAGCTGCGCGATTACCTCGATCTCGCCGCCATGGGCACGGTGGCCGACCTCGTGCCGCTCACCGGCGAGAACCGCATCCTTGCACGTTACGGCCTGCGCATCCTGCAGGCCTGCGAGCGTCCGGGCATTCGCGCGCTCATGCAGATCGCCGGGGTCAAGCCGGACCACGGTATCAACCCGGTGGATATTTCCTTCCGACTCGGGCCGCGTATCAACGCGAGCGGGCGCCTGGCCGACGCCGCGCTGTCGGTCGAACTCATGCTGAGCGACGACGAGCAGTTTTGCAGCGAAACCGCGCAGCAGCTCGATGTGTTCAACCGTGAGCGGCAGGACATCGAGCGGTTGATCACCGAGGAGGCCGAACGCATGATCGAAGGCGATTTCGCGACTTGGCCGGGCATCGTTTTGTTCGGTGAAAGCTGGCATCCCGGCGTGGTGGGCATCGTCGCCGGGCGCGTCACCCGCAAATACAACCGGCCCTGTGTCGTGCTGGGCAACGAGGGTGCCTTTGCGAAGGGCTCGGGCCGGAGCGTCAACGGCGTCAACCTCGTCGAGGTGCTGGGCTCCTGTTGCGAGCAGCTCACGAGCTGGGGCGGGCACCCGATGGCGGTGGGCGTGTCGCTAGAGAAAATCCATCTCGATGTTTTCCGCACGCGTTTCGCCGACGCGGTGCGCACGGCGGCGGGCGGCGACCTCATCGAGCCGATCCTGACGATCTCGGCGTGGCTCACGCCCGACCAGATCCGCGAGCAGTTGATGGAGGAACTGGAGTCGTTGCAGCCCTTCGGCCAGGGAAACCCCGAGCCGATTTTTGGCGTGCGCGGTGTCGTGCTGCGGTCGCGCCCCGAGGTTTTCAAGCAGGCGCATTTCCGGTTCAGCTTCGACGATTCACGCGGACGCCGGCTGTTCGGCGTCGCGTGGAAAATGGCGCAGCGTCTGCCGCCGGTGGGCGTGCCGCTCGACTTCGCGGTGGAGCTTGCCTGGAACCATTTTAACGACCGCAAGCTGCTTCAGCTTGAGTTGATCGACTGGCGCGTGAGCGAGTGAGGCGTGCGAAGGCTCTGGATTGGTCGCTGCCCCCGTTCGGCTGATGCTCCAAGGCAGCGGGGTCAGCGCCCCGGCTACACCAACGAGACGCCTTCGTGGACGAGCAACTGGTGCTTGATGTCCTCGCCGAACGCGAAGCCCGTGAGCGAACCGTCGGCGCCGATCACGCGGTGGCACGGCACGATCAGGCAGATGGGGTTGGTGGCATTGGCGCGGCCGATCGCCCGCGAGGCGCCGGGGTTGCCCAGCTCGGCGGCGAGTTGCCCGTAACTGCGTGTTTCACCAAAGGGAATCGCGGTCAGGGCCGTCCATACGCGGTGCTGAAACACCGTTCCTTGCGCGGCCAGCGGCACCGTAAACGCACGGAGTTTCCCGGAAAAATACGCGGCCACCTGTTTTTTGAAATCCACCAGCAACGAGCCAGTGTCACCTATTAGGTGACACTTTTCAGGAAGGCGTTCGCGCAGGCGGGTGAGGTCGCCGAAGGCGGTGGCGACGATGGCGCCGGTCGAGTCGGCCGCGACGGAGAAGGGGCCGCAGGGAGTTTCGAAGGTGGTGGCGTGGAGCGTGGTGACGGGAGTCATGGAACGGGTTGATTTAATTGCCAAAGGTGAGCGGTCGCGAGGCTGCGATAGGGTGAAAATATCGACATGAGTCGTTTGGTCGCCTCGATGTCGGGGCGCTCATCGAGTTTGAACAGCGTCTGAAGTCCGCTGGTCACGCCGGTGTCGCCGAGGGGAACGCAGTCGGCAAAGCCGAGCGCGCGCATCATCAGGTAATTGACCGACCACGGGCCGAGCCCGCGGATGGCGAGCAAGGTGCGTTCGGCCCGCGTGGCGCTGGCGGTGCGCAACGCTTCGAGATCGAGCTGACCGCCCGCGATGAGGCGGGCGGTGTCGATCACGTAGTTTGCCTTGGATCGGGAAAATTGGAGCGGCTTGAGCTGTTCGGGCTCGAGGCGGGCGATGTCGTCCGGCGCCGGCGGTGCGTAAAGACCGTCGGAAAACGGGCGGCTGGCGAGGGCGGTGAGGCGATGCTTGAGCTGAAATGCAAAGGGCAGGTTGATCTGCTGGCCGATGATGGCCCACAGCAGTCCGTCGAATACGGATGACGTTTGAGTGAGGCGCAGCTCGGTGCGGTTTGCGACGAGACGGGCGAAACCGAGCTTGCGGGCGAGGCGGGCGAAGGAGGCGGCGTCCTGGTCCAGGCCGAGGAGCGCAACGATGAGGGCGTGGGCCCCGGCGGAGGCGGACGCGTCGACCCTGGCTGTTACGACGTTGGCGTTGAAATGCAGGGTGATCCGCGCGGGCGTTTGGTTTTCCCCGAGGCGCACGACGGTTGTGTAGAGATCGCCGTCGAGGCGTTCGGTGAGGCTATGCGGATCGCGTGAGAGGGTGCGCTTGAGGTAGGCGAGGGGATAGTCCGGGGGCAGGGTGATTTCGAATGAACGGGCGGTGCGCAGGTCGCGATAGGCGGCGGGCGTGAGGCCGTTGCGCATCCGGAAATGTTCATGGAAAACCGAGAGCGATTCGAAGCCGGCGGCGAAGGCGATGTCGGCAAGCGCGGCGTCGCTCGTGAGCAGGGCGCGCTTTGTTGTGTCGAGACGGGCGCGCAGCAAGACCTCCGCGGGCGTGGCGTGGTAGTGCTGGCGAAACAGCTCGAAGAGGCGTGTGGGTCCAAAGCCGGAGCGGCGCACGACGGCGCGTGCGTCCTTGAATGCGGACGGGGTCGTGCGGATCTCTGTGACGAGTTGCTCAATGCTTTCGAGGACGGGATCGGCGCCGCGGGCGAAATCGTCAGGATGGCATTTTTTGCATGCACGCAGCCCGGCGGCGCGGGCGGCCTTCGCGGTCGGGAAGAACCGGATGTTCTCGGGTTTTGGCTTGCGGGCCGAACACGACGGCAGGCAGTAGATGCCGGTGGTCGTCACGCCGAAGAAGAACCGGCCGTTATACGACGCATCGCTTGCGAGGACGCGTTCGTAGAGCTGGTCGGGGTTCATGCGCATGGGGTCAATCTAGCACAGGAGCGACGGGGCGTCGTCCGGATTCTTCCGGTGCAATTTTTCAGACGTAGTGTGCGCGGAAGGCGCGAGGGGCCATGGCCTTTTGTTCGCGGAAACGGCGGTTGAAATTGGCGAGGTTTCCGAAACCGCAGGCGAAGGCGATTTCCGCGATGGCGCGATCGGACTCCGCGAGCAGGCGGGCGGCGCGGCCGATGCGCAATGCGTTGACGTGATCGACAAACGACACGCCGGCCATGCGCTGAAAAAACCGGGAGAAGGCCGCCGGCGTGAGATGCACCGCTTGCGCGACTTGAGGCAGGTAGAGCTCATCGTCGCTGGCATGGGCGTCGATGAATGCGAGGGCGCGCTCGAAACGGCGTTGCGCGCCATGGCCGGCGGACGGAGTGTAGCGGGCCGAGGCCAGTGCCCGGGCATCCGGCACGCGTGCCAGCCGGTCGAGCAGCGAGGCCAGCCGGCACCAGGCATCCAGGCCGCGAGCTTTCGTGAGGTCGGTCAGTCCGGTCGCTTCATGAAGCGCGGTTTTCGTCGGAAATGCCAGTCCCCGTCCGGCGCGGGCGAGCAAGTCGCCGATGGCGAGGAACTCGGGCCGGTCGATCAAGGCGGAGACGAAGAAGTCCGGAGGGAATTGCACGACCACCGCGCGATGGGCCCGGGCCCGCCGCGCGGGTTTTTCCGATGACCAGGTGTGAGGCAGGCCGCCGGCCAGCAGCACGAGGTCGCCGGGTTCGTAGGCTTCGATGTTGTCGCCGACGATGCGGGAACCGGAGCCGGCCTCGATCCAGGTGAGCTCCCACTCCGGATGGTAGTGCCACGCAAAGGGGAAGACCGGCTCAATGCGTTGATAGGCGATGAAGGACTGGGCCGACGGACGCAAACGGCGGGGTTCGAAACGGGGCTTCATGCAGGTGGGGAACGATGGGCGGAATTGGATAAAGAGCAAAAAAATACCGGTATTGGCCGAAGGCGTAGAAGCCGGGCGCGGGTGTTTCCGTCATGCTGAGCCCTTTAACCCCCGAGTCATGAGCGCCGATTCTTCATTCCTTAAGACCTACTTACCCCATGCGGGCCTGCCTCCACTGGCGGGCATCGCTGATTTTGCCGGGGCGGCCAGACCCGGGCTGTCCGTGGAAACCAGTGTGACCCGGCTCAAGCGCCACCACTGGGCGTTCCGCCGGTTGCATGAGATTTTTATCAAGCGGCTCACCGCCGAACCGCTCTATGAGTTGAAAATGGTATTCAGCTTGCATGCGCATTATTGCGCCGAGCATGCGGCCGCGTTGCGCAAACGCGTCGGCGAAATGCGCGAACCCCCGCTCGGCCTCGACACGGTGCCGGACGCCGCGCTCGACGCATGCTTCGACGAAATCCTCGCCGTGCCGGATGCCGGGGCGCTGGTCTGGGGAATTTACAACATTGCGCTGCCGGCGCTGGCGGACGCATTGCGGCGGCACCTCGACGAGACGAACAAGCTGATCGATCACCCGTCGTTTCGCGTCTGCCGTTTTGCCCTGCTGGAAGTGGAGGAAATGTGCGCCTACGGACGTCAGGCGGTGACCGCGCTGGTGAGCGAGGCCCGGCGCGAAGAACTCGCCGGGTGGTCGCGGTTGTTGCAAGGACTGCTCGCGCAAAGCGGCGGACTCGACGCTTCCGCCGAGGTGAAAGGCGGCGTGCCTGCGCGGCAGTTTTCGGTGAATCCGCCGGCTTACGACAAAGTGCCGAGGCGCGACGGGCGTTTCACGGATTCCTACAACATGGGGGTGCATGCGGAGGCGTTTCTCTACGACGAAGCCATGCCGGTGGAGCCGAAGACGCTGATGCTTTACTACAAGCGCCTGCGTGAGATTGACGTGCCGGAGATGATGGCGTCCATCCTCGCGGAGACGACCGGAAAGCCTTGGGACTACACGGTGGACATGACGCGCCAGCTGTGGGACGAGGCCCGTCATGCGATGATGGGCGAGGTGGGCTTTGTGCAGGCGGGAATCGACTGGCGGCGATTCGTGCCGGTTAATTTTACGTGGTCGCTGGCGTTGAACACCCAGCTTGCGCCGCTCGACCGCCATGCGGTGCTGTATTACATCGAGCAGGGACTCATGCCGAAGACCGGCAAGCGTTACGAATGGGAGACGGCGATCGCCTCGGGCGAGGGATACGCTGCGCTCATCCAGGATTATGACTGGGCCGACGAGGTGCTGCACGCGCGCATCGGACGCGATTGGTATGTGAAGCAGATGGGCGACACGCGGACAGCGGTCGACTACGGCGACACCTGCTGGTCGCGCGTGCTCATCGATTGGAAAAGCTATATCGAGCGCGGACTCACCCGGCATGAAAACTGGTGGCCCGGCCTTTACCGGGAGTGGTGCCGCGTGCGGGGAATCGAGCCGGATCCGGCCGTGCTGGCGTTTCACACGACCTACGAGACGGCGCGCGCCGATCTCAAGGAGTTGAGCACCTCCGGCTGAAGAGGACATCCAAGACTCGCCCCATGATCCTTTCTGAAACCTGTTGTGTTGTGACCGGTGCCGCGCGCGGAATCGGCTTTGAACTTGCCTCGGGATTGCACGCGGCCGGGGCGCGCGTTGTCCTCAACGACGTGGACCCGGAGGCCGTTCGCTCGGCCGCGGTCCGTCTTGGGCCGGAACGGGTGCTGGCGGTTCCGGGCGACATCACTCGCGCGGCCGACGTTGCCACGCTGGCTCGTGAGGCCGGGGCCGCGTTCGGACCCGTGACGGTGTGGATTAACAATGCCGGACTCGCGCGTCACCGGCCGATCGTCGATTACCCCGAGGCGGAAATCGACCTGATGCTGGCGGTGAACTTGAAAGGCACGATCCTTGGAAGTCAGGCGGCTTTGCGCGTGATGGCGCCGCAACGTCGCGGGCACATCGTCAACATCATCTCGACCGCGAGTCTGCGGGGCGTGCCGACGGAGACGGTGTATTGCGCGGCGAAGTGGGGGGCGCGGGGTTTTACGCAAGGGCTGCGCGAGGAAGCGGCGCCGCATGGTGTGCGGGTGACCGCGTTGCTGCCGGGCGGCGTGGACACGGGCTTCTGGAATGATGCGGTCAGCGGACGGAACCTGCCTCGGGAAAACTGGCTGCGGGCGAGTGACGTGGCCGGGGCGGTGCTGGCCTTGCTGCAGATGCCGGACCACGTGGTGCCGCAGGAACTGGTGCTGCGCGCGATGCACGATCGGGATTTCGCGTCATGACCGGACCCGCGGTGGTGTTTCGAACATTCGAGCTGTCGGACGCCCGCTTCGACGGTGGCGGGCTGCGGTGTATCACGGTGAAAAGCCCCGCGCTGGCGCAACGGGCGGACATCACGTTTTACGTGCCGGTGGCGGCGCGTGGCCGCACGGACGTTCCGCTCGTGATTCTGTTGCATGGCGTTTATGGCAGCCATTGGGCCTGGGCATTGAGAGGCGGGGCGCACCGCACGCTGGACCGGTTGCAACGTGAGGAGGAACTGCCGCCGTTTGTGCTGGCGATGCCGTCGGATGGCTTGTGGGGCGATGGCAGCGGCTATCTGCCGCAGCGCACCCAGGATTTTGAACGCTGGATTGTGTCCGAGGTGCCCGCGGCGGTGGCGCAGGCGGTGCCGGAAGTCACGGCGGAGTCACCGCGGTTCATCGCAGGCTTGTCGATGGGGGGCTTTGGAGCGCTGCGACTGGCGGGCAAATATCCCGGAAGGTTTCGCGCGGCGTCGGGCCATTCGTCGCTGACTGAATTCGTGCAATTGCGTGCGTTCGTGGAGGAGAGCCTTGGCACCTTCACCGCGCTGGACGAAGACCGCTCGGTGCTCGATGTGCTGTTGCGCAATCGCTCGCGGTTGCCGGCGCTGCGCTTTGACTGCGGGACCAGCGATCCACTCCTGCCGGCCAACCGGGCCTTGCATGCGGCGCTGGTGGAGGCGGGAATTGCGCACGACTACGAGGAGTTTGCCGGCGGTCACGAATGGACGTATTGGGAAGCGCACCTGGCTGACACGCTCCGTTTTTTTGCCCATACTTTAAATCTTACGCCATGAATCCGAATCCGCTTTTTCCCGTTGAATTTACCTGGGGTGCCGCGTCCGCGGCCTATCAAGTTGAAGGATTCGCCGATGCCGATGGTCGCGGCGAATCCGTGTGGGAGATGTTCTGCCGTCAGCCGGGGCGTGTGTTTGAAAACGCGGATGGCGCGAATGCGGCGGGTTTTTACCGGCGCTACCCCGAGGATGTGCGCCTGATGCGCGAACTCGGATTGAAGGGCTTCCGTCTTTCGGTCGCCTGGCCGCGCGTATTTCCTGAAGGCACGGGCGCGCTCAATCCGCCGGGACTGGATTTCTACGACCGGCTGGTGGACGAATTGCTTGCCGCCGGCATCGAACCGTGGGTGACGCTTTTTCACTGGGATTATCCGCAGGCATTGTATCACCGCGGCGGCTGGCTGCATGAGGACAGTCCGCGTTGGTTTGCAGATTATGTGACGGCGGTGGTCGGGCGTCTTTCCGATCGGGTGACGCGTTGGATGACGCTCAACGAGCCGCAATGTTTCATCGGGCTCGGTCATCTCGAAGGCGTGCAGGCGCCCGGCCAGCGGCTTGGACTTACGGAGGCCTTGCGCGCCGGACATCACGCCCTGCTGGCTCACGGACTGGGGGTGCAGGCGATCCGCTCCGCGGCGAAAAAGTCCGCGAAAGTGGGCTGCGCCAACGCCTGTCTTGGCGTGCATCCGGCGAGCGATTCCAAGGCCGACATCGCGGCCGCCCGCTCGGCCTTTGCCGGGGTGTCCGCCGAGAACCTCTGGAATAACACCTGGTGGGCCGATCCCATCTTGCTTGGCCGTTATCCGGAAGAGGGCCTGCGTGCCTACGGGGCGGCGGCGCCGCGCGTGAAGCCGGGGGATTTTGAGACCATGCGCCAGCCGTTGGATTTCTTCGGGGTCAACCTCTACAACAGCAAGGCCTGGCGCGCCGGTGACGGTGGACGCCCCGAGCCGGTCGCGCGGGAGGTCGCGCGACCCTTGACGCACAACCTCTGGGAACTGTCGCCCGAGGGTGCGCGCTGGATGCCGCGTTTCCTGCACGAGCGTTACGGGCTGCCCGTGGTCATCACGGAAAACGGGGTGTGCAACCTGGACTGGCGTGCGCGCGACGGCCGGGTGCGCGATCCGCAGCGCATCGACTACACGGCGCGCTACCTCGAGGCGCTGGCGCAGGCGGTGGCGGACGGCGTGCCGGTGCACGGTTATTTTCACTGGGCGTTTCTCGACACCTTCGAGTGGGAGCAAGGCTACAAGCTACGCATGGGCCTGGTGCACGTGGATCATGCCGACGGCGGGCGGCGCACGCCAAAGGAATCGTTCCATTGGTATCGGGACGTCATTGCGTCGCATGGCGCGACGCTGGCTGCGGGCGCATGACACCGTAGCGCGGAGGCTTTGGCCCGCATCGCGTGTCCCCGGTGCGGGCTAAAGCTCCGCACTATGATGATGGCCGGTCACATTCCCGGAAATCCACCGCGGCCCTTCATGGCCTCCATCTGGCGCATCATCTTTTTCGCGCCGCCACCCTTCAGCATCTTCATCATTTTCTGCATCTGCTGGAATTGTTTGATGAGCTGGTTGACCTCGAGGACCTTCACGCCGGCGCCGTTGGCGATGCGAAGGCGGCGGTTGCCATTGAGGATCTCGGGTTTGCGGCGCTCCTGAATCGTCATCGACTTGATGATGGCCTCGGTGCGGCCCATCTGGTCCTCGGCGTCGTCGGGGATCTGCATGCCGCTCATGCCGGGCATCATTCCCATGATGCTCTGCATGGAGCCGAGTTTTTTGATCTGCTGCATCTGCGCGAGGAAGTCCTCGAGGTTGAAATCGGCCTTGCGGAGTTTCTCCGCCATCTTTTCGGCCTCTTTCTGGTCGATCGTCTCCTGGGCTTTTTCGACGAGGGAGACGACGTCGCCCATGCCGAGGATGCGCGAGGCAAGGCGGTCGGGATAAAACGTGTCGAAGTCGGCGACCTTTTCGCCGGTGCCGATGAACTTGATGGGAACGCCGGTGATCGACTTGATCGAAAGGGCCGCGCCGCCGCGGGCGTCGCCGTCGAGCTTGGTGAGGATCAGGCCGGTGAGCGCGAGCGCCTCGTGGAAGGCCTTGGCCACGTTGACCGCCTCCTGGCCGAGGGCGCCATCGGCCACGAGGAAGATCTCATCGGGCTTGATGCGTTCGCGGAGCTTTTTGACCTCCTCGATGAGGTCGGCGTCGATCTGGAGGCGGCCGGCGGTGTCGAAGAGGATGGCGTCGGATCCGGCGGCTTGCGCGGCGGAGAGGCCGGCGGTGCCGATGGCGGGAACATCCTTGGAGACGCGGTCGCTGTAGAAACCAAGTTCCTCCTGCTTCGCGAGGATTTCGAGCTGGTCGATGGCGGCGGGGCGGTAGACGTCGCAGCCGACGACGAAGGGCCGGTAGCCGCGTTTTTTGAGAAGCCGGCCGAGCTTGGCGGTCGAGGTGGTTTTGCCGGAGCCGTGAAGGCCGACCATGAGGACCTTGAGCGGGCGAGCGGTGGAAAGGTCGGTGGTGCCTTCGCCGAGCAGGCGCACGAGTTCGTCGTGGATGATTTTGACGATCTGCTGGCCGGGGGTGACGGATTTGATGACCTCCTGGCCGACGCACTGGGTCTGGACGCGGTCGACGAATTCGCGGGCAACCTTGAAATGGACGTCGGCGGAAAGCAGGGCGGTGCGCACCTCCTTGAGGGCGTCGGCCATGTTGTCTTCGGTGAGTTTGCCGACGCCGCGCAGGTTGCGGAGTGCGGAGGAAAGTTTGTCGGTGAGGGACTCGAACATGGAGCGCGAAGGTTTTGAGAAACCACCGTGTAATGCAATGTCGGAGAATGCCAGCCGCGGGCTTAACTGGGGCTGGCGAGGGCCAGCTTGATTTTCTCCAGGATGACGGCGGGGGCGAATGGCTTGACGACGTAGTGGGCGATTCCGAGTTGCCTGAACGCCACGACGGTTTTCCGGTCGTGCAAGCCCGTGCACAGGACGATGCGCAAATGATTCAACGATGGAGTGGTCCGGATGCGTTGGGTCAGATGCAGGCCGCTGACCAGCGGCATGTTGACATCGGCGATCAGGAGATCGAAAGCCTGCTCAGGATCGGACAGATGCCACCACGCCTCGCACCCGTCGCTCGCCTCGGTTACCTGGGTATCAGGAATGAACTGCAGCACCTGCCGCAGCAACTGGATGCAGTTGTCGTTATCATCGACGATGAGGACCTTCATGGGAGTGACCTGTTTGCAGGTCATTAATCGGGTGTTGGGGGGAAATCTTGAGCGATTTTACGGCCCGCTGCTTTCAGTCTGGTCAACGGGCGTTTATTTACGGATAACCCGACCTCCCATGAACCCTGTTCTCAAGCTGTTACTCGAAGGCGGCAGCCTTACCACCGCGCAAATGGCGCAGGTCGTCGGTCTGTCCGAAGCCGAAGTTCAACAGCACCTGGAACAGCTGAAAAAAGATAAAATCTTCCTCGGCTGGCGTCCGGTGCTCGATCTCTCGCGCGAGGCCGCCGCAGCCGCCGCCGTCCGCGCGGTCATCGAGGTCAAGGTCACCCCCGAGCGCGGGGGCGGGTTCAACCGCCTGGCGGAACGTCTCGCGCGTTTCGACGAGGTCGAGTCGTGCTACCTCATGTCAGGCGGTTACGACCTACATGTCCTGGTGGGTGGCTCCAGCCTCCAGAAGGTCGCGGGTTTCGTTTCGGAAAAACTCTCCACGCTCGAAGGCGTGCTCTCCACGAGCACCCATTTCCTGCTGCGTTCCTACAAGGAGGGCGGCTTCCTCATCGAGCAGGCGGAGACTCAGGTCAGCCGCCTTAACGTCTCCCCCTGACCGCCCCCACCATGAGCGCTGACCCAAAACGTTGGGTGGCGGGCCATGTGGCCTCGCTGCCCAAGAGCGGTATCCGTGATTTTTTCGAACTCGTGGCCAAGATGAAGGGCCAGGACGTGATCTCCCTCGGTGTGGGCGAACCCGATTTTGTCACCCCGTGGCACATCCGTGAAGCCGCGATCTACGCCCTCGAAAAGGGCAAGACCTACTACACCTCAAATCTCGGCATGATCGAGTTGCGTCGCGCGATCTCGACCTACGTGACCGAGCATTTCGCCCTGAATTATCGTCCCGACGACCAGGTGCTCGTGACGGTGGGCGTCTCCGAGGCGCTCGACCTCGCGATTCGCGCCTTCGTCAGCCCGGGGGAGAAGGTCATGTATCACCAGCCGTGTTACGTTTCCTACAGCCCGAGTATCACGCTCGCCCATGGTGAAGCGGTGCAGGTGCCGACCTATGCGAAGGACAATTTCGCCCTGACCGCCGAGGCTCTGCGCGCGGCGTGGAAGCCCGGTTGCAAGGTTCTCATGCTCAACCTGCCGTGCAATCCCACGGGCGGCACGTGCAGCGTGGAACAGCTGACCAAGATCGCGGAGTTCTGCCGTGAAAAGGACCTGCTCGTCCTCAGCGACGAGATCTATTCCGAACTCACCTTCGACGGCACGCACACCAGTATCGCGACACTGCCCGGCATGGCCGAGCGCACGATTTTCCTGCACGGTTTTTCAAAGGCGTTTGCCATGACCGGCTGGCGCATCGGCTACGCATGCGGACCGGCCGTCCTCATCGACGCGATGATGAAGGTGCACCAATACACCATGCTCTGCGCCTCGATCATCGCGCAGGAGGCCGCCCTCGAGGCGCTCACGCGCGGCTGGGACGCCGTCGTCAAAATGCGCGACCAGTATCACCGCCGCCGCGATCTGGTGGTGCGCCGTTTCAACGAGATCGGCCTCAAGTGCCACTCACCACGCGGCTCGTTCTACACGTTCCCCGACGTCACGCCCATCGGGCTCACCGAAAAGGAATTCGCGGTCGGCCTGCTCGAAAAAGAAAAGGTCGCTGTCGTCCCGGGCACCGCATTCGGCGAGAATGGCACCGGCCACGTGCGCGGGTGCTTTGCGACCAGCTACGAGCAGTTGATCGTCGCCTGCGACCGTATCGATCGCTTCGTGCAAGGCGTGAAAAAGTAGACCGCAGCCTGTCGCCGCCAGCTGACATTCATCCCGCCGGACCAGTCCCGGCGGGATTTTTTATGCAGTCACGTGGCGTATTGCCATCGCACTGCACCTGGGCTTGGCTGTCTGCCCCGCCACTCACCTCATCACTCATGAAAACATTACTCGCTCTCGTTACTCTCGCGATCGGCTTCGTGACCTGCCCGCTTTCGGCCGCTGATTTTTCAGGAACCATTATATGGACAACGCGTTTCGACATCACCGACCCGGAAATGAAAAGACAAATGGAGGACGCGAAGGCGAGGATGTCAGACCCGGAAATGCAGGCGCAGATGAAGGCCGCGCAGGAAGCCATGAACAGCCCGGAGATGCAGGCGATGATCAAGGCGAATCCCCAGATGAAGCAAATGATGGAGAAGCAGATGCAGGCCATGTCCAAGCCGGGTGGCATGGGTGACCTTTTCCCGAAGGGCTTTACGCTCCAAATCAAAGGTCCTCGTTCGCTCATGAAAACCGACGGCGGAGTGGGCGCGGGCGATATCCTGACGCTGGCGGACCAAAAGATCTCCTATCAGATCGACCGCGCCGCCCGCACTTATCGCAAGATTCCGGCCGACACCGTGAAGGATGCGCCCGAAGGCAAGTTCAAGGTTACGCCGACCAAGGAAACCGCCAAGGTGTTGGGCTACACCTGCCGGAAGTATCTCGTCGAGACCACCGAAAACGAGGCGAAGCTGACCTGGTCCATCTGGGCGACCGACGACATCAAGGGACTCGATGCGAGCGCGCTTCGCCGTCTGCGTTTCGGGCAGTCCTCCGGCCCGGATTTCCTCAGCAAAATTGACGGCGTGCCCCTTAAAATCGACGCCACCACGCCGCAGATGAAAATCTTCATGGAGGCGACCGGTGTAAAATCCGAAGCCTTGCCCGACTCGCTGTTCGAATTGCCCGGCGGTTTCAAGGAAGTCGCCGCGCAATAGGACCGCGTGGCCCGAGGCCTGAGCCGAGGAGGTGTGAGCATCGCGATTTGCCTGCGTTTCTTGGGCCCGTGCCCAAGGCCGCTTGATTTATAGGCTGGGCTAAGGCCACGCCCGGCTTTATCCCTTGCCGTTTATATAATCATGAACCGCACCGTCGTCATCGTCGGCCGACCCAATGTCGGCAAGAGCCGCCTCTTCAACCGGCTCGCGCGGAAGCGCATCTCCATCGTCCACGATCAGCCCGGCGTCACACGCGACGTCATCTCGGCTGACATCGAGGAGGGTGGTTTCACGCTGCTTGATACCGGCGGTCTGGGTTTCAAGGACAACGACGTCAGCCTCGCCGCGCTCACGCGGGCCTCCGAAACCCAGGTGGAGTTTGCGATCGAAACCGCGCAATTGATTCTTTTCGTGATCGACGGCCTCGAGGGCCTGACCGCGCTCGACATCAACATCGCGCGCATGCTGCGCAAATCGAAGAAGGATGTCCTGCTCGTGGTCAACAAAGCCGATTTCGACGACGACAAGGTGGACCTCGCGGAAGCTTACCGCCTGGGTCTCGGCGAACCTCTTCGCGTCTCCGCCGAACACGGACGCGGCGAGAGTTACCTGCGGGAGGAAATTCTCAAGCGCATCGGCACCGTGCCGGAGGAGGATGAATCCGCCTCTGAAAAAACCGCCGCCGATCCGCTGTGCGTGTGTTTCATCGGCCGCCCCAACGTTGGCAAATCCTCCCTGAGCAACCGTCTGCTCCGGAGCGAACGCCTCATCGTGAGCGACGTCCCCGGCACCACGCGCGACGCGATCTCGCTCCCGTTTGAGTTCAAAGGTCGCAACGGCAAGATGTATCCGTTCCGGCTGATCGACACCGCCGGCATCAAGACGCAGACGAAGCTCGCCTCGCCGGTGGAATATTTTTCCCGCCTCCGCTCGCTTGACGCGATCAAGGAGACCGACGTGGTGTTCCTCGTGCTCGACGCGATCGATGGCGTCACCCAGCAGGACAAGGCGATCGCCGGCGAGGCCGTCAAGGAGCGCAAGCCCATCGTCATCGTCGTCAATAAATGGGACGTGGTGCGCAGCGCGTTCAAAAAAGGCGAGGATCCCGGCTGCGCTCCCGAGGCCGCCATCCACGGCTTCGACAGTGAGCGCGACTACCGCAAAAAATACGAACGCTCGATTTTCGACAGCCTGTTTTTCACACCGGGCGCGCCGGTGATTTTTGCCTCCGCCATGAGCGGCTACGAGGTGGACCGCATGTTGAACGCGGCCGTGAAACTGAACCGCATTCTCGATACGCGCATTCCCACCGCGAAGCTCAACAAGACCATCGCCTACCTCACGGAGCGCACGCCTCCGCCTGCCGTCGGAGGCAAACGCTTCCGCGCCTACTACGCGCTGCAGACGGGAAATCGTCCCTTCCGCATCAAGATTTTTTGCAACCGCGAGGAGAAGCTCACCGAGCAATACCGCCGCTACCTTGAGGCGGGTCTCGTGGATGCCTTCGAGCTCAACGGCTGCCCGATCTACTTCGATCTGGTCGGCAAGGAAAAGCACGAGCCGGGCACCGCGTATTCCGGCAAGGCAAAGAAGGCCGGCCTCCTGGCCGAACCGCATCCCGAGGCGCACATTCCCAAGTGGAAGGAAGGCGAAGAGGCGGCCGCGGCGGACGATTTCACCCATGAAACACTCGAAGACTGATTACCGTGGCGGCGAAGCCGTCGTGTTGTCCACCAAGGCGCTCGCGCTGACGGTCACCACCGCGGTCGGTCCGCGTATCGTCTCGCTCGCCTCCACTGGCGGCAAAAAAGCGGGCAACCTGTTCCTTCAATTCCCTGCCGACGAGAAGCGCTACCACGGCTATTACCTGCGCGGCGGCCACCGCCTCTGGCATTCCCCCGAGGACATCGTGCGCACCTACCAGCCCGACGACGAGCCTCTCGCCGTGAAGCCGGTCAAAAACGGCGTCGCCCTCGCGCAACCCACCGAGGAAAAAACCGGTCTGCAAAAGGCCATGAAGCTCGAGGTGCAGGGCGAGCGCACCGTCAAGGTCACCCATGCGCTCACCAACCAGGGCTTGTGGGCGATCGAGACCGCCGCCTGGGCTCTCACGATGCTGCGTGGCGGAGGTTACGCGGTCCTCCCGCTTCTTCCCAAGGGCAGCCACGCCGACGGCGACCTGCTGCCCTCGTATTCGTTCGTCCCCTGGACCTATACCGATCTTTCCCTGCCCGTGTGGGACCTGCACCGCGACTTTATCGGCATCGATGTGCCGAAGGCCGGGGTCGCCCAGAAATTCGGCATCACCAACTACCCCGGATGGTCCGCTTACTGGGTCGAAGGCGTGACCTTCGTCAAATACGCGCCGGTCATCGCGGGCGCCGCGTATCCAGATCGTGGATGCCCCTTTGAAGTGTTCACCAATGGCGAGATGATCGAGCTGGAGACGCTCAGTCCGCTCGTGAAGCTCGCCCCGGGCGAGTCGGTCACTCACACGGAACACTGGGGCGTGTTCGACGGCCTTAAAAAGCCCTCGACCGACGCCACATTTGCCGTGCTCGCCGCCACGGTGGGCAAGTGGATCAAGACGCTGAAGTAAAAGGGTGGGGCGGGACCGCTGGGCCCGCCGGGATTGTGAATCGTCGAACACGGCGGGCCCAGCGGCCCAGCCCTACCTCCCAACATGTCCGTCCCTCTGAACCTCGTCTTCCTTGGCTCCGACCCCATCTCCTTGCCGCTGCTCGACTGGCTGGCGGGCGAGGGGAGTGCGATCGCCCGGGTGGTCGCGGTGTTCACGCAGCCCGATCGCCCGGTCGGCCGCGGGCAGAAAGTCACCGCCAACGAGATCAAGACTTGGGCGCTCGCCCGCGGCCTGCCGGTTTATCAACCGGAAAAAATCACCACGGAGGTATGCGCCCAGCTCGCCGCGCTCTCCGCCGATGTGTCCCTGGTGATGGCCTATGGTCATATCCTCAAGCAGGACTTCATCGACACGCCGCGCCTCGGCACCCTCAACTTGCACGCCTCGCTGTTGCCACACTATCGCGGCGCCTCGCCCATCCAGACGGCGATTGCCAGTGGCGAGCACGAGACCGGCGTGTCGCTCATGCGCATTGTCCGCCAGCTTGACGCCGGGCCGGTGGCCGACGTCGAGCGCGTGCCAATCGGGCCGCGCGACACGGCGCTGGAAATTGAGCAAAAACTCGCCACGGCATGCGTGCCCCTGCTCGTGCGCACGCTGCCGATGCTGGCGACCGGTGACCTTGCATTTGTCGAGCAGGACCACGCATCGGCGACCTTCTGCCGCCGTCTCGTCAAAGAAGATGGCCGCCTCGATTTCTCCGCCGCGGCCTCCTTGCTCGCGGCGCGTATCAACGGCCTCTTCCCCTGGCCCGCATGCAGCGTCGAGATCGCCGGCCAGCCCATCAAAATCGGCCTCGCCGACGCGCCCGCCGAAACGGAGGTTTGTCACTTATTAAGTGACAAACCTGCCGGGGCGGTTCTTGGCGCGGACGCCGGGGGATTGCTCGTTGCGACGGGTGCGGGGGTGTTGCGTTGCCTGCGTTTGCAAAAACCGGGTGGAAAAATGCTGCCCGCGCCCGAGTTCCTGCGGGGCTCTCCTGTTGCGGTGGACACCGTGCTGCCGTCGTTTCCGCTTCCGCCGCTCGTCGCCACGACTCCGTTTCCTTATAAACCGGCACGAACCTTGAGTTGAAAGAAAGCAGACGCGGCATCCCGCCGCATTGCCACCAACACAATGCGGCGGGATGCCGCGTCTGCTTTGCCCCAACCCTCGCACTTGTTTTCGCCGTAAAACTTCCGCAACGTCCTTGTCCATGTTGAAACCTTTCCTCTGGGGCGCCGGCCTCGCCCTGATCTCTCTCACGGCGCACGCCCAATCAGCGGGCACCGAACTGGCCAACTTGCGTGAAGACGTTCGTCTGCTCACCCAGAAGGTCGGCGCGCTTTCCCTCAAAGTGGAGGATCTCGAGCGCGAAAACGAAGCCCTGCGCAGGCAGGTCGCCAATGCCTCCCAGAGCCAGGCCTTTGCCACCGTCAACCAGCTCAACGATGCCGTGGACACGCTCGAGCGCGCCATCAAGGCCGGGGACAGTGCCACCGCCGCGAGCGCCGCCGCACAGATCAAAAAACTCGGCGACGCAACGAACGCCGCCCTCGATTCTCTCGCCAAGGGCGCCGCCCAACGCGCCACCGTGCAGACGACCTTTAGCGACAATTTCCCCGCCGAGGGCATCAGCTACACGGTTCAAAAGGGCGACACGCTTTCGACCATCTCCCGCAAGACCGGCGGCAAACTTTCCGACATCATCAACGCCAACAAAATCGCCGATCCCACGAAGGTTCGCGTTGGTGACACGCTCTTCATTCCCGGAGGCAAATAAATCCCATGTGTGCAGCTTCAAAATCCCGCCTCGGCCGTGGTCTCGGTGGCCTCATCTCCGCCGGCGCTCCCGCTAAACCGACGGCTCCCACTCCTTCCGCCGCGCCGGTTCCGGCTCCGGCGGCCGCTCCCGTCGCGCCGGGTTTTGCCGAGGTCGCCATCAGTGCGATCGTGCCGAGCCCCTATCAGGCGCGTCGCGAAATTTCGCCTGATCAACTGTCGGAGCTCGCCGAGAGCATCCGCAGCGAAGGCCTCCTCCAGCCGGTCGTCGTGCGCAAGAAGGGCGACAAGTTTGAACTGATCGCCGGCGAACGTCGCTGGCGCGCGTTTCAACTGCTCAAGATCAAGACGATTCCGGCCCGCCTGGTGGACGCGAGCAACGCCTCCGCCGCCGCCCTCGGCCTGATCGAAAATCTCCAGCGCGAAGGCCTGAACCCGCTCGAAGAGGCCTATGGCTACGCGAGCCTCATCCGCGATTTCGACCTTACGCAGGAGGCCGTTTCCGAACGCGTCGGCAAGGGCCGCGCCACCGTGGCCAACGCGCTGCGCCTCCTCTCGCTGGACGCCGAGCTGCAGGGTTACATTGCGAAGGGCATTTTGTCCGTCGGCCATGCCAAGGTGCTCCTCGGTATCGAGGATGCCGCGCAACGCGCCGTGATCGCCCGCCGCGTGCTTGAGGAAGGCTTGAGCGTTCGGGCCACCGAAAAGCTGGTGCAGGCCAAAAAGGCCGGCGCTCCCGCACCCTCCACGCAATCGGCGGGCAACCGCAAGCTCACCGTCACGGATGCCGCGGCGGTTGCCGGGATCGAGAAAAAACTCACCTCGCACCTCGGTGCGCGCGTCGCCCTCCAGCACACCCCCAAGAAAGGCAAAATCGTGATCGCCTATGCCGGCAACGACGACCTTCAACGCATCTTGGAGAAGCTTGGAATCGAAGCTTAAGCGGCCAAGCTAATCATATTGTAAAAGTTATATATCCCACGAATCCACTGGGTTTTAATTCCTATTTGAGTCAGGGAATTAACTTGGCAGTTTGCCGGCTGCGAGCATCTTACAAGTCATATGACGATGGATACCCCGCCGGTGCCCGGGCCTTTGGATCACATCCAGAGGCATTCCCGGCGATGGTTGCGGGAGCGGTTTCCTTTGGGCGATGTGCTCAGGACGTATTCCTGGTCCCAGTTAAAAGCTGATTTTCTGGCGGGTTCGACGGTCTCGCTTGTATCGATTCCGCAGGCCATCGGGTTTGCGCTCATCGCCGGCCTGCCCCCGCTGATGGTGATCATGTCGGTGGTGGTGGGTGGGTTTGTGTGCGCGTTGTTCAGTTCCTCGCGCCACCTGGTGTTCGGTCCGACCAATTCGATCAGCATCATTCTGGCGGCAACGTTGCATTCATTGAGCGGGGGAAGCCTCACCCCTGCGGAACTGGCGCTCGTGCTCGCGTTGCTCATCGGTGTGTTTCAGGTGATCGCCGGCCTGACGCAAATGGGGAAGCTTACTCAGTTCATCTCGCGTTCCGTCGTCATCGCCTACGGCACGGCCATCGGCTTGTTGCTCGCGGCAGGGCAGGTCCCCCACCTGCTGGGCGTGGCCGTTGAGCATGGAAGTTTCTATAACGCCCTGGTCGGGGTGGGGGCGGAAATCGTGCATTTTGGTTTTAATCCGTTCCCGCTCTGCATGGGCATGGTGACGCTTTTGCTCTTCTGGGTGATCGAACGGTTTTACCCGAAGTTGCCGGCGGAATTGATCGGCCTGGTGGTGCTCTCGTTGATCACGCAGCATTTCGGGCTGCGGGAGCTGGAGATTCGCACGATCGGGGACGTGGGTGTTCTGGCCGCGGCGATCCCGTCGTTTCTTGGCATGCCCTTCGGTCAGTCCGAATGGACGGTGGTGCCGCCGCTCATCAGTGCGGCGCTCGCGATCGCGATCCTCGGCATGCTGGAGGCGGTCTCGATTTCCAAGACGCTGGCGGCAAAATCGGGCCAGCCGTTCGACTCAAACCAGGAACTGGTCGCGATGGGCACGGGTAATATCGCGAACAGCCTGTTTGGAGCGATGCCGGGTTCGGCTTCGTTCGCCCGCTCGGCGGCCAATTTTCAAAGTGGCGCGCAAACCCAGGTCGCCGCGCTGATGAGCAGCGTGATCGTGCTGGGAGCGCTCTTTTTTGTGGCACCGCTCATCAATTTCATTCCGGTGCCGAGCCTGGCCGCCCACCTGATTCGCATCGGGTTGAGAATGATCAACCGTGAGCAGATCCGCATTTCGTGGCGCTCGACGCGTTCGGACGCGATCGTCTTTGGAGCCACCTTGCTGGCGGCGTTTTTCCTCAAGCTGGACACGGCGATTTACGTGGGGGTGGGCATTTCCCTGGCCTTGTTCCTTCGCAAGGCGAGCGCCCCGTCCCTGGTGGAATACGGCTTCAACGAGCAGGGGCAGTTGTCGGAGATCGAGAACGGCAAGGAACGTGGCAACTCGGCGATCTCCATCGTTCACGTTGAAGGCGAGTTGTTTTTCGGCGCGGCCGATTTGTTTCAGGAGCAGGTGCGGCTGCTGGCGGACGACGCCGGGATCAAAATCGTTATTCTCCGCATGAAGAACGCCCGCCACCTGGATGCCACCTCGGTGATGTCGTTGCTTCAACTGCACGATTATTTGAACCGCACCGGACGCCATCTGTTGATCAGCGGCATCAATCCCGATGTGGAACGGGTGCTGCGCAAGAGCGGCGCGCGCAGGCAGATCGGGGTGGACAATATTTTTCCAGCCGAGGCCAACCTGACGATGAGCACCAAACGTGCATTGTTGCGGGCGTCGCAGCTGCTCCAGCAGGCCGGTTCCGCGCCCTCGGCGGGCGTTCGCATTTTTTACGACCGCAACCGGGAAAACTCCACGGGAGCGGGTGGCGCCGTCCCGGCTCCCTCGGGAGACCACGACAAGCCGGCGGATTACCAGATCTGAAGCCGTCCGGGCGTCCTTTCGACCGCCGTCTCCCCGCGATTGACAACCGCGAGGCGGTGCGGCTCTCTGACCCTTTACATCATGTCCATTCTCATCGGCATTTTCACGTTTGTCCTCATTTTGGTCTCCGTATTTCTCGTTCTCGTGGTGCTGGCCCAGAAGGCCAAGACCGACGGAGGCATGGGAGCCACGCTGGGTGGCGGAGCGACCGAAGCGGCCTTCGGTGCCGATACTGGCAACGTCCTGACCAAGGCCACGATCAACGCCGCGATCCTCTTTTTTGTCCTCACCTTCGGCCTCTACCTCGGACACATCTATGTCTCCAAGCACACGAAGAGCACCGAGGGACAGCTGCCCGTGATCGAAGCGGCGCCGGCTGCGCCCGCGGCACCCGCCGCTCCGGCGGCTCCCGCCGTGAACACGCCTGCCGTCGAGGGCACGCCGGCTCCGGCCGCGACCACCGAGACGCCGTCGGTGACCCTGCCGTCCGCCGCCCCCGCCGCTCCGGCTGAAGCGGCCAAACCCTGATTCGCGTGGAACTCGCGTCCCTGAGGACGATTTTTTCAAGGCAGGCGGGCTTGCTCGCCTGCCTTGTTGTTTTTTGCGCCACGCTCCTGCCGAATGATGCCGGCGCGCAATCCCGCCGCTACCGCCCGCCCGCCCGTTACACCCAGTTTCGCGAACCAAACCAGGTTGAGGGGCGAAAAATCCTGGAGGACTTTCGCCAGCAAGGCATCGCAGGGGACTATTATTTGGAGTTCGACCTGCGCGTGCTTCCTCGTCGCGGTGAGACCCGTGTAGTGACGGGCGGCCGCTTGTGGGGCAGTCGCAACGAACGGGGGCCGCTCTCCCGGGTCGAGCTTCCCGCCGTCGAGGGCGGGCAGGTGCAGCGTCTGCTGGTTCAAAGCGGACCCCGAGGCGCCGTATGGGTTGCCTCCGGTGATGCGTCGACGGCGCCCGGCGCGCTCGACCCGGCGGCATTGTTTGCGCCGCTCGCGGGCACCGACCTGACGCCGTTCGACCTGCAGATGCCCTTTCTTTATTGGGGCGATTTTATTTACGAGGGCCTTGCGCCGGTGCGCGGCCGGCCGGCGCATGTTTTTTTGTTTTACCCGCCCGATGACATTGCCGCGCGCAAGCCCGGGCTGTCCGGAGTGCGGGTGTTTTTGGATACGCAATTCGGAGCCTTGGTGCAGGCCCAGCAGATCGGCGTCGAGGAGCGGGTGCTCAAGTCGATCGTCGTGCTCGATCTCAAAAAAGTAGACGACCAGTGGATGGTGAAAACCATCGACGTGCGCGACGAGGCCACACGCAACAAGACCCAGTTTGTAGTCACCGGCGCGGCGCTGGGGGTCGATTTTTCCGGCATGCTTTTCGAGCCGGTGAGCCTGGCGCAGGCCATTACGCCACCGCCGGCCACGCGGGTTCGGCGCCTCGGCCCATGACATGAGGTGCGATGGCGCGACGTGAGGGGAGCAGGCCTGCAAACGAGGCGGCTTCCTCCCCGAAGCAACGATTTTACACGCATATCAATGACCTTGATGACTTCGAATGCCCCTGAAATTCGTGCGGTGATTTTTGATCTCGACGGCACATTGGTCGATTCGATGCCGCTGGTCCTTCAGGCTTTCGCCCATGCGCTTGCGCCCTTTCGCCCGGAACTGGGCATCGGGGATATTTTCCAGAGGCTCGGAGGGCCGCCGGCCCGCACGCTGCTCGAGCTCACCGGGGACGAAGCCAACGCCGCGGAGGCGCTCCGCCGGTTTGACGGGTTTGGCACCGGCAACTGGGGATTGGTGGAACCGTTTCACGGAATGCACGGGTTGCTGGCGGCGTTGCAAGGGCGTGGCCTTGCGCTGGCCGTCTGGACCGGCCGTGACCGGGTCGGCACCCAGGCCATTCTGGCGGCGCACGGGCTGGAGCGCTATTTCACGGCGGTGGTGTGTGGCGACGACTTCTCCACGCACAAGCCGCATCCGGAGGGGCTGGCGGCCATCTTGCAGCGCCTCGGCGTGGGCCCGGACGAGGCGCTTTATGCCGGCGATGCGGACGCAGACGTGCTGGGAGGGGTTGATGCGGGCGTTCGCACGATTCTGATACGACACGGGCGTGAAGTGGAGTCCGCCATCATGCTCAAGGCCTGGCGGCACGTGGACGGGCCGGCCGACGCTTACGCTTTGATCGCGGATATGGTAACCCGGTTGAACTGAAAACCCCTGCCGAGTGACGATTGCCTTAAATTTAGCGTTGCTCAGCGGGATATGAGCGGCATTCGTAAGTCAGGTTTACCCGTCATCAGGTTAGTATCCAGACCAACTATACACATGGCCAAGAAATCCGCCCCGACCCCTGCTCCGCTCACCTTCGATCTGCCGGTTTCGCTCATTGCGAAAATCGAGACCCATCGCAAAAAGCTCGGTCTTAAGTCGACCAGCGAAGTTGTCCGTCTCGCCATCGGCGAGTTCAACCTTGATCGTTATGAGTCGGATTCGTCCGAGCACCGCCAGATTTCTGTGCGCCTGCCCGGCCCGACCAAGACCGCCCTCGTGAAGGCCGCCAAGAAAAAGCGCGTGAGCGTGGGCGAGCTCCTCCGGGTCGCG
>JAQSWS010000038.1 GCA_029266495.1 Rariglobus sp. | reverse complement strand
CGAAGACCCGTTTTCGTCCGCACTATTTCGGCTACACCGAGCCGAGCTTCGAGGTGGATCTCTCCGCGACGCATCTGCCCAAGGTGAACAAACCGTGGATCGAAATCGGTGGCTGCGGCATGGTTGATCCCATCGTCTTCAAAGACGTCGGCTACGATCCCGAGGTCTGGAGCGGCTACGCTTTCGGCATGGGCCTCGAACGTCTCGCGATGCTCCTCTACGGCATCGATGACATCCGCTACTTCTACCAAAACGACGCGCGGTTCCTCCGCCAATTCGCCTGAACCCAGATTAATCGCAAAGACGCAAAGGCGCTAAGTCCGAACATTCGGGCTTTTTGATCCAACCTTGGCGACTTTGCGTCTTCGCGATTCAAACCTCTTTTCCGATGAAAGTTTCCCTCTCCTGGCTCCAGTCCTACGTCGATCTCACCGGCATCTCCGCCGAGGATATCTCGCGCGCCATCACCTTCCTCGGCTTCGAGGTCGAGCAGGTCATCCGCACCGGTGCGCCCCGGCTCGACAACGTCTTCGTCGGCGAAGTCCTCACCCGCGACAAGCACCCCAACGCCGACAAGCTCTCCGTCTGCACCGTCGACGTCGGCCCCGTCCACGGCGTGAAGCGCATCGTCTGCGGCGCGCAAAACTACACCGTCGGCGATCGCGTGCCCGTCGCCCTCGTCGGCGCGGTGCTCCCCGGCAACTTCGTCATCAAGGAGGCCAAGGTCCGTGGTGAAGCCTCCTCCGGGATGATGTGCTCCGCCAAGGAACTCACCATCGCCGAGGACGCCGCCGGCCTCCTCATCCTCACCGATCGTCCGGCCACCGGCACGCCCATCAACGACGTGCTGCCATCCGGCGACACCGTGTTCGACATCGAGATCACGCCCAATCGCCCCGATGCGCTCTCTCACCTCGGCGTCGCCCGCGAACTCGCTGCCTGGTTCAAAAAAGACCTCGCCTATCCCGCTGTCAGCTTCACGCCCGCCGCCATCAGCGCGAATCCTCGCACCGACTTGCTCAAATCCGTTCGCGTCGATGCCGGCACCGACTGCCCGCTCTACACCGCCACGGTCATCACCGGCGTCAAAGTCGGTCCGTCGCCCGACTGGATGCAGCAGCGTCTCTCCGCCGTCGGCCTCCGCCCGATCAACAACGTCGTCGATATCGGCAACTACGTGATGCTCGAATACGGCCAGCCCGTGCACGCCTTCGACGCCAAAAAACTCTCCGGCGCCGAGATCGTCGTCCGCTACGCCGCCGAGGGCGAAAAAATCACCACGCTCGACAGCAAGGAACGCGTGCTTCCCGCCAATTCCCTCGTGATCGCCGACGCGCACAAGCCCGTCGTCATCGCCGGCATCATGGGCTCCGCCGACTCCGGCGTCTCGCCCGACACCACTGACCTCGTCCTCGAAGTCGCCTGCTTCAGGCGCCAGTCCGTCCGCGCCACCTCGAAGCACCTCGGCCTCGCCTCCGACTCCTCCTATCGTTACGAGCGCGGCATCGATGTCCATTCGCTCGACGAGGCCGCCCACCGCTTCATCGATCTGATTCTCGCCCACGCGGGCGGACAAGTCGCCGGTCCGATCCATCGTGTCGGCGCCGACATCCCGTGGCAGCGCGAGATCACCGTCACGCCGAGCTACATCAACGAAAAGCTCGGGTTCGAAATTCCCGCCGCCGAGATGCGCGCCTCCCTCGAATCGCTCGAACTCGCTCTTGTCCGCGAAGAAGACACCGAGGGTCGCGGTCCTGCCTGGACGTTCTCCGTCCCCAGCTGGCGCGACGACCTTGATCGTCCCATCGACCTGGTTGAGGAAGTCGTGCGCCTCTACGGCGCCGAGAAAATCCCGTCGTCCGTGGTCAACGCGCCTGGCCTCATTGGCAACGATGACCCCATCGTGCTCTTCAATCGCGCCGTGTCCGCCGCCCTCGTCGGCCAGGGTTTCAACGAGTGCGTCAACTACACGCTTCGTCCCGCCAAGGAACTCGCCGCGTGGGCCACGCCCGCCGCAGTCGCCGACCTCGCACTGGCCAATCCCTTCGTCGAGGACCAGTCGCACCTGCGCAACACCCTCGTCTCCGGCCTTCTCGAATCGCTGAAACTCAATCAATCCCGCGGAGTCGCCGCCTCGCACCTCTTCGAGACCGGACGCGTCTTTATCGAGCGTAACGGTCAACTCTCCGAGTGCGTCGCCGCCGCCTTCGTTATTGCCGAGGAAACTGGCGAACGCACCTGGCGCACACGCGAGTCTGCTGATTTCTACACCGCCAAACGCCACACCGCCACCATCGCGTCCTTCGCCGGAATCGAGCTTGAGCGCCAGCCCACGTCGCTCGTCGCCGCGCCCGCGCTCGGCTGGCAGGAAGGCCATGCCGCCACCGCCGGCGACATCAAGCACGGCTGGACCTCGACCTTCGGCCTCGTGAGCCTCGCCCACCTGAAGGCGCTCGGCATCACCGGCAAGGTTTACGCCGGGTGCTTCGCCATTGTGTCGGAGAAGGTCACCGCCGACGCCGATCGCCGCAGCTACAAGCCGTTCAGCCTTCAGCCCGCCGCGCTCCGCGACCTCGCGCTCGTGGTGCCGGAAGCCATGTCATCCGCCGAAGTCCAGAAGGCTCTCGCCAAAACCGCCCGTGCCGCCGTGGGCAACGCCTTCGCTCTCGAAGCCGTGAACGTGTTCGACGTTTACCAAGGCAAGGGTCTCCCCGAAGGCACCAAGAGCCTGGCCTACAGCCTGGTCTTCCGCGCGTCGGATCGCACGTTGACCGACGACGAGGTCAACGGGGTCTTCACCAAGATCCAAGACGAGTTGGTCAAAGCCACCGGTTACCAGATCCGCAAGTAACGCAAAAAAAAGGCGCTCACATGATGAGCGCCTTTTTTCGCATCTGCCCGCTTTAGAACGGGACGTCCTCGTCCACCGCCTGGCCGGGTTCTTCGGGCAGGGGGGCGCCGTCTTCGTCCGCCGGGGCGTCAGGCGAGCCGCCGAGCGATTCGATTTTCCAGGCGTTAAGGTTCACGAAATAGCTCTCTTTCCACTCACGTCCGCGCAGGTCAAAGAAGACCTTGGCCTTCGCACCGGGCTTGAGAGTGGCGACAAGGGAGACCTTGTCCTTTACACACTCGAATTTGATGTCCTGCGGAAATTTGCCCGACTCGATGGTCAGGACGAACTCCCGCTTGTTGAAGCCGCTGCCGAACGTTTGCTCTTCGAAGACTTTTTTAACTGTGCCGGTGATTTCAAACATGCGGCCACGATGAAGGATTGGGAGGGGCGGGGGCCAGCAGGTTTTCCCTCATTTTTTGTAGGTAGGCATGGCTTGCACTCGGGGGGCCTTGGCTTGCACCCTAGTCGCTTACTCAATCTCCATGGCTGCCAACGAAGATCTCAATATTGACCGCATCGCGAATCTCGCCCGGCTCGCGCTCACGCCTGAGGAAAAGGTCAAATTCTCGGCCCAGCTCGCCGATGTCCTCACCAACATCGAAAAGCTCAAGCAGGTTGATGTGACCGGCGTCGAGCCGACCGCGCACGCCTTTCCCGTTTATAACGTCTGGGCCGACGATGTCGCCCAAGCCGGCCTCACCGTGGAAGACGCCCTGCGCAACGCGCCCGAGAAACGCGACAACATGATCGTTGTCCCCAAGGTCGTCGAATGAGCACCGCCACCATGTCCTCCGAGCTTTTCAATAAATCCATTGCCGAACTCGCGACGCTGCTTGAAGCGCGGACGATCACCTCGGTCGAACTCACCCAGGCCGTCATCGGCCGCACCCAGGCCGTCGAGGAGCGTATCAAGGCGTTCAACTCCTTCGACACCGGCGACGCCCTCGCCCAGGCCGCCGCGTCCGATGTCCGCCGCGCCGCCGGCCAGGCCCTCGGTCCGCTCGACGGCATTCCGATCGGGATCAAAGACGTGATCGCCGTCACCGGCCAGCCGCTCACCGCCTCTTCGAAGATGCTGGCGAACTTCGTCTCGCCTTACGACGCAACCGTCACGCAGAAACTCAAGAAGGCCGGCGCGGTCATCTGGGGACGTCTCAATCTCGATGAATTCGCGATGGGTTCCTCCACGGAAAACTCCGCCTTCCACACCACGCGCAACCCTTACAACCTCGATTGCGTGCCCGGCGGCTCTTCGGGGGGCAGCGCCGCCGCCCTCGCGGCGGGCGAGGCCATCGCCACGCTTGGTTCCGACACCGGCGGCTCCATCCGCCAGCCCGCCGCGCTCTGCGGCGTCGTTGGCCTCAAGCCGACCTATGGGCTCGTTTCGCGCTTCGGTCTGATCGCCTTTGCTTCGTCACTCGACCAGATCGGGCCCTTCACCCGCACCGTCGAAGACGCCGCGATTACCCTTCAAGCCATCGCCGGCCACGACGAGCGCGACTCGACCTCCTTCAAGGTTGAAATCCCCGATTACCGCGCCGCGCTGAAAACCAAGAAAGGGCCGTGGCGTATCGGCATCCCCAAGGAATACTTTGGCGAAGGCCTCGACCCCGAGGTGGCCGCGGCGGTTGAGAAGGCGATTTCGTTCTACGAAAAAATGGGCTGCGAAATTAAAAACGTTTCGCTGCCGCACACCGAGTATGGCGTGGGTGTTTACTATATCATCGCCACGGCCGAGTGCTCCTCGAATCTCAGTCGTTACGACGGCGTCCGTTACGGGCACCGCTCGACCGACGCGGACAACATCGTCGACCTCTATTTCAAGTCACGCGCCGAGGGATTCGGTCCCGAGGTGAAGCGCCGCATCATTCTCGGCACGTATGTGCTGAGCAGCGGCTACTACGACGCGTATTATCTCCGGGCGCAGAAAGTCCGCACGTTGATCCGTCAGGATTTCTTGAACGCCTACAAGGAAGTGGACGCGATCATCACGCCCACGACACCCACGCCCGCCTTCAAGCGCGGTGCGAAGGCCGATCCGCTGGCGATGTATCTGTGTGATGTTTACACGATCGGAGTGAACCTGGCGGGTCTTCCGGGTATCAGCGTGCCATGCGGTTTCTCGTCGGGCGGTCTGCCCATCGGCATGCAGCTAATCGGCCAGCCGTTCAAGGAAGCCGACCTCCTCGCGATCGCGAATGCGTATGACTCGGCTCACGACTGGGCGAGGCGCACACCAAACCTATGAAGTCGCGAGTAGCGGGTAGTGAGTGGCGGGCATACCACACCTCCGATCCTCATACTCCGCTGTTTTCTACTCACTACCCGCTACTCACTACTCGCTACTTTTCTTCATGAAATACGAAGCCGTCATCGGTCTTGAGGTTCACGTCCAGATCAAGACTCATTCGAAAATGTTCACCCGCGTTGCCGCCGGCTACGGGCAACCCGCGAACACGCTCACCGACCCGGTCGTGCTCGCGCTCCCGGGTGTCCTCCCCGTGATGAACAAGGCTGCGCTCGACGCCATCATCAAGGCCGGTCTCCTCCTCGGCTGCGACATCGCGCCTGTCTGCAAGTGGGACCGCAAAAACTACTTCTACCCGGACTCTCCGAAGAACTATCAAATCTCCCAGTTCGACCAGCCGATTTGCCTCAACGGCTCCGTCGAAATCGAACTCCCCGGCGCCGCCCGCAACATCCAGGGAGAACACAAGAAAATCGCGCTCACCCGCATTCACCTCGAAGAAGACGTGGGTAAGCTCAATCACGAGGCGTTCGACTCGCTCGTCGATTATAACCGCGCCGGCACCCCGCTCATGGAAATCGTGTCCGAGCCGGTCATCAAATCCGCCGAGGAGGCTTACGCTTATCTCACCTCGCTCCGCGCGACCATGATCTACGGCGGCATCTCCGACTGCGACATGGAGAAGGGCCAGCTCCGCTGTGACGCCAACATTTCCATCCGCCCCGTCGGCGAGACGAAGCTCGGCACCAAGGTTGAGCTTAAAAATCTCAACTCGATTTCCTACGTCCGCGACGGCATCGCCCACGAAATTCAACGCCAGCTCGCCGTGACCCAGGCCGGCGGCACCATCGTGCAGGAGACGCGCGACTATGACGGTCAGACCGGCACGAGCCAGTCGCTTCGCTCGAAGGAAATGGCGCACGATTATCGTTACTTCCCGGACCCCGACCTCATGCCCGTGAAGGTCGATGCGGCCTGGAAAGCTCGCATCCAGGGCGAGTGTCCCGAACTTCCGTTTGTCAAACAGACCCGCTTTCAAGCCGAGTATGCGCTGCCTTACACGCTAACGTCCGTCCTCGTATGGGACCGTGCGCTGGCCGCCTACTTTGAAGAGGCCGCCAAGCTCGCCGGCCCGGGTAAGGCCCAGGCTGTGGGCAATTGGATCGTTAACGACCTCCAGCGCGAACTCGGCGCCGCCAAGCTCGACCTCGCCGATTCGAAAGTCCGCCCGGCGCACATTGCCGAGTTGGTCAAGCTGATCGATGCTGGCACGCTGCTCTCCAACGCGGCCAAGGAGGTTTTCATCGCGATGTTTGCCAGCGGCGAAGCGCCTGCGGCCATCGTTGCCAGCAAAGGTCTCGCCGCCGCGCCGATCGACAACGCCGAGCTCGAGGGCTGGTGCCGCGAAGCCATCGCTGCGAACGCCAAGTCTGTCGCCGAATTCAAGGCCGGCAAGGAAAGCGCGATCAACGGCCTCAAGGGGCCGATCATGAAAGCCTCGAAGGGCAAGGCCAACCCCAAGCTCGTGGACGAAACGCTTCGTCGACTGCTGGCGGAGGCGTGACCGATGTGAACGCCCTGTTTTCGACCACGGGAACAGGGCGGGCCATGCGAATGAGCTTTTCGCGTCTCACGTAAACAGCCCGACAGGGGGCTGGACGGGCATGCGCCGGCGGGTTAAGGCTTGGACCCGCTGGTCCTTTTCACCCAAACACTTGCTCGTTCGCTTATGAAGATCCTCCGCATTTTCGTGATATTAACGGCCGCTTTCCCGCCTTTGATGGCCGTGGAGATTGGTGACAGCTATGATCAAGTCATCGCTGAAAAAGGCGCGCCGGCCGCGAAGATGCAGGCGGGCGAAATCCAGATTTTGAATTATCCCGAACAGCGTATCAAACTGAAGGGAAACAAAGTCGTTGAGGTGAACGCCAAGCTGCCGGAGGCGGCGTCCGCTCCCGCCGAGCCACCCGCAGCCCGGGCTCCCGGCATTCCGCCCGGCACCTGGACGACCGACTATCCCGCTGCGCTCCGCCAGGCACGGCAGCAGAAGACCAAGGTGTTTTTGTTTTTCACCGGCTCGGACTGGTGCGGCTGGTGCAAACGACTCGATCGCGAAATTCTCTCCACTGATCAATTTGGTGACTACGCCGGCAAGAACCTGGTCTTGGTGAAACTCGATTTTCCCCGTGGCATACCGCAGTCCGCGTCTCTCAAGGCGCAGAACGAACAGCTTGCGCAGCATCATAAGGTGGGTGGATTCCCCACGGTTATCGTGGTCGACAGCAACGGAAAGCCGATGGGGCGGCTCGGTTACCAGGCTGGTGGTCCAGGAGGCTTTATCGCCGCCTTGAAAAAATTCTGAGCCGCCCCGGTTCCTCCGTGTGGCCGGCATGCATGTGCCAGGTGTCCGGAATCGAAGCGATGCCCGTGGTGCTTCAGTTGTATCGCTCCCCTGCGGACTGGCGGAAGGTGTTTAGCTTTTGGGCGCGTTTCCCGTGTAAGATCGCACCCGCCACGGTTTGATACTCCAGCTCCTCGCCCGATTTCACGGCGCGCAACAGAAGTCCGCCGCGGCTCATGTCCCCGCGTCCGACGAAGTCTTTTGGAAACACCAGCCGCGATCCGAAACATTCAAGAAGGACCTCACGATATTTTGCCGTGGCGATGCTGCCCAGCAGCACGACCTGTCCGTCGGGGGCTGTTTTTTTGGAGAGGGCGCGCGCGTCTCGTTTTAGCGGGCGCCGATATGCTTCGCTGGCATCGTCGATATCGACGGTGCCGAATGCGAGGAGGTCCTTCGGTGTGACGATCATCGCGGGATCGACAAGCCCTTGGTTGGTGGTGATGACTCGCACGACGTCACCCGTCTCTACGCGGGTGAAGTGTTGGGCGTAAGCCAGTTTTCCCCGGAAATACAGCGCACTGAGAAACGTAAACACGACGCCCAGCGGCAGCCCCTCGCGGCGAAACTGGCGGGCGAGAGGAAAGCTGGCCTGGGGGTTGAGCAACTGCGCGGCGCGCAGACCGCCGACATGAGCAGGCGAGAGGAGGAATACCCTTGGCACCCCTATATGGACCTTTGGTGGTGATCGCGGTTCACCTGAGACGCGAACGCCTGAGATTTTTTCTCGGGAGTTGATGCAGCCCTTGATTACAGCGCGAGTCCGCGCACGATGCCATGATCGTGGCCGCTTATCCCACCTCTGACCAAATCACTGCGCTCGCGCCAGATGCAACGTCTTTGAAGGCAGGCAGGGAACTGGCTGCGCCGCGAAAATGGGCGCTTCTTGGTGGTGATGCCGAGACTCTGTGGGGGCTCGCCCAAGGCTCGGGAAAAGAGCCGTATCAGACGCGTGTCGCTCTCGACGGATTGTCCACCAAGTGCTCGTGTCCGAGCCGGAAATTCCCGTGCAAACACGCGCTTGGATTGCTTTTCATTGCGGCGGCAACGCCCGCCGCACTCGCGGAAAAAAATCGGCCCGCCTGGTTGGTCGAGTGGCTGACGGGTCGCGCCGAGCGCCAGGAGAAAACCAAGGAGCGTGCCGAGCAAAAAACCGCCGGTATCGCTGCTCCGGTCGATGAAACCGCACAGGCAAAACGACTGGAAAAACGCGCCGGCCGCGTGGACGAGGGCGTCGCCCTGCTTTCGCAATGGCTGGCTGATCTCGCGAGGCGCGGCATCGCCGATTCCGGACTCAACGCGCACGCCGCGTGGGACGATATCATCCGTCGCATGGTTGATGCGCAGGCCATCGGTCTGGCCCGGCGTTTGCGCTACGCTGCCGAGGCGGCGCGCGGCGGCACGGGTTGGGAGGAGCGGCTTGCGGATCATCTCGGACGCTTGCACCTGCTGCTCGTCGCCTATGCGCGGCGCGAGGCGTGCGACGCCGACTTGCGTGCCGAGTTGGAACAACAGATTGGCTGGACGCTGGCGCAGGAGCAGGTGCTGGCGGGGCCGCCGGTGAACGACAGCTGGTTTGTCGCTGCGCGCACCGTTCGTGAGGAAGACCGTCTGGTCGTTTCGAACACCTGGCTACAGGGACTTTCGACCGGGCGCTGGGCTCAGTTGGTGCGGACGAGTCCGTTGGTGCAGCCGGCGGTGGACACCTGGCCGCCGGGCCGGACCTTGACCGGCGAACTGTGTTTTTATCCGGGCATCGAGCCGCTGCGCGCTCTCTGGCGTGGGGAGCCGCAAGCGGGCGCCGCAGACAGGGGGGCGCCCGGTGCGGAGTCGATCGAAGACGTGCTGGGTCGTTATGCCTCAGGGCTGGCTCTTAATCCATGGCGCACGCGGCTGCCGGCTCTGCTTTCGGCGCGTCCCGGCACGCTGCGTAACGGTGGTGCCGGGTTGCTGGATGCAAGCGGTGCGGCCCTGCCGCTGCGCACGGATGCGGATACGCGCGATCTTGTGCTGGCGATTACCGGCGGGCGTGAATCGTTGATCTCCGTTCTCTGGGATGGCGAAGCGCTCGAACCGCTTGCGGTGGCGGATGGGGCGGAGTGGGTGCCGCTCACCCGGCAGAATCTCGAACGATGAACCGCGATCCGTTTACGATTCTGACCTTGCTGGGCACCGAGCGGATGACCGCGCCGCCGACGGTGCCGCATCCGGTGCTGACCGAGGCGTGGGCGGGATTGGATTGGACGGCGCGTGAAACCGCCGCGCTTTCGGCGATGGCTCTTGTCGCGGCGGCGCGCGGCGCCGGGGCGATGGGCGTGTCCGATTCCAAACCGGAGGCGGAGCCGGCGCCGGTGGAGATTCTGCCTTCGTGTTCGTCGGGCGCGGCCGCGTTGCTGCGCCGCATGCTGGCGGGAGAACATGCGATCGTGCTGGTCGAGTGGCTCGCATTGGCGGCGGCGCACGGATGCCGGGTGCGATTTCGCGATTTGCCGGCGCTGTTGCGCGTCGTTGCGCGTGACCAGGCTTTAAGGATCGCGGCGTTGCCGGTCCTGGGCGAGCGCGGCGTATGGCTTGCGCGTCGCACGGACGAGTGGAGGCGCGTGCTCGAAACCGCTCGCGTCGAGGACGGGGCTTGGGAGACGGGCGAGTTGTCCGAGAGGATCGCCTGGTTGAGGCAGATCCGCGCGCATGATCCGGCACGTGCGGCAGAGTCCCTTGCCAAGGCTTGGCCAGGAGCTTCAGGCGAGGAACGCGAGCGCTTTGCCGGGGTGGTGGCTGAGGCGCCGACTCCGCACGACGTGGCGCTGCTCGAAGGCGAGGCTCTCAAGGATCGCCGTCGTGAGGTGCGCCTGGCTGCGCGGGCGAGTTTGCTGCGACTTCCGGAGGCGAAATTTTCGGAGCGGGCCCGGGCGCAGGTCGCGGCGATGGCCGGGGCGGAGGGCATGCTGATGATGCGCCGGCTCACGTTGCGTTTGCCGGAAACCTTTGACGCCGCATGGAAGGCGAATGGCATCGAGGAAAAGCCGCCGGCGGGAACGGGTCCCCGCGCGTTCTGGGCGCGGCAATGGATTGCGAGTGTGCCGCTCTCCGCGTGGACGAGCCGGTTTGATGTGAGTGCCGAGAAACTTTTCGCACTCAATCGTGACGACGAGTGGCGCGAAACCATTTTGCTCGGCTGGATCGATGCGGCGATGGCTGCTCCGGAGAAGGGAAACGCCGAGGCCTTTGCACTGCATCTCATCGGACTTGCGGACTGGCCCAAGTCCGCGCCGTCGCCGGCCGAGGTGTTACCGCGTTTGCTGACGGTGCTCGATCCCGAGGCGTGCGCGCGCGTGCTGGCCGCCGTGCCGGCAACGGAAGCGGACGAAGGACTGTATTTTGAGCTGCTGTTTCGCACGGGGTTTCATCTGCCGGATGTTGCCGCACGGCGGGCATTGGAGCGCTGCCTGGCGGCGTTTCAGGCCAAGCCCTATCCACGCCTGCAATCAAACCATGCCCGCGAACTCGCGCGGAGGCTGCCGCTGGCAACGGCCGGAGAGGCGGTGCGACGGCTCGCCGCGTTGCCCGAGCTGTCCTCGCCGGCGGAGGAGCTCTTGCGAGCCATCGAATTTCGTCAGCAAGTCCATCAAGCCTTCACCGTTTCCCTCCCATCATGAACACCGCCCTGCGCGCCCACGCCGAGACCGACTACGCCCACGAACTCACCGCCCTCGCGGCGCAAGATGATCGTCCGCGTCCACCGCAGTGGAAACTCTCTCCGTGGGCGGTGACCGACTACCTCCTCGGCAAGACACTGGCCGACGGGACGGTGATCACGCCGAAATATATCGGCGACCGGCGCACCATCGAGGTGGCGGTGTCCACGCTGGCGACGGACCGGGCGCTGTTGTTGCTCGGCGTGCCCGGCACGGCAAAGAGCTGGGTATCGGAGCACCTTGCGGCGGCGATCAGCGGTGACTCGACGTTGCTCGTGCAAGGGACGGCGGGCACGGGGGAAGAAGCGATGCGTTACGGGTGGAACTATGCGCGACTCATCGCCGAGGGACCGAGTGACGCCGCGTTGGTGCCGAGTCCGATCATGCGGGCGATGCGCGAAGGACGACTGTGCCGCGTGGAGGAGCTTACACGCATGCCCTCCGATGTGCAGGACACGCTGATCACGATTCTCTCGGAGAAAACCCTGCCTGTGCCCGAACTTGGTCGCGAGGTGCTGGCCGCGAAGGGCTTCAACGTAATCGCCACCGCGAACAACCGCGACCGTGGGGTGAACGAATTGTCGAGTGCGTTGCAACGTCGCTTCAATGTAGTGGTGCTGCCGCTGCCGGCGACCATTGACGAGGAGGTGTTGATCGTGAGCCAGCGGGTCGCGTCGATGAGCAAGGCGCTTTCATTGCCGGCGGAGGTTCCGGCGTTGCAGGAGATCCGCCGGGTGGTGGCGATATTCCGCGAATTGCGGAGCGGCTCGACGGAAGATGGCAAGTCGAAGGTGAAAAGCCCGAGCGGGACCCTGAGCACGGCCGAGGCGATCAGCGTGGTGACGAGCGGGCTGGCGCTCGCCGCGCATTTTGGCGACGGGGCACTGAAGGCCGCCGACATCGCCTCCGGCATGATCGGAGCGATTGTGAAAGATCCGGTGCAGGACCCGGTGGTGTTCCGCGAGTATCTCGAAACGGTGGTGAAGGAACGCGACGGATGGAAAGACCTGTATCGTGCGTGCCGCGATCAGCTGAAGTGAGCGGGCAGTTTTTGAATTAACACCAATCGACTTTTGTGATGCTGAGGAACGACAATCTCTCCGTGCCGGAATACCTCCAACGGCTCGTCGCGAGTGCGAAGAGCGAGGATGTTGAGTTTGCCAAGTGCGTTCAGGCGTTTATCGAATCCGGAGATCCCTCATGGATCGCGCGTGTCGCTGTGCCGCCTGTTGCGGATGACGTGAACAAGATGGGCCAGCGGGTGGGTGCGACTCATCCGTGGGGCGTTATCGAAGAACGTGTGGCGGAATTCGCGGCCGGTCTTTATGCGGCGCATCCGAGTCGTCGCTGGCCAAATTTCCATGCGTTGATCGACGGCGTTATGCGTGTCGTCGTGGATCGGGAACACGAGGGGGCTGAGGCAGAGGGGCGAAAGCTTCTGGAGCTGGTTTTGGAGCCGTTGCAGCACATCGACGACCTGATGAATTTGATCTCGTGGACGTCATATTCAAGTCCGTTCAGCGGGTGGGCGCGCGGTTGGGACCGGCCAGGCGGCCCGCCTTTGCGCCCTACCACCTTTGAGACGTTTATCTTGGGTCTGAGTCAGGCGGAACTGAGCGACGCAATCGATGTGGACGACGGTTTGTGCCAATACTTGCTGACAGCCGTAGCGATGGAGCGTCCAGCGGACGCGCGATTCTGGCTCGATCAAGCCGCGGTCGCCAAGGGTGGCCCGGGGAATATCGAACCGAAGCGGATCAATGCTATGATCGTGGGCAATTCGTTATTCGATGCGGACGCTTTGTCATATCTGGAGCAGTGTTCGACGCCGGCGAAGCAGGCGGAGGTCCTGGTGGGCCTGATCAAACTGCGCGGGATAAAGCATCATCCCGATTTCCTCAAATATGCGGGCCGACCGGAGATCGCCGCCTCGCCTGCTTTGCACGAAATGCTTGCCGAAAGCGTTCCGGAACTGGCGGTGGGTGTATTGAGTGAGATTCTAAGGCGAGAGCTGTATCAGGCACATCCCTACACTGCACCCGGGCGCTACGAGGCTGGGTATGGCGCCGCGGCTCGCACACTCCTGAATGGAGGAGCGGGCGTATTTACGCTCTTGGGACACGCCGATCTGCATGGAAAACTGGCGGCTATCAATGCGCTGGCCGTCCATGCACCGGAGGATGCCGCGCAGCACGCGGCCGAACTCTGCCGCGCCCTGCTCGCGACGTCGAAAACGGTCACCGAACGAGAGCCGATTCTCGCCGTTTTGGCGGAGCACCGACCGGCATGGTTTGTCGCCGAATGGTGGGAGTGCCTGGCCGATTCTTCAAAACAGATCCGCACCCATGCCGCAGGGGCGTTGTTTAAAGTGCTGGGGAACGATGCGGTCTGGCCTGCGATTGAGCGCTTGGGTTCGCGTCAGGCCGACAGTCGCCTCGGGGCGGTCGCTTTATTGGGGCATATCGATGATCCGAAGTCGGCGGCTGCGCTAAACACCGCCCTCGACAACGAAAAATCGTCGGCAGTGCGCGGCGCGATCCGGGTCGCGCTAGGCAAGCGGGGCGCGGTTCCGAAGGATGCGGAATCGATAACACCCCCTGCCGGATTGACGGAGCTTGCGGAAAAGCTAGCCGGACAAAAACGTGCGGTGAAGGCACCGGGAGGCGGGTGGTTGGAGGTGGCGGCGTTGCCTGCGGTTTATGGCTCCGATGGCGCACGGGTGGGTGACGCGGTGATCGTGCATATGCTGGTGGCGCAGGCGGCGCACAAAATGATCGAGGCTGCTCCCGATCTGGGGGGGGGGCTGGCACAGGTCGACCGGGCGCGGTCCGGCGATTTTGCACTCGCGTTGCTGAACGCGTGGCTGGTTTCGCCGCAGGACGCGAAGGATCGTTGGGCGTTGGCGGTGGCTGGTTCGCTGGGTGATACGCGGATTCTGCCGGTGTTGAATTCGTGGATACCGAAGTGGTGCGAGGCGTCGCGCGGGAAACTCGCGGAATACGCGGCGCAGGCCATCGCGCTTCAGGGAAGCGACGAGGCGCTCATGCTGCTCGATGCGCTGGCGACACGGTATCGCAGTAAGCAGCGTAACATCGGCGCGGCCGCGGCGCAGGCGTTTCAGGCGGCGGCGCAGGCGCGGGGATTGTCCGCGGACGAATTGGGTGACGTGGTCGTGCCTGGTTTTGGTTTCGATACGGAAGGCATGCGCGTTTTTGCATGGGAAGGTGGCTCGGCGCGCGCGGAACTTGGCGTGGAGTTGAAGTTGAACTGGTCCGACCCGGAGTCAGACAAGGCGCTGAAGGGCTTGCCCTCCTCCGCACCCGATGCGCTCAAGGCCGAGGTGAAGGACCTCGGAAAACTATTGCGCGAGGCGGCGAAGGGGCAGGCCGCGCGGCTTGAACTCGCGCTCGTGCGGCAGCGGCGCTGGCCGGTGACGCGGTGGCGCGAACTGTATGAAACGCATCCGGTGCTGCGGGCTTATGCCACGCGACTGGTGTGGGGCGTGTATGGAACCGACGGCGCGCTGCGACGGTGCTTCCGCCGGTATCCGAACGGGCTGCTCGCCGATGCGGTGGGTGGGCTGGAGGAACTGTCCGAAACGGATGCGAGCATCGGCATGGTTCATCCGTTGGACCTTGCCGCCGAGACACTCGCGGCATGGCGGGCTCATCTGGCGCGCTTCCAGGTCGCGCCGCCGTTTCCGCAATGCGAACGCGCAGTCGAGCGGCTTGATCCGTTGCACGCCAACCGACGTGAACTCGCGATGGCCAAGGATCGCTCGATTGGTGCAGGCACTTTTCGTTCGCGGGCGGAACGGCGCGGGTGGTTGCGTGGATCGGTGATCGATGCCGGTTGCGTGGCCAGTTACTTCAAGGCGTTTCCCGGCGCGGGCGTGGAGGTTTCGCTCGAAGTCGAAGGCATGTATGTGGGCGTCGATCCCATGGAGACGATCACGTTGGGAGCGGCGCGGTTCGTGCGTGCCGACACCGTGGCGCGCGGCAGCTACACGTATGACGATCCACAGGCGGGCGACGCGCGCGTGCTGGCGTTCGGCGAGGTGCCGCCCGTGGTGTATTCGGAAACGGTGGGAGACTTGAAAGCCATCGCGGGCATCGTCGGGACAACCGGCGGGGGGAGCGATGAGCCATGACGACAATCTTTGGCATCCGTCATCACGGGCCGGGTTGCGCGCGCAGTCTGGTGAAGGCGCTCGATGCCTTGCATCCCGATCTTGTGCTCATCGAAGGACCGCCCGATGCGGACGAGTTGATGGGCGCGGTGGCGAACGCTTCGTTGAAACCGCCCGTCGCGATTCTCGTTTACGATGCGGAGAGTCCGCGGCGCGCGGCGTTTTATCCCTTTGCGGAGTTTTCCCCGGAGTGGCAGGCGATGAAATGGGCGGCGGCGAACTTGGTCACGATGCGTTTCCTCGATCTTCCGTGCATGCATCACTTCGCGATCGAAGCGACGAAAGAGCAGGCGTCGACGGCTGCCGTGGCAGCGGTGGCGCCCGAGGGTGCGGGCGAGGGCCCGGTGGAGACGAAAGCAGACGAGCCGGGTTCCGCGCGTCATGACCCACTGCAATGGCTGGCCAAGGCGGATGGTTACAGCGACGGCGAGCGCTGGTGGAATGATCGGGTGGAAGAGCGCGAGCACGACGCGGATTTGTTCGCAGCAGTGGCGGAGGCGCTGACGACGCTGCGCACGGAGTTAGCACTGCCCGAGTTGGAGCGCGACCTGCGGCGCGAGGCGTGGATGAGGCGTGGGATTCGCGAGGCAGAAAAAGCGGGTGCGCAAAACATCGCGGTTGTCTGCGGCGCATGGCACGTGCCGGCGCTGCGACAGGCCGTGCGAGCGGCCGACGATGCGGCACTTTTAAAAGGGCTGCCCAAGGCGAAGGTGCGAGCGACTTGGGCACCGTGGACTTACGAGCGGCTGGCGGTGGCGAGCGGTTATGGTGCGGGCATCGAATCGCCGGGCTGGTATGAACACCTTTGGCAGGGCGGGAGCGAAACGACGGTGCGCTGGATGACGAAGGCCGCACGGGTTTTGCGCACGGCGGATGTTTCGGCGTCGAGCGCGAGTTCCATCGAAGCGGTGCGGCTGGCCCACGCACTGGCGGGATTGCGAGGGCGTCCGAAGCCAGGATTGCCCGAGACGATGGAGGCGATGGGCGCGGTGTTTTGTGAGGGCGATCCGATGGTGCTGAGTTTGTTGCGCCGTCCGCTTTTGATCGGTGAGCGTTTGGGCGAGCTGCCGGAGGGACTCGCCCAGTTGCCGTTGCAGGAGGACATCGAGCGGCAGCAGAAGACGCTGCGATTGAAGCCGACGGCGAGTGTCACGCCGCTGGAACTCGATCTGCGCGAGCCGGGCGGACGGGCGCGCAGTGTGTTTTTGCACCGTCTGTCGGCGGTGAAGATCAACTGGGGGCGCAAAGGGGATGTGCGCGGGGGCAAGGGCACATTTAAAGAGCAGTGGTCGCTCAAGTGGGAGGCGGACATGGTGCTCGCGGTCATCGATGCTTCATCGTTCGGAAATACGCTCGTGGCGGCGGCGGAAGCGCGACTGACGAAGGCGGCGGCGGCGGATCCCACGCTCGAGAACCTGGTGGCGTTGCTGGAGCATGCGTTGCTGGCGGAGTTACCCGGAGCCGGTGAAGCTATTCTGAGTCGTGTGCAAGCGGCGGCGACGGCGGTGGACGATCCACCGGGATTGCTTCGCGCCATCGCGCCGCTGGCGAGGCTCGCCCGCTATGGTAGTGTGCGGCAGATGGACCTCGATCAGGTGCGCGTCATTGCCACGGGGCTGGCGACCCGTGCGCATATCGAGTTGCCTGCATCCGTGTCGGGGCTTGCCGACGAAGCGGCGGAGGCGCTGGCGAAACTGATTGGCGGACATGATGAGGCGATTCGGCTGCTCGAGGTCGTCGCGCTGACGGAGGAGTGGCGGGCGGTCACACGGCGCATCATGGAACATGGCTCGGCGCATGCGCTGTTGCGCGGGCTTTGCACGCGTATGCAGAGGGATGCGGATGCGCTTGATGGCGGCGAGGCGGCGACGCGGCTTTCACACGCTTTGTCGGCGGGCCAGACGCCCGACTCGGCGGCCGCGTGGCTGGATGGTTTTCTGGGCGGAGGCGGCGCAGTGCTGGTGCATGATCCCGAGTTGTTGGGATTGTTGCATGGATGGCTGGGGCGGGTGCCGCCGGACTATTTTCAGGCGGTGCTGCCGTTATTGCGGCGGACGTTCAGTCGCTTCACCGGACCCGAACGTGGACAGATTGGACAGTCGATAACGCAGCTGGGCGGGGGAGGAGGGCGCGGAGAAAGCGGCGGGACTACACTGCGCATTGACGAGGTGCGCGCGAAACCGGCGGTGGACATGACGGCGCGTTTGCTCGGCTTAACTCAACATCCCGAATTCCATGACGAAAACCTTGAATGCTGAAGAGACCCGGCGGTGGCGACTTGTGCTTGGCGAGCAGAGCGCGGAGTCGCTGGAGGTTGATTTGTCCGGTGAGGATGCCCGCATGGACGATGCGCTCGGTGCATTGTATGAGGCGGGCGCAGCGGGTGGCGAAACGCAATCCCAACGCGGAGGATTGGGGGCCAGCGCTCCCCGCGTGGCGCGTTGGCTGGGGGACATCAGGAGGTTTTTCCCATCCAGCGTGGTGAGTATCTTGCAGCGCGACGCGATGGAACGGCTCGACCTGAAGCAGTTGTTGCTGGAGCCGGAGATGCTCGCGGCGGCGGAACCCGACGTCCATCTGGCAGCGACGCTTATTTCGCTCAACCGGGCGATGCCTGAGAAGACGCGCGAAACGGCGCGTCAGGTGGTTGGACGCATCGTGGACGAGATCATGCGCCGGCTCGCCGAACCCATGCGGCAGGCGGTGGGCGGTGCGCTGGCACGCAACGTGCGCAACAACCGGCCGCGGCTGCGCGAGATCGACTGGGCACGGACGATCCGGGCGAATTTGCGTCATTACCAACCGGCGCAGCGCACGATTATTCCGGAGAAACTGGTGGGCTACGGGCGGCGGCGCGCGTCACTTCGGGACATTATCCTGTGTGTTGACCAGAGCGGATCGATGGCGACCTCGGTGGTGTATTCGTCGATTTTTGGTGCGGTGCTCGCGTCGTTGCCGGCGGTGAGCACGCGCATGGTGGTGTTCGACACGGCGGTGGTCGATTTGACAGCCGATCTGCGGGATCCGGTGGATTTGCTCTTTGGTGCGCAGTTAGGCGGAGGCACGGACATTCATCGAGCGCTGGTGTATTGTGAAGGGCTTGTGACGCGTCCGGCCGACACGGTGCTCGTGCTGGTGAGCGATCTTTTCGAAGGCGGTAATCAGGCGCAAATGATCAAGGCGGTTGCGCGTCTGGTGCAGGCGGGGGTTCGCATGATCGCGCTGCTGGCGCTGAGCGACGACGGGCGTCCTTCGTATGATGCGAGGAATGCGGCCATGTATGCAGTGCTGGGGGTGCCGGTGTTCGCCTGCACGCCGGATCATTTTCCCGCGTTGATGGCTGCCGCCTTGGCGAAGCGGGAACTCGGCCAATGGGCGGCTCAGCACGGCATTAAACTGGCATCGGCTGACAAATCCCTGACAACTCCGTGACGAACTGCTGACATCCGGCCGGGCGTTTTCTGGTTCAGTGGGTGATGGATTCCGTATTTCTCCGGCAAGGACGGTTACGCCGACGGCCTTGGATCGTTTTCGTGCTGGTTTTCATCGGAGTCCTGGAAGTCGCGACGATCCGTGCTTTCCAGCAGCCACGCTTGTATCAATCCAGCGGCACTCTGCAGTTTCATATAGACGAGGGAGATAGTGGCACTCGCTTCAAGGAACGGGCTGGTGTTTTTGGTTCAGTGACGTCCATTGAGGCGACTGTCGCCCGGCTGGAGGTGCCGGATAAAACGTGGTTTTTAACCTCCTCCGGATATGCTTCAAATTCCGGAGACAGTGTGGTGGCTGGATTGATTCAGCAAAATCTTCGTGTGACGCCTATGGGCGAGTTAAGGACGATTCGAATACACTATAGACATTCTGATCCACGTCTGGCTGCCAAAATTGTGAAACTGCTGATGGGTGAGGGCATCGCACTGGATGCCCGTTACGATATTGATGACTCTTTAAGAGAGATCGAATCGCTGAAACAACGTGTTGAAGGAAAACAGCGCGAGGTCGATGAAATCAAGGAGGCCATCACGTCCTACCGCAAAATGAACGCAGGAATCCCGAAAGGTAAGCGTGGGACGAGTGATGATGACAAGGCACTGGAAGGTAAACTGGAGGCGGCGCAAATGGCGCTGCGCATGATAATCCTCAAGATGCGTGATACGTCCATGATGACTGGAATGGTGATGAGTCCTTGGCGTATTTCTCAACAGCCATCACTACCCAGCGAGAACGACTACCTGATCGCGCCGATTATTACGTGTCTGACTTGGGGCGTTGCGAGCGCGGTGGTGGCGGGTGTGTTGGCGGTATGGCTCTTCATTCGCTGGTCACGAAGAAATGCCGGCCCCACGGAGAAACTATGAAGCGGCGGACGTTTAACCTGACCGTTTTCTGCGGGACGATGGCCGTTCTTTTGGGGGCGGTTGCGGGCTACGCATTCCTGCAGCCGCGGTTGTATCAATCCGCGGGAAGACTGCTGGTCGGCGAGGGTATCAGCATCGATGAATCGATTGAGATGGCTCAATCACAGGAGGTTCTCCGGCGGGTTGCGGAACGTGTGCGGAAAGACGAGGATCTCGGTTTTCTGAACGCCTATGGATTAGGCAATCCGGCAAGTGTGACAGAGATCGAGCGTCTCTTGATTCGTGATCACGTGATGACGTTAAATCGAGAGGCACGGACAATCGACGTCGGTTACCGGCATCCGAATCGTGAAGTGGCGTCGCGGGTGGCTTGGTATTTTTCTGATGAAATCCTCGCAGGCGAGGCACGTCGAAAAATCGAAGAACAAATGAGGATTGTGGATGCCCTTGTCGAAGTCGCGAAACAGCAGGAACGGAAGATCGAGAAAATTCAGCTGGCGCTGGTTGTCTATCAGGAAGCCTCGGAGACGGAGCGGAGATCCAGTGGTGAAGCGGAGAGAAAATTGAAAGCGGATCTATTGATCGAGCAACAAGCGCTGGAGGCATTGATACAGCGAGCACGTGCTTCAACCATGGTTGGCGGGTTCGGTGTTGTTCCGAGGTATCAGTTTGTCGGGAAACCCAGGCCTGCCTGGAAAGATGCCTATCTGCGTGAGCCGATCATTTTGAATCTGGCGCGGAGTGTTTTAGGCGCGGGCATTCTCTCAATGGGATTGGGTTTTGTTTTCAAAAGGCCGGAGGACCAGCCGGACCGGGTGCGGGTTTGGCTGAGGGCGATACGCGAAGGCGTCAGGCGTCCGATCGGCAGAAGGGAGGTGTTTGTTTTCGCGACAGTTCTCCTGGTGGGCGGGACCTTGGCGGTGATGCACGCGCTGGTGCAGCCGCGCATTTATCAATCAAGCGTGACGGTGGCGGTTTCGGAGAGCGCGAAGGACTATGGATGGGACACGTTGAGCGTGTCCGATTTGCACGGCTGGTTGCCCGTCATCACTCAACAGGTGTCGCGTCAGTTTACCCGGCGGCCTTATGCCGGGCCATTTTTGGGCTTAAGGATGGCTGGCGACGACGCCGATTGGAGAGTGGTTGACGACCGGATTCACGGGAACCTGCAGATCACTGTCCTGCCCAAATCGGACACCCTGACGCTCTCGTTTCGGCATGAGGATTTCAAGGTTGCCGGAGATGTCGTGGATGCGTTCGGGCGGGCCTACGAAGCCTATCCGCTCAGGTGGGAAAGCCGGAATCCGGAGGCGATGCGACGTCGTATGGGCAAGATCAAGAATCCCAAGCTGGGGTTGCAGCCTCCTCCCGTGCGTGTGGTGGCATCAGGGTGGGCGACGACCGGCGATTATTTGAGACTGCCCATGATTATTCGGATGGGTGTGGGCTGCGCTCTTGCCGCCGTTTGCGGCGTGCTGGCTGTCATTGCGCGGAGACTCGTGTCTTTGCTGGCCGCTGATTGCGCCCGGCGCTGGAAGCGCGGCGCATGACATTATTCTGACAACTTAAGACTGAACTAATAAAACGGGTTCTGATCCGTTCAGGCTATACCCGCTATGAAAACGAAAACCCTCATCCCCGTGTTGGCGGCGCTGCCGCTGTTGTTCTCGTCGGCGCTGTGTGCGCAGACCGCCCTTACCATCTACAATCAAAACTTTGCCGTCGTGCGCGAGACTGTGCCGCTCGAGCTTGCGAAGGGCATCAATGCCGTGACGTTCGATCAGGCGACATTGCACGTGGAGCCGGACTCGGTGGTGTTGCGCGATCCGTCCGGAAAAATCGCCTTGCGCATCCTGGAGCAAAGTTATCGCGCGGACACTGCTTCGCAGGGGCTGATGCTTTCGTTGTTTGAGGGCAAGGAGCTCGATTTCATCGTGCGGGATCGCGAAAACAAGGAGCAGATCGTGCGAGGGAAAGTCATTCGCTCCGGCTACACCCCGAACGTTGCGGCGGCGCAGCGTTATGGGAATCAATTCTATCAGCGCCAGATGGCGATGGGCAACTGGCAGCAGGGCGCCGGCGGCGGCCCCATCATTGAGATCGACGGCAAGCTGCGGTTCTCACTTCCAGGCGAGCCGATCTTCCCTTCGCTGGCCGACGATACGGTGTTGCGGCCCACCTTGAGCTGGCAACTCGCCAGCGATCGTGCCGCCAAGGTGAACGCCGAACTCGGCTACGTCACCGGGGGCATGTCATGGGAATCGGCCTATAATCTGGTTTCTCCGGAGAAGGGCGACACGCTCGACATCGTCGGCTGGGTGACGATCGACAATCAGTCGGGAAAGACTTTCACGGAGGCCAGGGTGAAGCTGATGGCGGGCGATGTCAGCAAGCTGGTGCCCGCCAATGAGGTCAAGGCCAGTGCCGGTTACGCGATGCGAAGCCACGACGCGGATTTCTCGGCCTCCGTCACCGAAAAGGCCTTCGACGAGTTCCACCTCTATTCGCTGCCGCGTCCGGTGACGCTTCGCAACCGCGAGACCAAGCAGGTGGAGTTTCTGCGCGCCACCGGCGTGAAGGCCACGACGATCTACATTTATAACGGCGTTGATCTGGGCAACAGCCGCTACCGGGGATGGAACGAGGAAAGCATCCGCAATAACCGTGACTATGGAACGGTTTCGAACCCCAAGGTTTGGGTTTATCGCGAGTTCAAGAACACCAAGGAAAACGGCCTTGGCCTGCCGCTGCCGAAAGGACGCACGCGCTTTTATCGTCAGGACAACGCCGATGGAGCCATTGAATTCACCGGTGAAAACACGGTCGATCACACGGCTGAAGGGGAGACGGTGCGCATCTACACCGGCGATGCGTTTGATATCGTGGGTGAACGCAGACGCACCGACTACAAGCTCAGCAACCGCAACGACGAGGTGGAGGAGGCGTTCGAGATCAAGGTGCGCAACCGCAAGAAGGAGCCGGTCGAGGTGCGCGTCACGGAGCGGATGTATCGCTGGTTCAACTGGGCGATGGTCGAGAACTCGGATCCTTTCGTGAAGACGGATGATCGGAACGTGGAGTTCCGCGTCACACTGAAACCGGACGAGGAAAAGATCATTACCTACCGTGTGCGTTATGACTGGAAATGAACGGTCCTGGCGAATTGAGGGAGCGGTGGCGGCACGCGGGCCTTACCAGCGATTGCAGATCGCATGACAAATCCCTGACAATTTCCTGACGTGCCGCTGACAACGGCGCGCTGAATTTAGTCTATAATGCGCATCATGAATCCTCCTTTTATTGTTAAGGGTTGTCTCAGCTTCTGCGTTGGCGTCGCCGGTGCCGGTTTCCATGCACATGCGGCGGATGCTTTCGTTGTCCACGAGTGGGGCACGTTCACCACGGTGAGCGGGTCGGACGGGCGGCTTTTGTCCGGGCTCCAGGTGGATGAGGAGCGGCTGCCCAATTTTGTCCAGGCCCACAGTGGCTTCTCACCCGCAAACAAGGGCTGGAACCGGCCGGTGAGCAACGTGACCGTGAAAATGGAGACGCCGGTGATTTATTTTTATTCGGACCGTGAACGCGCCGTGCAGGTCGACGTGAAGTTTGCCGGCGGATCGATCAGCCAGTGGTATCCCGGGCGCAGCGGGGGAGAGGAGCTTCCGCCCTTGCCGCAGGAACAGCCGACCCTTGAACAGCTGAGGGCGTTGTCTCCGGTGGATTTTAGCCGGCCCTTTGCCGGTTCGGTCCAGTGGAACGTCACCGTGCTGGCGCCGGACACCACGGAGAAAATCAACTGTCCCGTGTCGTGGGAGACGCCGCAGTGGCCGCGTGCCCGTGTGCCGGGCGCCAACCTGGTCAAAGGACCGCCGGGCTTCGTGGAAACCGGCCGACCGGATTTTTCGGCGACCGGACCGGTGGTCGAGGGCTTTTTGTTTTATCGAGGCATCGGAAATTTTGCGCTGCCGTTCGACGTGACGGTCGCGCCCGACGGCACGTTGACGCTGCGTAACACCGGGACGGAGGACATTTCAAGAGTCTGGGTTTACGAGAAATCTTCAAAACCGGATGCCTCTTTTCATTTCTGGACGGGGAAGCTGCCGGCGGGTGGCCAGCAATCGGTTCCACTGCAGCCGGCGGGTTCGTTTCTGGGGAAGAGCGGATTCGGCGCCAGTCTGATACACGCCGGATTAACCAGTGATGAGACATCCGCTCTGCTGGCCACGTGGAAGGAGAGCTACTTTGACGCGCCCGGGCTGAGGGTCTTCTGGATCGTGCCGCGGGCGTTCACCGATCGTATTCTGCCGATCGCGATCACGCCCGCGCCGGACAAGCTGGAACGCGTGCTGGTGGGCCGGAGCGAGGTGCTCACGCCGGCGTTCGAGAAGGAGCTGGTTGATGGCTTCCGTAGCGATGGCGGGGCGCGTTGGGCGAAAGACCGTTATTTTTTGGCCTATCGCGAGCGTGCGCGGCAGCTCGGCGTTGTGTTGCCGGATAACACGCCGTAAGTCTGTGCGCATGACCTCCGGCTCGCGTCGCGTGCTGCTTTATTGGGTGTTGCTCCTGCTGCCAACGTTGGCGGTGGGCGGTGGCGTGTTGTGGTTGTTGGGCCGCGAGCAGGCGCGATTGAACGAGCAGACGCGCATGGCGGCGGAAACACGTCGCGAGGCGGTCGGGGCGCGTGCACGTCTCATCGCGGAGAATGTCGAATTGCTGGTGGGGGATGTGCAAAGCGGACTGATGACGACGTTGCGCGAGGCCCCCGTTGGCAACGCCCGGGAGCCGTTTCTGGCGGAATGGCGCAAGACCAACCCGTTGGTGCGCGACACGTTCGTCGTGGCGGGTGATCCAGCCGTGCAATCCGGGGCGAAGAAGCCGGCCTGGCTTGACCGGTTGGTGGCGCAGGGAGCCCCGTGGGCATCGCATACGGTCGCGCAGGCCGTCTTGGTAGAATCGCAGGCTCAGGCATTTTCGCAGGCCTCCAACAATGCGCTGCAGGTGAGCAACACCCGCTATAACCTGCAGGAAATTTCCAAGCTGAAAGGTGGCTTTGTGCCACCGGCGGAGCGGACGGGCTGGCTGCCGTGGCGTGAGGGCGGCGCGTTGCATGTGATTGGATGGCGCGAGCAGGGCGATGGAGCGGTCGTGGGCGTGGAGGTTCAGTTGAAGCAGGTTGCGGCGGGCTTGGGCGATGTGCTGCCCGAAGGACGCGAGCCGGGGGAGGTTTACGAACTGCGCGAGATCGGCGGCGCGGTCTATCAGCAGAAAGCACTGTCGTCGTATGACCGCGCGGTTTCGGCGCGGGCGCCTTTGATCACCGTGCCAATCTCCGAGGCTGTGCTGCCGGGCTGGGAAGTCGCGGGTTTTTTGGCCGAGGTGCCTGAACGGATATCGAGCGGAGTCTTGTTCACATTGAGCGCCGTGCTGGCCGGAGGCCTGGTGGCGGCGATCCTTGTCGGGGGCACGTTGTTGATGTGGCAGGCACGGCGCAGCGAGGAGGAAGCCGTGCGGAAAATTTCCTTCGTGGCCAATGTCTCGCATGAGTTCAAGACGCCGCTCACGACGATCCGGCTGTATTCCGAATTGCTGGAGCAGGAGCGCGTGCCGGAGGCGGCCAAGCGTGCCGATTATCTGCGCACGATCGGACGAGAGACCCAAAGGCTGGCGAGGCTGGTCAACAACGTGCTCGATTTCAGCCGGCTGGAGCAGGGGCGCAAGCGCTTCGAAAACGTGGAGCTTGATCTTGCCGCGGAACTCGGACGGCTGCTCGACACGCATGCGCCCCGTGTGAGTGAGAGCGGGCTGGTGTTGCATCGTGAACTCCCAGCCACGCCTTTGATGGCGAGGACCGATCGGGACGCGGTGGGTCAGATATTGATCAACCTCCTCGACAACGCCTGCAAATACGCCGCGGCCGGCGGCGAGGTGACTGTTTCACTGGGGTCGTCATCATCCGAGCCGGCTTGTCACCTAATAAGTGACAAACCGGTTCGGGCGGTGATTCGCGTGGCAGACCGGGGGCCGGGGGTGCCGGGGGCGCATCGCGGGCGCATTTTTGAGAAATTTCACCGGGTGGATGACACGCTTACCACCGAAAAGGGTGGGGCCGGGCTGGGGCTGAGCATCGCCCGCCAGCTTGCGCGCGGGCTCGGCGGGGAGTTGCGCTATGAAGAACGCCCGGGGGGTGGCGCGGTGTTTGTGCTCACGTTGCCATGAGCCCTTTATTAAACGTGATCGCGGATGTCCGTTGCAAGGTGCCGGGTGCGGCGCGCCTTCGTGTCGTCCGGGAAGGCGTGGCACAAGCGCCAGTCCTATATTTTAATCCATGAAAGCTAAGATTCTGATCGCGGAGGACGACGCCAACATCCGGCTTGGGCTGGTGGCCACGCTGGAGAGCGAAGGCTATGCGGTCACCGCTGCAAGCGACGGCGCGCAGGCGTTGAAACTGTATCCGCAATTAAAATACGATCTGGTGATCCTGGATGTGATGATGCCGAGGGTCAGCGGTTATGACGTGTGCCGCGAACTGAGGGCCAAGGAAGTCCGGGTTCCCGTGCTGCTGCTCACCGCCAAGGGGGAGGAGATTGACAAGGTGGTGGGGCTTAAATTGGGGGCGGACGATTACGTGACCAAGCCGTTTGGCGTCCAGGAGCTGCTGGCACGAGTGGAGGCGTTGTTGCGGCGCTCCCGCGTGGCGTCGGCGCCGGCGGAACCCGTGAAGCGGTTGTCGGGCTTCAATCTGGGGCCGGCCGAAATCGACCGTCAGCGTTTCACCGTGACACTCTCCGGCGAGACGACGGCGCTTACGGCGCGCGAACTCAAGCTTGCCGAAATGTTCGCGGCTCATCCCGGCGAGGTGCTGACGCGGGATGTCCTGCTCAACGCGGTGTGGGGCGTGGAGTATTTTGGCACGACGCGCACGCTGGACCAGCACGTGGCGCAGCTTCGGAAAAAATTGGATCCGTCCGGCGGCGAAACCTCGGTGATTCATACGGTGCATGGGGTGGGATATCGGTATGAACCTTGATCCCGTTTGGCGGTCCGCGTCTCCTTCCCTCCATGAATCCCCTGATCTTCTCCAAAAACTCCTCCGTGACGCGCCGTGATGCCTTGAAAACATTGGGGGCCGGTGCGGTGTTGCTGGGACTGGGCCTGACCGGGGGCACAACCTCCCGGGCGGGAGTTGTCGAGGAGCCCAAGGGGCTTGTCCGGCAGCCGTTTGTGCTGCCGAAGCTACCGTATGCCTATGATGCGTTGGAGCCGCACATCGATGCGCGCACGATGGAAATCCATCACAGCAAGCATCACCAGGCTTACATCACCAACGCGAACAAGGCGCTTGAGGGGAGCCCGGAGTTGCTGGCGTTGAGCGGAGAGGTGTTGTTGTCCCGTCTCGAGAGCGTGCCGGAGCCCTTGCGAACGACCCTGCGCAACAATGTTGGAGGCCATGTGAACCATAGTTTTTTCTGGGAGGCGCTCAGCCCCCGGGGAGGAGGCGAGCCCCAAGGAGCGCTGGCCGAGGCCATCGGTGCCTCCTTCGGATCGTTCGACGTCTTCAAGGCTCAGTTTGCCGATGCGGCGGCCAAGCGCTTTGGCAGCGGCTGGGCCTGGTTGGTGGTCGTCGATGGGCGCTTGTCGATCCGCTCCACCGCCAATCAGGATTCTCCGTTGATGGAGGGGGCGGTTCCCGTGCTTGGACTCGATGTGTGGGAGCACGCTTATTATCTGAAATACCAAAACCGCCGAGCCGAGTATGTGGCGGCGTTCTGGAACGTGGTGGATTGGAATGCCGCCGGCCGGCGCTATGCGATGCATGGGAGCTGAGGGCAATCCCGGCGCAGTCAGGGTATCTTGGTTCTGTCCGAATCCCTGACACGAAAAAGCCACAGCCGGTGAGGCTGTGGCTTGAGTGGACGAACGAACGCGGGCGTCAGGCTTTTTCGGCGACGGCGGCGGACTGGCGTGCACCGGCGGTCGCGAAGAACGCGGCCATGTTGGTGACGTCGGTGTAGCCGCGGCCCTTGAGCTCGGTTTCGATCTTGGTGAGCACCGTGCGGAGCTCCTTGGCCAGTTCAGGGGAGACGGATTCGAGAATCGCGCCGTCTTTGCTGACGACGTGATAAACGGGCTCATCGCTGAACTGGATTTGATAGAGGCTGGTTCCGTTGTGGAAGAAGCAGCGGCGAACGAGGCCGAGTTCTTCAAACGCCGCGAGACAGCGGTAAACGGTGACGAGGTCACATGCGCTGTCTTTGAGGTCGACGTGGATCTGTTCGATCGTGGCGGGTTCGCGGCGGTTGATCAGCGCATTGAGGATGGAAATGCGTGGTTGGGTGATGCGAAGCCCGGCGGCCTTGAGGCGGCTGCAGGCCTGTTCTAACGCGCTGCCCGCAGGCTGAGCCGTTGCCGAGAAGCTAGTCAGAGGATGATTGGTCTGGGTAGATGATATCATGGCGATACCCCCACTTCACCCTATTGTTACACAATTGAAAGGCGGAATGTAAAAAATATGAGTCATTTTACGTTCTATTTACAATTAGGCTCGGCGGGAAAGGCGTGAATGATGCGTTGATGGCTCGTTCTTGCGGATTGCGAAGGTTCCCCCGGTATGCACACTCCGCCTCAATCACCATGTCGGATTTGGATTTCAACGAGATCGTAAACCTTATTTGCAAGGAGGACTCGCGTTATGATCGGAAAGCCTATGGCTTTCTGCGGGAAGGACTTGATTACGCTGTCAAGGAATTGAAAAAACGGGATTCCGAGCGTTCCAAACAGTCCCTGCACATCACGGGGGCGGAATTATTGATGGGTCTTCGCACCTATGCGCTGGATCAGTTTGGTCCCTTGGCGATCACGGTTTTGAACTCTTGGGGCATCAACCGGTGCGGCGACATGGGCGAAATCGTATTTAACCTCATTGAATACAATGTGTTTAGTAAGACCGAGAACGATCGGCGCGAGGATTTTACGGATATTTACACATTTGAGGACGCGTTCGTAAAACCGTTTTTGCCGAGGAATCCTCGGCGCGGCGACCGGGTTTCTTCATCGCAAGTGCCTTCCGCTTGAGTGTCGTCGGCGCTGTGTGCGCCGGCGGGCGACGAGAGCGCGGGCTTGTGGGGAATCGAGAAGGTGAACTTCCGGTCGCTCCCTGAGCTCACGTTCAGGACCACCTGACCGGAACGCACAAAGCCGCTCGCGCAGAGGCCGACTGTGCGCATCGTCTCGTTTTCCCATGTCAAAATCCACCCCTTCCCTCGTGTCCGACCTGCGCTTGCTCGAAACATTTTGGAAGCAGCTTCCGGAGCGCACCGTCCTGACCAACGGGCTTACCTTGCTGGTGCAGCGCGACACGTCCGCGCCCGTCGCTTCCGTGCAGGTGTGGGTGAAAACCGGCAGCATCCATGAGGACGGGCTCCTTGGTGCGGGCCTTTCGCACTACCTTGAGCACCTCTTGTTCAAGGGCACGGAGCGCCGGGCCGGCCGGGAAATTTCCACGACCGTGCAGGCGCATGGGGGCAACATCAACGCCTACACCACCTTTGACCGCACCGTCTATTATATCGACCTGCCGTCCGCACACGTCGGGGTGGCGCTGGACGTGCTGGCGGATGCCGTCCTGCATTCCACGCTGCCGGCCGACGAGGTCGCCCGCGAAAAGGATGTCATCCTGCGCGAGATTGCCATGGGCAACGACGATCCCGACCACCGCCTGGGCGAGGCGCTGTTTGACACCGCATTCCGGCAGCATCCCTATCGGTATCCGGTCATTGGTTACAAAGATGTTTTCACTGCCGTCACGCGCGAGGACCTCGTGGCGTATTACCGGGCCCGCTACGTGCCCAACAATCTTGTGGTGGTGGTCGCGGGCGACATTGATCCGGCGGCGGTCCGCGTGCTGGTGGAGACGCATTTCGGCTCCGCCCCGCGCGCCAGGCTTGCCCCGGTGCTCGTGCTGCCGGAGCCCGCGCAACTGGCCCCGCGCGCGCTGCACCGGCATGAGGAGGTGGAGCTTACCCGCGCCGGCCTGTCCTGGCAGATTCCCGGTCTGACCCATCCGGATGCTCCTGTGCTCGATCTGCTGGCGGTCATGCTGGGGCAGGGCGACAGCTCGGTCCTCTGGCAGGCGGTTCGCGAGAAGGCGCGGCTTGTTCACAGCATCGACGCGACCAGCTGGAATCCCGGCGACACGGGCTTGTTCTACATTTCCTTCATTTGTGAACCTCTCCGTCGTGAAGCCGCCACCGCCGCCGTCCGACGCGAGCTGGATCGCGTCGCCACTGCCGGTTTTACGGCGGCCCAGATGCGCAAAGCCCTTCGCCAGCTCGTGGTGGGCGAGATCAATACGCGCAAAACCGTTTCGGGCCAGGCTTCGCGCCTCGGCGCCGCGGAGGTGGTCGCGGGTGATGTGAATTTTGGAAAATCGTATTTCGCACGTCTGGCCCGGGTGACCGTGGCCGACCTCCGCCGGGTTCTGCGCACCTACCTCGCCGCCGAGCGTGTCACCTCGGTGTCATTGAACCCCAAGAGCGCGGAGCCGGCGGCCTCCACAATCGTGACGACCGACCGCGTGCCGGATGCGTTCAAGGAGCAGACCCTGCCCAACGGGGCGCGACTGCTGCTGCGGCCGGACCGTCGCCTGCCGAATCTCCACCTGCGCCTGTTGTGCGAAGGCGGACCGTTGCATGAACAGCCGGATCAACGCGGTGCGACTTCGCTGCTGGCGACACTGCTCACCAAGGATACGAAAAAACGTTCCGCCGCCGAGGTCGCGAAGTTCATCGAGGAAGTGGGCGGCTCGTTCTATCCGTTTTCGGGTAACAACAGTTTCGGTCTCGCCGCCGAGGTTTTGCCGGGCGACACGGCGCGCGCGCTCGAGGCGCTGGCGGATGCGGTGCTCGCGCCTAGTTTCAGGCGGTCGAGCTTTGAGATCGAGCGCGATGCGCAACTTGCCGATTTGCAGCAGGACGCCGACGACGTGGTGACCGTTGGAAAAAAGCTTGTCCGGCAAAAATTCTTCGGTGCACATCCGCTGGCGATCGATGCGCACGGGACGACCGAGGGGCTCAAGGCGGTCAAGCCGGCCGACCTTGCCGCGTTATGGAAGCGTCTCGGTGTGGCGCGCAATGTCGTGCTGGTGGCCGCGGGCGATTTTGACCCGAAGGTGCTGGGACCGAAATTAAAGGCGTTCCTCGCCAGGCTGCCGCGCGGTGCCGCGCCGAAGCGCACGGCGGTGTTCACCGCGCCCGGCGAGACGGGTGATTTTGTTGAAAAACAGCCGCGTGAACAGGCGGTGGTGTTCCAGGCGTTTCCCGGACCGGGATTGCTCGGCGACGATTACTATGTCTCGGAGGTGGCGGACGAATTGTTCAGCGGCATGTCGTCGCGGTTGTTCGAGCGCGTGCGCGAGGAAAAGGGCCTGGCGTATTTCGTGCGTTCGGCGCGCGTCACGGGAATCGACGCAGGTATGTTCATGTTTTACGCGGGCACCGCGCCGGCCACGGCGGAGGACGTGCTGACGGAGATCGACGCGGAGATTGCACGTGTTCAGGCGGGCGGGGTGACTGCCGGTGAATTGTTGCGCTGCCAGACGCGCCTCAAGGCCGGACGCCGCATGGGGCTGCAAACCAATGGTGCCCGGGCAATGCACGCGGGGCTGAACACGCTGTATGGACTGCCGGTCGACGACGCGGCCACCTATGACAGACACATCGACGGGGTGACCGTGGCGGATTTGCAGGCGTTTGCGAAAAAGCGGTTTCAGCGGGCGCTGAGGACGCAGCTTGTGGTGAAGCCGTAGAGGAAGGCGCGGAGCTCGAAGTCACTTGCGATCAAGGGCGGACAGGGTTTTATGGGAACGCCATGAAAACCCCGTTTATGTCCACCCTGCGCGGTGCGCTTTGCGCGTTTGCCGCTGTTTGCACCGTTTTCGCCGTCCACCCCGAGGACAATAAAGATCCCAAGGAAAAAAAGATCCATCCGGGTCTCTTGAAGAAATATGACGCCAACCAAGACGGCAAACTCGACGAGACCGAGAAGGCCGCGATGGACGCCGATATGGCCAAGAGAAAAGCCGCCGAGGAGGCCTCTCGTTTGAAGAAATTCGACACCAACAAGGATGGTAAGATTGATGAGACCGAGGCCGCCGCCGAAAAAGCGGCCAAGGAGGAGATGAAGGCGAAGCACAAGGCCGAGATGGAGGCCAAGCTTCTGGAGAAATATGACACCAACAAGGACGGCAAACTCGACGAGGCGGAAATGGCCGCCAAGAAGGAAGGCAAGAAGAAGCCCGAGGCCGGCAACTAAACGGCCGGTTGTTCCCGTGAATCAAGCGCGGCCCGGCGGGCCGCGCTTTTTTATGTCTTGGTGCGGGAGGCGACGCCACCGCTCCAGTTGAGCTTGCTGCGCACGACCGCGAACTGGGCGTAGTCCCGGCGCTGCACCAAGGGC
>JAQSWS010000037.1 GCA_029266495.1 Rariglobus sp. | reverse complement strand
TTGCCGCGGGAACGCCCGGATTCAATGCGCAGCGCGTCATTCAAGACTGTCTGACTTTGGATGAACTCAACGGACTTATTGTGAACGCGACGGAGCCGGAGATCGCGCGAGTGTATCAACTTAAACGCGCCAAGTTGTTATCAGCTTATTTCCCCGTCCAACGGCAAATGGAGCTGAATCAGACGTATGAAAAGGCACTCGGCCAATTTTTGGCCACGGTTGAACAGCAGGCCAACATCTCCAGCAACCACGCGAAGGCATTCATCGGTTACGCGCAGGCCCAGCCGGCGTTCGATTCGCTCAAATCGGTGATACAAAACGAAGGTTTGCGCGGAGCGGTGCTGGATCTGGTTTCGAAAAACAAAGGTCCTGCCGCAGCCAATGAGTTAAAAGCCAATTTAGGTAAAGCGGATCAAATCATCGGTCTATTTGGAACCAACTAAACTTATGCTTACAGAGAACCACCTCCAGCAACTTCAGGCACTGGTCGACCAGCACGGTGGCGCCCAGCAGGCTCAACTCACTTCGGCTCTCGTCGACTTGCAGAAGACCATCGTAGGCCAGTCGTTGCTTATACGAAATCTTATGATCGATTTGCGTAACCGGCACGCCAGCGATGCGGCACTGCAGGCATTGCTTACGGAGCAGAGCCTCTCGGGCATTTATCAGTCGTTAGGTATGGCGAAGCAAAATAACTTCAGTGTTTCCGATGCCAACACTGCGGTGAGCAATCTGGCTGCCAGCATAGCCAATGCGAACAACCTCGCCAATGTCACTCAGGCATTGGTGAAGGTGGCCACGGTGTTCATCTGACGTCTGAAGGTTGATTTACGCCCGCTCATGAATCTTCCGGATATCCTCAACGTCGCGCTCGGCATTGTTGTTCTTTATGTCCTGCTCAGCTCCATCGGGAGTCTGCTGCTGGAGCTCCTCACCCGGGCCGCGCATTACCGCGAGGAGATCCTTTACGTCACGGTCAACCGGCTGCTGGCCGGGGCGCCCGACACGCCCTGGAGTGTTTCCAGCCTCGTGCTGGATCGAATCGGCCGGCGCATTCCGGAAGACAAAAGCTGGTTCGGACTGGCAGGCTGGCTGCGCCGGCGATGGATCAAGGAGTATCAGGTGATCGCTCCCGGCCGGAGCGACGCCGATCCGAAGCGGAAGGACATCGTGCAACGGTTCTGGTCGCATCCAAAAATCCGCAGCCTGGCGATTCCCGGAGCCGATGCGCCGTCCTCGATGGATCCTGCGACGTTCGCAAACGTGGTGATCGATATCGCCGTCCCCCGTGACGCGCAGCGCGTCTTGCCCGACAACCGGCTTGCGCTCCTGCGCGCGCTGGCCGCACCGAGCGAGGATACGCCCGACGCGCTGCGGCAGACGTTGCGCACGCTGGGCTTGTCGAGCGAGATCCCGGCGGGGGCGACGGGAGAGGCGCTCTGGGCTCCGTTCCGCGCCAATTTGATTGCGTGGTTTAACGAGGCCTCGGCGCGAGCCACCGATATCTACCGTGTGACCATGCAACGTCTCCTGCTGGTGCTCGGGTTCGTTTTGGCGCTGGTGCTCAATGCCGACACGATCCGCACCATTCACCTGTTGTCCCACGACCGGCCATTGCGGGAAGCCGTGGCCGCTTATTCGGAGACGTTTGCCGCGGAGAAAAAAGACGCCGAGCCATCGCCCGGGCTGAAGGCGACACGGGAGGCGCTGGGTCAGGATATTGAGCGGCTTCGGGACCTGGAGAGCATCGGGTTTCCGTTGGGATGGAGCAGTCTGGAAGACGGGTATTTCGGGGCGGACACCTGGTTTGCAAAAAATCATTCTGGCCGATGGGGCTGGCTGCTGGTCCCCTGGGCGTTCGGGATGGTGGTATTCTTCAAGCTCGCCGGGCTGGGGGTGACCGCGCTCGCCGTCTCCCAAGGGGCCCCTTTCTGGTATGGCGTGATGAACCGGCTGATCGGATTGCGGAAAGGCCAGGGCGAGTCGTCGCCTCCCGCGGCGGCTGCTGCGACGAATCAACCTGCGGCGTCTGGCGGCACCAGCGCGACGCAGGTGGCGCCCGCCAGCGTAATGCCGCTTGAGATCGGCCATGATCTGGCGGCGCCCGCGACGGGATTCAATTCCCGCAAGGCCTACTGGCTGGCACGCGCCTCGGCCGCGGCTTATTCGCCGAAGCAGGAAATCGAGGCGTTGGTGAAGGATACGTGGAAATTTCACGAGTTTCACTACTTCGACAAGCAAGGCACCCAGGGCTTTTGCGCGGCGGACGATCAGATCGTGCTGATCGCGTTTCGGGGCACGGAACTGGCCGACCTCAACGACGTCCTGGCCGATGTGAATGTGCGGCTGGTGATGCTTACGCTGGCGGACTACGCAAATGCGCCCTCCCGCCGGGTGCACCAAGGCTTTCATGATGCGCTGGGCCTCGTGTGGGGCGATCTGAGCGCGAAGATCATGGAGTGGACTGCAGAGCGTCCGGGGCGCGCGGCCCGACAGATATTTATCACCGGGCACAGTCTCGGCGGGGCGATCGCCACCTTGATGTTTGCGCGGCTGGCTTCCGTTGACGGACGTCCGGTGCCCACGCTCGTCACGTTTGGCTGTCCGAAGGTGGGCGACACCACGTTCACGCGTGAACTCGACCGTCTTTATCCGGAACGCGCCTTCCGCCTGGTTAACGACAGCGACATCGTTCCGCATCTCCCGCCCTTGTCGGATTTCCATCACGCCGGTCGTGAATTTACGTTCGATGCGTCGGGCGTGCTTCGCTCGGAGATCAGCGGCCTGGGGCGGCTCCTTGGGTATGCTGCTGGTGCGGCGAGAAGCATCACCACGGCGTCGCGCAAGGCCGTCGACGACCACGGGGTCGCCTACTACGTCGCGCGTTGCGAGGTGCTGGCGACGAAGGCCGGTTCGGCCACCGCCTAGGGCGGTTCAAATAAAACCATAGCTGGGCAAGGTGTGGTGTAGCCGGGGGCGCTGACCCTCGGCTACGCATCCATCCTGCCTTCAAGCCCCGGATAACGGTTACACGTTTCCGCCGATTCTGCGGTGGCGGCGTGGGCGGATATGGCTACGGTTTGGGTCGATGACTGCATCCGAGCCATCCGTTTCCCTGGCGAATGATCCGTTTCCGGAGGGAACCGTGGATGCCGGGGTTTACGCGACCCACGCGGAGGGTTTTTCCCGCAGTGTGGTGGTGCTGGCGATGGGTGAGGCCTGCTGGTTGGTCGAGGCGCTCGGTGATGGCCGCGTTTTGGGCGCAAACAAAGTGGCCGCGACTGACGGATGCGGCGCTGCTCGATTCACGGCGGGTGTTCGATCAAGGCGAGTGGTGGCGGACGGGCTCGGCGTTATGGTTGCACGGGGATATCGGACACCTTGTTTCAAACGCAGGCGGTGGGTTCCTGGTGTTTTCGGCGGTGGTGGCGACCTTTGGGCTCGGTGCGGGCTGGCGGCGGCTGGTGGCCTCGGCCATCGCGGGCAACGGAGTGGCGGTGGCGCTGCATCATGGCGAGGCGTATCGTTCGTTGGGTGCGTCGACCGCGGTGTTTGCCGGGCTGGGCTTGCTGGTGGGGCGGGCGGTGCGGGTGATGAACCATTCGAGCCACCCCTATCGCTGGCGTGCGTTGATGGTTCCGCTGGTTGCGGGCCTTGCAGTGCTGGGCCTGTTCGGCGCCGGCGGGGTAAACATCGACGTGCTGGCTCACGCCACGGGGTTCGGCGCGGGTCTCGCCTTGGGGTTCATCGCGAGCGCGGCGTCGGCCGGTCGGGGGCGGTTGCTTCAACACGAACCAGGGAAGGAATAATCGCTGCCAAGGGGCACACTTCCTGCCTGCATCTTTTACATGGAAAACAACGAGACGCACACGCTCGGGCTCTCCTCCGGCGCAGGGCGTGACCCGTGGGTGGGCTTGCGGCGTTATACGTCAGCCCGTATCGCGCTTGGGCGGACGGGTGGTAGCCAACGCATGGATACCGTCCTTGATTTTCGACTGTCGCATGCGCGCGCCCGTGATGCGGTGCTGGCGCCATTCGACGTGGATGACATGTCCGGCCGGCTGGTGGAGGCGGGGTTGCCCGTGCATCGGATTGCCACCGGCGCGGGCGACAAAAAAACCTATCTGGTGCGGCCTGACCTGGGACGTTGTCTTGACCGGTCATCGCGCGCCGAACTCGCGTCATTCGCTCCTGCCTGGGGCCGGCGCGATCTGGTGATCATCGTATCCGACGGACTCGCCGCGCAGGCCGCCGAACGCCATGCAGTCGAAACCGTCGCGCTGCTGGCCGGTCACCTCAAGGCGGCGGGCTGGACGCTTTATCCGATCCTGCTGGCGCCGCTGGGCCGGGTGAAATTGCAGGACGAAGTCGGGGAGCTGATCGGCGCCCGCCACGCGCTCATGCTCCTCGGTGAGCGTCCCGGTCTCGGCATGCCCGACAGCCTTGGCGCCTACCTCACACATCAGCCGCGGGCGGCCTGCACGGACGCCGACCGCAATTGCGTTTCAAACATCCGCCCGGAGGGCCTTCCGCCCGCGCTCGCGGCGCGCAAGCTCGCGCACCTTTTGCTCGAATCCGCCCGCCTCGGCGTAAGCGGCGTCGCGCTCAAGGACACGCAGGTCCCGGGGCAGCTCGCCGGATAAGCCTCCACCTGAATTCTCTAATGAAAAAGAGAGTTCATTACAAAACTTGAGCCGGTGGCGATCAGAGGATGGAGTGACCGGGTCGCCCCACTTCCCCGATGCCTGCGCACACCATTCCCGTTTTGACCAAGGCCATCGCCGTGTTGCGCGCGGTGTCCGGGGGGCGAAAGGAGACGACGACGAAGGCGCTGGCCCACGAACTGGGCATCTCCCATTCCACCGTTTATCGGATTTTGCAGACCTTGATCGCCGAGGATTGCGTGCGGACCTCGGCGGGCGGGAACCATGAGCTTTCGTTCGGATTGCTGCCGCTCCTTCAGCCGCTGGCACGGCACGAACTGTTGGTGGAGACCGCCCGGCCGATCCTCTCCCGCCTCGCGGCGGAGACCGGACTGGCCGCGAAACTTTCGGTGCGGCAAGGCGATCAGGCGGTGGCGTTGATCCGGGCGGAATCCCCGCGCGAGACCGCCGTGTCCGTGCGCGTCGGCTCTGCATTTCACCTGACGCTTGGCTCCTCCGGCGCGGTTCTTTTGAGCGAGCGTCCCGCCGACGAGTGTCGCCGCTTGATCGACGGTGCGCCCAAGTCCTGCTGGGAGCACCAGACGCGGGCCGATGTGGAGAAACGCATCGCGGAGTGCCGCCGTCTTGGCGTGTGTTCTGATTTCGGCGGGTTCCGTCCGAGTGTGCATGCAATGTCCGCGCCGGTGCGCGACCGGACAGGCGCGATCGTGGCCACGATGACGGTGGTGGGCTTTGTCCAGGATTTCGAGGGCCGGAAAAACAAAGCGCATACCCGCGCATTACTGGCCGCCGCGACCGTGTGTTCGCAGGCGCTTCAAGGTCCCGGGTCGTCTTCCCTCGCATGATCCTCGCCGATTTCCTGCCCGCCACACCGGACCGTTCCTGGCAGCTCGCCCGCCAGATCGGGATCAACCACGCGATCTGCAAATGTGCACCCGAGCTCACGGGTCTGCCCGCGCCCGACGATCTTCAGGCGCTCCGCACGATTCGCGACCGCTTCGCGGACGGGGGGTTTACGTTGATCGGACTGGAGGGCGACGAGTTTGACATGCAGCGGATCAAGCTCGGCCTGCCCGGGCGCGACGAAGACATCGGACGTTATCAGACGATGCTGCGCAACATGGGCGAACTCGGCATCGGCCTGCTCTGCTACAATTTCATGGCGACGATCGGCTGGTATCGGACCGACCCTCGCGTGCCCGCGCGCGGCGGCGCCGTCACCAACCGTTTCCGCGTTGCCGCGCTCGACCCCACGCCTGTTGCACCGGAGCTTCGCGTCACGGAGGGAAGGCTCTGGGAAAACTACGAATACTTTATCACCCGCGTGCTGCCCGTTGCCGAGGAGGCCGGCGTCAGGATGGGCCTGCACCCGGATGATCCGCCCGTGTCGCCGCTGCGCGGGGTGGGGCGGATTCTAACCTCGGCCGACGCGCTGGCGCGCGCGCTTTCACTGAGCGACTCGCCCGCGCACGGACTGACTTTCTGCCAGGCAACCATCCGGGCGATGGGCGAAGACGCCGCGGCCGCCGCGCGGCGTTTTGCGGACAGGATCGCGTTTGTTCATTTCCGCGATATCACCGGCACGCGGGAGGATTTCACGGAGACTTTTCACGACAATGGCCCGACCGACATGCCTGCGATGCTCAAGCTCTATCACGAACTTGGTTTTCGCGGCCCCATTCGCGTCGATCACGTGCCTTCCCTCGCCGGCGAAGAGGATCTGCCGCACGGTTACGCCGTTCTTGGCCGGCTCTTCGCCACCGGCTATATGAAAGGCATCCTGGACGCCCATCGTATCCCTCATGTCTGAAGCCCACCCATCATGACCACCTCCCGACCCCGTCCCGACTTCCCGGCTTTGCGCGAACTGCACAAAGGCATGAGTTTTGGTTATCTCGCCAGACGAGGTTACTTTTCAACGCCTGCCGCCCTGCTGGAGGTGGACCGCATGGCCGAGCTTGGCATCACTTGGGTCGCGGTGATGGCCAGCGTCATGCAGGACACTTTTTCCAGCACACGATTGTATCAAGATTTTGAATTCACGGCTGCCGATCATGAGCTGGAGGCGATCATCGCGCGGTTTCATGCGCGCGGCATTCGCGTGATGTTGAAACCGATGGTCGAGTGTCACGACAGTGCGTGGCGCGGAAACATTTCCTTCCCCGAGGGCGATCAACAGATCCAGGGGCGGGTGGTGAATTACTGGGAGCCGTGGTTCGAGAGTCTGCGCCGGAGCATCGTTCATTACGGGCGGCTGGCGGCGCGCACCGGTTGCGAGGCCTACTGCATCGGCTGCGAACTCTTTGCCGCCGAGCAGGCGCGCAACAACGCCCGGTGGGACCGGGTGGTTGCCGCCGCGAGGGAGGTTTACCCGGGGCCGCTGGTTTACGACGCGCAGCCGCCGACCTTGCTGGAACTCGACGAGCCGCCGGCCTGGTTGAAGGCGCTCGATGCGGTCTGCATCAGTTATTACTCGCCGGCCGCCGACAAACCCGGCGCAACGGTGGCCGAGATGATCGAGAAGCTTCGTCCGACCGTCGCCCGGTTGCAGCGTGCGTCTGAAAAACTCGGCGGCCTGCCGGTGATTTTTGGGGAGACCGGCTGCCGCTCGGTCGCAGGCGGGGCGATGAACCCGAGCGAGTATCGCACGAGCGCCGCGTATGCGCCGGGTGAGCAGGCGAACTTCCTGGAGGCGATGTGCACGCTTTTCTGGGACCAGCCCTGGTGGCGGGGTTTCTATTGGTGGAAATGGGATGAGCAGCAAAACCGGGCCCACTACCACGTCGATCCGGCCGGTGACACCGGTTTCACCCTGGCGGGGAAACCCGCGGCCGACGTGATGAAGCGTTGGTTTGCCCGTCCCGCTGTTCGCTGAGTTTTTCTCGATTCCCATGAACCCTGCCGCCGCCTCTTTCGCCCCGTTCAATCTCACCGGTCGTCGTGCGCTGGTCACCGGCTCCTCCCGGGGGATTGGCGCGGCGATCGCCACGGCCCTGGCCGGGGCGGGGGCCGACGTGGTCATCCACTCCACGGGCAACGGAGAGCAGGCCCGGGAGATCTCCGCGCGCATCGCGGCCGGTGGTCGGCGCACGGGCGTGGTGCAGGCCGATCTCGCCGCCGACGACGGTGCGCGCCTTGCCTACGAAGGCGCGGTCGCCGCACTCGGTGGAATCGACATCCTGGTGCTCAACGCGTCGGTCCAGACGAGGAAATCCTGGCTGGAGTTCACCCGCGCCGATGTAGACCGGCAGGTGGCCGTGAATTATCGCAGCAGCCTGGAGCTTTTGCAGCTCGCCGCACCCGGGATGATGGCGGGCAAGTGGGGGCGCATCGTCACCCTCGGCAGTGTGCAGGAGGTGAAGCCGCACCCGGAGATGCTCGTGTATTCATCGCTCAAGCACGCGCAGACGGGCCTCGCGCTCGGACTTGCCAGGCAACTTGCGCCCCATGGCGTGACGATCAACAACCTCGCGCCGGGCGTCATCCAGACCGATCGCAACACGGCGGCGCTGGCCGATGCCGCCTACGCCGAAAAAGTCCGCGCGGCCATTCCGGCGGGTTTCTTCGGTGAGAGTGCCGATTGCGCGGGGGCGGCGCTGCTCCTCTGTTCCGATGCGGGCCGTTATATCACGGGCCAGAATCTTTTCATCGATGGAGGCCTGGGCCTTTGAGCCTCCCTTTCGCTGCATTTTATGACCAAAAACCTGAACACCGATATTGAGGCCTACAAAAAGGAAGTGGGCATGATGAATCTCGAAAAGCTCATTGCCGCGCGGGAGACGATCTCGACGAAGGAGTTTCCCATTCCCGTGAAGGAACTGCTCTCGCGCTATGAGCAGCTTTACACGGGGGCGATCAGCGACGTGCTGCGGGAGTTTGCGTTGCTCGACCAGGCGCTGCCCGGCCATCTCAAGCCGTTGCGCCCCGAGCGGACGGTTGCGGGGCTGGCGTTCACCGTGAAAAGCGCGCCCAACGTGAAGATCACCGGCGAAATGACGTTTCGCACGCAGATGCTCACCGAGTTGAAGGGCGATTCGCTGGTGGTGTGGGACACGTCAGGCGATGAGAAGGCCACGTTGTGGGGCGGAGTGATGACGGCCACCGCGACCGGTCTCGGTGTGAAAGGCGCGGTGATCGACGGAGGTATTCGCGATACGCACCAGATCCTGGAGAAGGATTTCCCGGTGTTCTACAAGCATCGGATCCCGAATGGATCGCTCGGCCGCTGCCTGATTACCCATTACCAGATCCCGATCAAAATCGGCGATGTGGTGATTCGTCCGGGCGACGTGGTCATGGGCGACATTGACGGCGTGGTCGTGGTGCCGCGCGATATCGCGATGGACGTGCTCGTGAGGGCCGAGGAAATGAAATCCAACGAGAAGAAAATCTTTTCGTGGGTGGCCGAGGGCCAGACGATCCACCAGATTTCCGAAAAAGGCGGCTATTTCTGAGCCGGAATCATTCGGTTGCGCGGGTCGTATCGAGGCGATCTGGCGGCACCTTTCAGTGGCTCTCTCCCGTCGAAATACCCGCCGGGTATTCCTTGGTCGTTCGCCCCAGAAATGCACTCGCCATCTTGCCCCGCTACTCCGCCGCTCAACCGGATGATCCCGGCTGAGCACGCCGCAGGTTGTCGCAGACGATGGCGGCGGCGACCCCGGCGTTGAGCGATTCCGCGCCGCCATACTTGGGGATTGTCACAAAGCGGGTCACGGCGTTGCGCACGCCTTCGGACAGGCCGCGACCTTCGCTGCCGATCACCACCACCGCATGGGTGACGGAGGGCAGCGTGTGCACGTCGTCGCCGCCGAGGTCACAGCCGAGCACCGGCACGCAGTCGCTTGTCAGCACGGAAGGCAGATCCACGGTGAACGTTTTTACCCGGGCAAAGGAACCCATGCTGGCGTTGATCACTTTTTGTGAAAACAGGTCCGCGCAATCCGGCGAGAGCAGCACGCGGTCGAACGCGAACCAATCGGCGATGCGCAGGAGCGTGCCGACGTTTCCGGGGTCCTGAATTCCGTCGAGTGCGAGCGAGAGGCCTTGCGAGAGAGCACCGGCGGGCAGTGACGGGCGCTCGATGCGGCCCACCGCGAAGACCTCCGAGGGAGTGGGGAAGTGGCTGATGCGCGCCATCTCTTCCGGTGTAATTTCGACGCGTGCCCGCTGTGAGTATCCCGGCCATGCCGCGGTCGCATATACTTCGGCAAACGTGACGCCGGCGGCGAGCAGTTCGGCGACGACCTTGGGGTTTTCGACCACATAGAGCCCCTCCGCCTCGCGGTTTTTCTTCTCGCGCAGCGCGCGCAGGCGGGAGAGCTGGGCCTTCGTCAACATGATCGCGAGCTAGAGCGGGGCGGCGCGTGAAGGCAATTTCCGGGATTTGAAAAATAGCACGCGCACCGCATCTGCGTCACTTTGGTGCCTTTGTTTTTCGAAACATCTTTGGAGTGAGTTTGGTCGCCGCCTTGAAGGCGTGGCAGAAATGCGCGGCATCCACGTAGCCGCAGGCGGAGGCGATTTCCTTCACGGTGAGACCGCCTTCCATCAGCAGCATTTTCGCGCGGGCAAGGCGGGCGTTTTGCAGGAATTGACGAGGGGTCTCGCCCTGGTGTTTGCGAAAGAGCAGCGCAAAATGCGAGGCGCTGAGCGAGTGGTAGTGCGCGAGGTCGCGGATGCGCATCGGTTGCGCGAGGTTCCCCGAGAGGGTGAGCGCGGCGGAGTGCATGAGCCGGGGGGCGCGAAGCGTCTTGGTTGCCCCGCGTGTTTTACCGAGCGTGCCGGCGGGCGAAAGGCGGCAGAGCAGGATGAGGATTTCACGGAGGGCGCATTCGGCCCGTTCCGCATGGCCGGGGGCGTCTCCCTGCTGCTCGGCGCAGACCACATCCAGGAGGCGATGGAACTCCGACGCGTAGTCCCCCGCCGACAACGGTGTTCGCAGCAATGCAGGCACGTCAGCGTAACCATCGGTGAAATCGAAACCAATCCAGCCGATGCGCGCCCGTGCGCGGCCCGCCGTTTTTTCGTAGTGCGTGACTCCGGCCGGGACGAGCAGCAACTCCCCGGCATGAAGGCGTTCGCGTTTGCCTCCCATGTGCCAGTCGCAATCACCTTCGAGCAGGAAGCCGATCTCATGAAATGCGTGAGCGTGGTTGTAGAGCTTGATGCCGCGCTTGGAGGTGCGTGGCATCACCACGGCCAGCCGGACGCGGGGTGGGTGTTGCCAGAATTGTAGCGAATCCATCTTTGTGTGTTCGACGGTGCCAGTATCCGCACAAGATACAATAAAAGAGCGGTCTCCTGTCTTGGCACGACGGAGGGCGGTGGACACGCTCGCAGGATCCCACCCCTTCGCATGAACGCTGAATCCGCTCCCCTTCGCTGGGGCATTCTGAGCACCGGACGCATTGCCGGTGTGTTTGCCCAAGGTGTCGCCGCCTCAAAAAACAGCCGCCTTGTCGCCGTCGGCAGCCGCACGCCCGGCCCGGCACAGGCCTTCGCCGCCACGCATGGCATCGGTCGTGTCCATGGCAGCTACGAGGCGTTGCTCGCCGATCCCGAGGTGGAGGCGGTCTACATCGCCACGCCGCATCCCCAGCACGCGGAGTGGGTCATCAAGGCGGCCGAGGCTGGCAAGCACGTGCTTTGTGAAAAACCGATGGGGCTCAACCAGGCCGAGGCGATGGTGATGGTGCAGGCCGCGCGAGAGCATGGCGTCGTCTTGATGGAGGCGTTCATGTATCGCTGTCATCCGCAGACAGCGAAAATCGTCGAGCTGGTCCGCTCCGGCGTGCTCGGCACGATCGGGGTGGTGCAGGCGGCGTTCAGTTTCAAAACCGACTACAATGCCACCTCGCGGCTGTGGGCCAATGATGCGGGCGGGGGCGGCATCCTGGATGTCGGTTGTTACACGGTTTCGATGGCGCGGCTGGTGGCGGGGGCGGCGGCCGGAAAGCCGTTTCTCGACCCGGTGTCGGTCACCGGCGCCGGTGTGCTGCACCCGGAGAGCGGCGCCGACGTGTATGCGGCGGCCACGTTGAAATTTGAAAACAACGTGATCGCGCAGGTCTCCACCGGCGTGGGGCTCACGCAGGACAACGTCGTGCGCATCTACGGCTCCGCCGGCTGGCTGCTCGTGCCCTCGCCGTGGGTGATCAACCGTGACGGCGGCAGTTCAAAACTGATTCTGCACAAAGCCGGCGCCTCGTCGCCGGAGGAAATCGTGATCGAGGGTGCGCCGCTTTATGCGCTCGAAGCCGACGCCTTCGCCGCCGCCGTGCGCGGAGGATTGAGCGACGTGCCGCAGATGAGCACCGCTGACACGCTGGGCAATCTCGGGGCCCTCGACCAGTGGCGCGCCGCCATCGGCCTCGTTTACGAGTCGGAAAAACCCGCGGCTTTCACCTCGACGATTGCGCGACGTCCGTTGCGTCGCAGGCCGGGTGCGCCGATGACCTACGGAAACGTGCCGGGTGTCGCGCTGCCCGTGTCGCGACTGGTGATGGGGTGCGACAACCAGCGCACCATGCCGCAGGCCGCGGCGATGTGGGACGACTATTTCGAACGGGGCGGCAACACCTTCGACACGGCCTGGCTCTATGGCGGCGGTCTTCAGGAGCGGCTGCTTGGCCAGTGGATAAAGAACCGCGGCCTGCGCGATCAGGTGGTGGTGATCGGGAAAGGCGGGCATACGCCCTTCTGCACGCCGGAGGGAATCACGCACCAGTTGCACGAGACGCTGGAGCGGCTGCAGGCGGAGCGTGTGGATATTTACCTCATGCACCGCGACAATCCCGACCTGCCCGCGGGCGAGTTGGTGGAGGTGTTGAACGAGCATGTGCGCGCCGGGCGCATCGGCATTTTTGGCGGTTCAAACTGGAGCATCGCGCGTGTGGCCGCCGCCAACCGTTATGCGAAACGCAAGGGGCTGCAGGGCTTCGGCGCGCTTTCGAACAACTTTTCACTGGCGCGCATGGTGGACCCGGTGTGGGGCGGCTGCGTGGCGGCGAGTGACATGGCCTCGCGCAAGTGGCTCAAAAAAATGCAGCTTCCGCATTTCGCGTGGTCGAGCCAGGCGCGTGGTTTTTTCACTGACCGCGCCGGGCGGGACAAGACTTCCGATGCGGAGATGGTTCGGTGCTGGTATTCGGACGACAATTTTGCGCGCCGGGAGCGGGCGGTCGCCCTGGCGGAGAAGAAGGGCGTGTCACCCATCGCGATCGCCGCGGCGTATGTGTTGCACCAGCCGTTCCCGAGTTTCGCGTTGATCGGACCGCGCGTGATTGCCGAGACGGTGAGTTCGCTCGAATGCCTTCGCGTGGAGCTGACGCCCAAGGAAGTCGCCTGGCTTAACCTGGAGCGCGAGCGGGTGTGAGGAATAGGTATACAGCCGCTCTTGCCGGGGCGGATGATTCCGGCTAGCAGCTTGCGCCACATGAAACGCCTTTCCATCGCCGGTCTGTTGCTCGGATTGCTGGCCGTTCTCACCGCTCCCGCATGGGCGGCGACCTCCCCTTCATCGACCGCGCCGGCCGCAACCGCCCCGGCCTCCGACAAATCTCCCGTCGCCGCCATCAGCAAGACGGTGGCCGTTCTCACCGGTGTCGCGATCTCGCCGCTCCTCGGCACGGGAGCGCTCGGCCTCTACGAAAACTGGCAGGCCAAAACCCCCGAGCAGAAAGCCGCGCTGCCCTGGTATGCGCGCTGGTCGTTCATCCTGCCGGCGCTCGGGATCGTCGGCGTGTGCGCGGCCAAGGATTCCTTTGGCGCGCTCCTGCCTCCGGGCTTCAAAAAGCCGCTCGACGTGCTCGAGACCATCGAAAACAAGGCCACCGGTCTCATCGCGGCGGGCGCGGTGGTGCCGTTCACGATGAATTCGCTTTCCAAGATGATCGTCGCCCACGAACCCGTGGCGCCCGTGATCGAGTCGACCGGCCTGGCGATGGTTCACATCGGCGCGATCGACGGATCGTGGTTTCTCAACCTGCTCACCGTCCCGTTTGGCATCGCGGTGTTCCTGCTGGTGTGGATGGCCTCGCACGCGATCAACGTGCTGATTCTCCTCAGCCCGTGGGGGGCGATCGATGCGGCGCTCAAGGTCGCGCGCACCGCGTTGCTGGGGGTCATCACACTCGCGGCGACCCTCAACCCGTGGATCAGCGCGGCGCTGTCGCTGATTTTGATTTTGATCGCCTACCTTGTGGCCGGCTGGGCGTTCCGCCTGACGATCTTCGGAACGATTTTTTCGTGGGAGTTTTTCACGATGCGCAAGCACCGCTTCACGCCGGCGGAGAAGGAGAACAGGATGTTTTCAAGCAGCCAGCTCACGAAACAGGGCGTGCCGATGCGCACCTACGGGCGGTTGATCAACGAGCCGGAGAACGGCCGCCTCACCTTCGCCTACAAACCATGGCTGGTGCTGCCCGAGAAAACGGTGACCGTGGCGCTTGCCGCGCCCTCGGTGGGGAAGGGACTGTTTTTCTCCACGATCCGCGACACGGAGCGGACCTCCTTCATTCTGCCGCCGCGTTATCGCGGCCACGAAGAGGCGATCGCGCGTATTTACGCCCTTGAAGGCGGGGTGCAGGATGCCGGTTTGCTGAAGGCATGGGGCACGTTGCGCGAGTTGTTCGGCGGCAGCGCGGCCAAAGCGCAGGTGGCTTGAACGCGCGTCTCTTCGATCACGTTGACCTCCGCGTCGCCAGCCTGGCGGCGGCGGGACCGTTTTACCGGACGCTGTTGCCGGCGCTGGGTTTCACATTGCGCGTGGACATCGAGGGCTGGCTGCAATTCGAGGCGGAAGGCGAGGGCGCGACGGAGTTTTTTGGCGTCACCGAGGATGTGGCCCACGTTCCGAACCGGACCCGGCTTGCGTTTTGGGCCGTCTCCACCGCACGAGTCGATGAACTGGCGCTCCTGCTCAATGAAATCGGCGCTCGCGCCATCGAGGGACCGGGTTTTGAGGCCGACAATTATTACGCCGTTTATTTCGAGGACCCGTCGGGCAACCGGCTCGAAATCGTCCATCGCACCGCCAAGTTCGCCGCTAATTGACGGACGTTTGCGAGAAACGGCTTGAAGGCGATCACCGGCGACGTGCTACGCTGGCTGCATGACTGAGACCTTTGACCGCTTAAGTATCATCGTGACGGGGACCTGCCTCTCGGCCGCCGGTCTCCTGCTGGCGGGCTGCGATGCGAGCCAGGCGGGAGTCGTTGAGCGGATCACGCCTCAGGACCGCGGACGTTATCTGGTCGAGCGGGTGGGCATGTGCGCCGACTGCCATTCGCCGCGCGGACCGGGCGGCGTGTTCGATCAGGATCGCTGGTTGCACGGTGCGCCGCTGGGTTTTGCCGCGACGGTGCCGATGCCGGCATGGGCCGATTATGCGCCGGCACTCGCCGGCCTGAACAACTACACCGACGAGCAGGCGATCGCCCTGCTCACCGAAGGAAAGACGATCCACGGCCAGCCGCTGCGTCCGCCAATGCCGCCCTACCGTTTCAACCGGGAGGATGCCGAGGCGGTCGTCGCCTATTTGCGTTCATTGAAATGAACGGGTCCGGGACGGGCCCGCGCCCTGTCTACGGCTTTACTTCGCGAACGCGCGCGGGCCCGAGGTCACCGTTGCGGTGAAGGGCACGCCCCACAACGACGGGGTCTTTTGGATCCCGGGCTCGGCGCCGGGCGCAAGATGCTTGAACAAGTCGTCGGAGCGGAGGCTGCACTGCAGGCGCCGCTGCCCCGCGGAGTCGATCTTGGGGTTCACCACGATGACGGCCTCGGTGAAGGGAGGGGCCGACTTGAGCGTGTGTGCGCGCTTGCGAGCCTCGCGGAAGTCGAGCGAGCGATCCTTGATGATCGCGTCGAGTTTTTCCAAGTCGGCGCGGGTGACGGGGCCCCACAGCTTCCGCCACGCCTCCGGCTCGATGCGCGGGGCGACGATGTTCACAAACCGTTTTTGGTCCCCCTCCTGCACCCAGTAGCCCACGACGAGGATGAAGGGCTCGGCGATGTCGTATTGGCGCAACGCGTCGCCGAGGTCGACGGGCGTGCGGTATTTGGCGGCCTTGGGGTTCACGGGCACGCCGCCGTGGCGAAGGTTGGCCGCCGCGGGGATGTCCCACTTCTGGGTGTAGCCGCGCGGGACGTAACCGTCGAAAAACGTGTCACGTATCCATATTTCGAATGCAAGACCGTGCTGTTGCACCTCCTGCGCGCGCATCGCTGCGGCCGCCGGCAGGCAGAACGCAAGAATCAACCGGGTCACCAAACCTTTCGGCAGCATCGGCTTAATGTGACAGCCGGCGTTGCGGAGACAAGTTTCGGTTGGCTACCTTCCCGGCATCGTGCAACGGTGGCGGGCGCTCGTCATTTTTAATGAACGCTTCTCCCTTCCGGCGGTTCCTTGCCCTGACCAAGCCTCAACGCTGGCACATCCTGGCGGGTGTCCTTCTCATCCTCGCGGCCACGCTGCTGATGCTGCCGGCCCCGTGGATCCTCAAGTTGATCATTGACCGGGCCCTGCCGGGCAAGGACATGAAGCTGCTGGTGCAGCTGCTGGTGGCCTTCACCGGCCTGTTCATGCTGCGCGCATGGCTCACGCTGGTGCGCAACCGCATCCTGCAGTTTTCCGCGATGCGACTCGTGTGCGACATGCGCATCAAGCTCTTCTCCCATCTCCAGAGCCTTTCGCTGCGCTACTTCGACACCAACCAGACAGGCCGCACCATCGGGCGCATCTCCCAGGACACTGGCGAGGTTTACAACCTGACCAATGGATTTCTGATCAACGTCATCGCTGATTCCGTCACGGTGATCTGCGTGCTGGGGTTTCTCTATTGGATCGAGTGGCGCCTGGCGCTGGCGGTGACCGCGGTGCTGCCGCTGTTTGTTTTCAATTATCTTCATCATCGCAAACGCATGCGCCTGGAGAGTCGCACGCATCGCGACAACTGGGACAAGGTCATGGGGTTCCTCAACGAACGCGTCGCCGCCGCCCGCGTGGTGAAGTCCTTCGCAAAAGAGCAGGATGAAATCTCGTCCTTCTCCAGCGGGATCACCGCGGATTACTTCAACTTTTCGCGCATCGTTCTTCGCAACACCAAGCTCTCCGTCGTGGCCGACCTGCTGGGCTCGCTCGGCGCGCTGGTCGTTCTCAGCTACGGCGGCTGGATGGTCATGCAGGGTCGCATGGAGGTGGGCACGCTGGTGGCCTTCAACGCCTACATCACCTTCATTTTTCCTCCCATCGTGCGTTTCGTGGACCTGACCGCGATTTTCCAGAGGGCCAACACCAGCCTGGAAAATATCTTCACGCTGCTCGACACCAAGCCCGAGGTGGCCGATCTCCCGGGCGCGCCCGCGCTGCCACCATTGCGCGGCGAGCTTGAGTTCCGCGACGTGGGCTTCGACTACGACCTTGAGGCGCCGGGCAAGGGGCGCCCGCGCACGCTCACGAATGTGAGCTTCTCCATCCCGGCGGGCAAGGTCGTGGCGATCGTCGGCCCCAGCGGCTCCGGCAAGAGCACGATCATCAACCTGATCGCGCGTTTCTACGACGTTGCGTCGGGTGCGGTCCTGGTGGACGGGCACGACATCCGCACCGTGACGACCGATTCGCTGCGCAGGCAGATCGGCATCGTGCTGCAGGAGAGCGTGCTTTTCTCCGGCACACTGGAGGACAACATCAAATACGGCCGGCCCGACGCCACGCGGGAACAGATCCTCGACGCGGCCCATGCGGCCAACGCGCACGAATTCATCGCCAAGCTGCCCGATGGCTACGCGACGGTGGTGGGCGAGCGCGGTTCGAAACTTTCCGGCGGCCAGCGCCAGCGCATCGCCATCGCCCGCGCGATTCTCAAGGACCCGCGCATCCTCATTTTTGACGAGGCGACCAGCGCGCTCGACACGCAATCGGAGCGCCTGATCCAGCAGGCGATGGAGCGGCTCATGAAGAATCGCACGAGCTTCATCATCGCCCACCGCCTCTCCACCATCCAGAACGCCGACATCATCCTGGTCATGGAGCAAGGCAGCCTCGCCGAGATGGGCACGCATGCCGAACTCCTCGCAAAGGGCGGACTCTACTCCCGCCTTCATGCGCTGCAGTTCAAGGATCCGGCCTGAGCCGGCCTACCTGGCCGGCTGGTAGCGGATGATCGCGCTGCCCGTGCCTTCCGACGAAACGTAGATCGTGTGACTGTCCGCGCCGAAGGCGACGCCCTCGGCCTGGGTGAGGCCATGCGGGCCGAGCACGACCGGCGGGCGCGTGAGGGCGGCTTTCCACGGCTCGCCCTTTTGTCGTGGGAAAAGCAATACATCGCCATAGCTAAGCACCACGGCGGCGGAGCCATCGGCGGCGAAATCCATGCCGGTGGGCTGGGCGCGGAAGCGGCCGGTGGCGATGGGGAGCAGGCTTTCGCTCGCGGAGGGTTGCGGAAGAAAGGCATTGGGAACCTGGGCGACGGGCATCGCGGCGGGGACGACTCCGTCGGCGGGCGGCCGCAGCGGGAGCGTGTAGAGGCCATGGGGGGAGGTGCGCTTGGCGAGCAGGTAGACCAGGCCTGCGCGGGCGTCGACCGTCACGGCTTCGCAATCGCGCGGCCCGTCGAGGTAGCGCACGGGAATTTTCCAGGCGACCGGCGCGGTGGTTTCATGTTGCGGGGAAAGCTCCGCCGGGTCGGGTTCGGCGACGATGTAGAGCATGCAGTTGGTGCGCTTGCTGGCGTTGTCGCCGACATCGGCGATGAGCAGCCAGGAGCGGCCATCGAGTTCGAACGAGGCGAGGTCCTCCCAGTCGCGGCTGGATGCGTCGGTGATGCGAAGTTCGCCGCGCCGGGTGCCATTGGGCTCGATGGCGTGGAGCATGGGCTGGGCGCCGCTGTCGTTCTGGGTCCACAACATGCGTGAATCACGGAGTGACGGGGCGAGGCCGCTCGATTCATTGACCGAGGCCGGCATCGTGCCGGTGCGTTGAGGCGCTTCGTAGGGCGAAGGCTCTGCACAGGCGGCGAGGAGGAGGCTGAGCAACGGCACGAGCCGGGCTGCGGAAAGGATGAGGGTCATGCCGGCGTTTAGTATCCGCCCGTGGAGGCTGATGCCGCGCCGGTGCCGTTGAACTCGGCGAGAATCGCGGTGGCGCTGGACGTGCCGAGACGGGTGGCGCCGGCGGCGAGGAGGGCGCGGGCGTCGGAGAGGCTCTTGATCCCGCCGGAGGCCTTGAGGCCGATCCCGCTTTTGCGAGCGGCGGCCCAGGCCGCGATGTCGGAGGCCTTGGCGCCGGCGGTGCCGAAACCGGTCGATGTTTTGATGAAATCGGCGCCGGCCACCTCGCAGATTTCGAGGGCGGTGCGCTTCTGGGCTTCGTCGAGAAAGCAGGTTTCCACGATGACCTTGATCAACTGCCCCTGGTCGTGTGCGAGCTGGGTAAGCCGGGTGACCTCGGCGGTGACCTCGGCGAGGTGACCGGCGCGGAGTGCCGGGTAATTCATGACGATGTCGACTTCGTGGGCGCCGGCCCGATGGGCGCACACGATCTCGGCGGCCTTGGCATCGGTGGCGAAGCGTCCGCTGGGAAAGCCGATCACGGTGCCGATGCGGGTGCCGGTGCCGGCGAGCATGCGGGCGGCGAGCGGCACGCTGGCCGGATAGATCATCACGCAGGCGAAACGGTGTTGCGCGGCCTCAAGGGCGAGCTGCTCGATGTCCGCCTCGGAGGCGTCGAGCCGGAGATTGGTGGAATCGAGCGAAGCGGCGAGTTGGGCGGACGTGATTGGCATCGGAGGCGGAAAGTAGCGTCGTGGGAAGATTACCACAAGATCACACAAGGTTTTCAGGGCGGACCGGCTCCTTATATTCAAGCTGCAGGGCGATCGGACTGATAAATGAGACCGGATCGGGGGAACGTCACCTTTTTCGTAATGAATGGATTAAGCCGTGGTTATGAAATGAACCGGCCCGTCACCGGCGCTCCAGGAGTGAACGAGGAGGGGAGCTGGAGATGAGATAACGGATAGACACTTCACCGGACCGGCGGTCGGTTTTAGACCAGTGGGCGGTCAGGGATAGACTAACTTCGTGCGCCGCTCTCGTGTTACGATCCTTGGTTTTCCCTTCATGCTCGTGTTTACCGATCCTGTCGCCAGCAACGAAACGTCGGCCGTGTTTGCGCCCAATACCCGTGGATATCTGCGGCACTGGCTGGTGGCCGGTCCGCGGGAAACGCCTTACACCGGGGCAGCCGGTCCCGAGCACATTTTGCGACGCGAGGCGCTCGATCCGCAGCTTGCGCCGCCCCCTCAGGCGGCAACCTTGGGCGGACCGGCGCCGTTCGGCTCGCGCTGGGAATTTCACTATCCGGGCAACAACGATTTTATCGAGTTCTCGACGTTTTATCGCGGGCTTACCGTCGTCGAATACCACGCGTTCACCGAGATCGTGGTCCCCGAGGCCGGGGACCGGCGGGCGCGGTTGTGGACGGCGGGAGCCTGCGATTTGTGGCTCAACGACGACCATCTCACCCGGCTCAACGTCACGCGTTATCGCAATCCTGATCTTCGTGACGTGACACTGCGGCTGCGGGCGGGCGTCAACCGGCTTTGCGTGCGGCTGCAATGCCTGGGGGTCCGCGATACGCGCATCCTGTTTGGTCTCGCGCTGCCGGAACCGGGCGGAGTGACCGTGCGCCTGCCGGGAGGCGGCGACCTGGCGGTGCCGGTGGGCTGGCTCGACTCGGTGCGGGGCGATGGCAATCACGGGCTCGTTGCGACGTTCCCGGCGCCGGCGGGTGCGCGGGCGACGTTTCCAGGCGGGGCTGCGAGGGAGTGGGCGGCGGGTGAAACGATGCTGGCTTTCGGAGGAGCGCGGCCGGTCGCCGCTGATGTCTCGGTGCGTGCCGCGAACGGGACGGAGTTGCGCCGGGCGTTTGAATTTCCGGGCAATCGCCCGGAGCCACGGCCTCCGCAAGGCGACCGGCGCGCCGCGCACCTGGCTTTTATTGCCAAGGCGGGCGTGGACGGCGAGGCGCCGACGGGATGGAATGGCATCGCGCTTCCGCTGCTTGCGCGCCGGTTGCTGGGGCGGGCCACGGCGAACGACGCCCGTGATTTTGCGGCGGCAATCGCGATGGTGGATGCGCGGCAGGATTGTGCGGATTTCGTGCTCGCGGCGCTGTTGCGCCTGGAGTGGCTCGGGCTGGCCTCGCCGGCCGAAGCCGGCCAGATCGAGCGTGCGGCGCTGGGTTTTCGATATTGGACGGACGAGCCGGGGAGTGACGCGATGTGTTTTAACAGCGAGAATCACAGTCTGCTGTTCCACGGCTGCCAGTTGCTGGCGGGTCTGCGATATCCGGGGAAACGATTTGGCAACTCGGGCCGTGAGGGCGGCGAGCAGGTGCGGATCGCATTGCCGCGCATCCGCCGGTGGATCGAAAAAATCGAGGCCCATGGCTTCGAGGAGTTCAACAGCGGCACCTACATGCCGATCACGATCGGGGCGATGCTCAACGTGATCGACTTCGGCGGCGATGCGGAGCTGGCCTCGCGGCTGGCCGCGCAGGTGGACCGCATCTATCAGGACCTGGCGCGACATGCGTTCCAGGGAGGCGTGATTTCACCACAGGGTCGTATTTACCGCGATGTGCTTTTCCCGGAGGAGACGGGCACGCAGGTGTTGCTGGCGCTGGCGACCCCGGCGACTGATGTGAATCTGGCGGGACCGCGCCAGCCCCGGGAACGCACGGGGGACTGGGCGGTGTTTCCGGCGAGTTCGCCGGCCTACCGTCCGCCGGCGGGCCTGACCTCGTTGATTCGCGAGCCGGCGTCGATGGTTTACCGGCACGCCGATGCGCAGATCGTGCTGGAAAAAACCGCCGGCTTTATTCTCACCTCGCTGGCGGTGCCGGCGGTTCCGCGTGAGGGCGAGCATCCCGACAACGACCTGCGGCCGGGGGGCGCGGGTTACCAGCAGCATCTATGGCAGGCGACGCTCGGCCGGGATTGCCACGTTTTCGTGAATCATCCGGGAGGCACGTTCGACGGCACCAAGTCGCGTCCCGGCTACTGGCATGGAAGCGGGTTGCTGCCACGGGTGCGGCAGCGTGGGAATGTGTTGCAGGCCATCCATGTCATCGCTGACGGCAGGTGGACGCGTCCCGCGATCACTCCCGCGATCTGGGAGTGGGCGAGTGCCTCGACCGTGCGACCCTACGATGTGCATCCGGTGGCGTTCACGCATGCGCACTGGCCGGCGGATGCGTTTGACCGCGAGGTGCGTCGCGGCGGCTGGGTTTTTGGCCGGAAGGGCTCCGGGTTGATCGGGCTCTGGTGCAGTGAACCCCTGGTCCCGCATGACGACATTCTGACGGGGCGGGAACTGCGCGCCGAGGCCTGTGCGTCGGCGTGGCTGGTGATCTGCGGCAGCCTCGCCGGGGATGGCACGCTGGAAGACTTCATGACGGCGTGCGAGGCGCGTGCGCCGGCCTTTGACCGGGTCGCATTTACGATGTCAGTGAAAGGGGAACCGGACCTGCGCTGGTGGGAGCGCCCGGAGCCGATGCCGGAGTGACGAGGCGGGGTGTTTCCGCCCCGCCCGCAGGTGCTGCGTAGGGCTGGCGCTTGCGCCATGCCGTCCGGCGGGCGAGGCGCGTCGCGAGCGACGGCCTTACACCGGAGGCTGAGGTGACCGGATTATCCGTAGTTTTACTTTGGATACTCAGGCCCCGGCCGTCTCTGGCGGGTTGCGCTGGAGGGAGGGGCGCCAGGCGAGCCAGCCGATGAGGCCGAGGCCCGTCCATAAAATGAGAATGCCGGCGGTCTCGTGCAGCGCGTGGTAGTGCCGGGGGAAGGACGGGGCGAGCAGGCAGATGATGAGGATGCGCAGGAGGTTGAATCCGAAGCCGAGCAGGAGCGCGACCGGCACGAGCCACGTCAGCGCACCGGCGCGGCGGCCGGCGATTCCGCCGGCGAGCAGAGCCAGGACCGCGCCGCTGGTGATGAGGCCGAAGCCGTTGCACTCGGTGGCGACCTCGAAGAAATTTTTTCCCGTTGCCAGGATGAGCTTGGGCGCCTCCTTGCCGACGACATGGAGTTCCGGCGTAAAGCCGATCCCGTGCAGAATGCGCGCGGCGTTCACGCCGGCCATCTGCCGCAGCGGCCAGTCGAGGAGGGGAAACAGCAGGATGATGACAAGGCATGCGACGAAGCCGATGCAGAGCGGTTTCACGAAACGCCAGGCCTCCTCGCCGACCGCGACATGGAGGCAGCCGGCGAGGCCAAAGGCGAAGGCCGGCAGGACAAACAACGAGATATCAAACCACCAGGCTGCGGCCATGCACGCGTAGGCTGCACCGAGCAATAGCAGCGCGCGGTTGCCCACCTCCAGGCGCAGGCGCCATTCGTGCACATGCTGCCAGGCGACAAGGGCCGCGGCGGCGCCAAGCAGCACGAACGACTGGCGGATCTGGGCGCTCGCCGCCACCTCCCGGACCAGCCATTGCGTGACCGGCCAGAACGCGACGACGGTGCAGAGAATCAGAAACAGGGAAAGCATGCGTCCGGCGTCCCAACGGGCGGGCGGGGGAGAAGCGGAGGAGGCGTCGACGGACATGAGGTTGTCATTCAAGTTCACCAGCGCGTCGCTGCAAGTGTTCCGATGGGCGGGGACCACTTCGGTTGATGGTTGAAAACTGAGGTAAAAACCTCAGTGGTTTTGCAGTAACTTATGCGGTGCCTTTCTCATTTCATCGGCAGACGCGGCCGGGCGACGGTCGCGATGCTGGTGCTTTTGGCGGCGGGCGGGCAGGTGACGCAGGCGGCGGATGCGCCGCGATTGGAACGCGTGCGGTTGCAACTGAAGTGGCAGCATCAATTTCAGTTTGCCGGGTATTATGCGGCGGTGGCGCAGGGGTATTATCGCGAGGCGGGGCTGGAGGTTGAACTGATGGAGGCCGCTCCGGGCACGGATGCGGCGCAAGTGGTGCTCGAGGGCGGAGCGGAGTTTGGCGTGGGCACCTCGGATCTCATTTTGCTGCGCAGCAAGGGTGCGCCGGTCGTGGTGCTGGCGGCGATTTTTCAACATTCTCCGCTGGTGCTGCTGGCAAGGCGGGGCGCGGAGGTGGATGACCTGCACGACCTGCATGACAAGCCGGTGATGATCGAGCCGGGGTCGGCGGAGTTGTTCGCCTATTTCAAAAACGAAGGGATCGATCCTTCCAAGCTGCGGATCGAGCGCCACACGTTCGACGTGAAGGATCTCCTTGAGAACCGTGTGGCCGGTATGTCGGCCTATATGACGGACGAGCCGTTTGTGCTGAAGCGCGCGGGCATCGATTACCTGACGTTCACGCCGCGCGCGGGCGGCATCGATTTTTATGGGGACAACCTGTTCACGACGGAGGAGCAGCTCCGTTTGCATGCGCGCCGCGTGAAGGCATTTCGCGCCGCAAGCCTGCGCGGCTGGGATTACGCGCTGGCGCATCCCGATGAGGTGATCGAGCTCATCCTCCGGAATTATCATTCGAAAAAAAGCCGCGAACACCTCGCGTTCGAGGCCGCGCAGATCACCCAGCTGATGCATCCGGGCTTGATCGAAACGGGGCATATGAACCCGGGTCGCTGGCAGCACATGATCGATACCTACGCGGACTTCGGGATGCTGGCGCAGCCGGTGGCGCTCGGGGGATTTTTATACGATCCATTGGGGAAGCCGAATCTGCGGTGGGTGTATTGGGCGCTGGGGGCGCTGGGAGTGGTCGCGCTGGGCGCGTTGGGCTGGCTGCTGCCGTTGTTGCGGCTGAACGCGCAGTTGCGCACCGCGAAGGACACCGCGGAGGGAGCGAACGCCGCCAAGAGCCGTTATCTCGCTTTTATCAGTCATGAAATCCGCACGCCCCTGAACGGGATCATCGGCGTGGTGGCGTTGCTCCGGATGGATTCACTGACGGCGGCGCAGCGCGAACTGGTGGATCTCATCGAAGTCTCCTCGGAGAATCTGCTCAAGCTGATCAACGGCCTGCTTGACCGGGCGCAGATCGAGGCCGGTCGTTTCAAGATCGAGATCGCGCCGGTCCCGACGCGGATGTTTGTCGACGCGATCTGCGAATTGTTTCGCGCCTCCGCGCAAGTGAAGGGTCTTCAGCTGAACCAGGCGATCGATGACGCGGTGCCGTCGGTGATTCTCACCGACGGGCTGCGGCTGCGCCAGATTCTGAGCAACCTGTTGTCCAACGCCGTCAAGTTCACCGAGAGCGGCACGGTGGACGTCCGGGTGAGCGCGGAGGGCGACCGCGTCCGTTTTCGCGTGAGTGACACCGGCATCGGACTCACCGAGACGCAGCGAGAAAGTCTGTTCGAGCCTTACGCGGAGGCAAATGCGTCGATCTCCCGGCGTTTCGGCGGCACGGGCCTCGGGCTGGCGATTTCCCGCGACCTGGCGCGGCTGCTGGGCGGGGACATTCTTGTCGAGAGCCGGCCGGGCGTGGGCACGGTGTTCACGGTGGAGATCCACGCCCCGGCGGCGCAGCGGAATGGCGTGGTGTGATTCCGCGACACGGCTCAGCTCACGCTTCGGGCCACGGAGGGAGGCGGGTCAGCGGGTCTTTTTGAGAAACGCCTCGATCTCGCGCTTGCGCGGCATGGCGGGGGCGGTGCCCCGCCTGGTGACTGAAAGCGCGGCCACGGCGGTGCCGAAGCGGGCGGCCGCCACGAGGTCGCCTTTGAACCTGACGAGGCCGGCGGAAAAGCCGCCCACAAACGCGTCCCCGGCGCCGGTGGTGTCTATGGCCTTGACCCGGTGTGATGAAATAAAGGTGTATCCGGATTTCTGTGACACAAGGCATCCGCGTTTGCCGAGTGTCACGATCACCACGGGCGGGCCAAAGGTGCGGGCGAGCGCGTGGATCGCCTCGTCGGAGAGGGTGGCGAGCGCGGCCTCGGTGAAATCCGTGCGGCCGGTCGCGGGGAGCAGGTTCACGAGTGCGGTGAATTCGGCCTCGTTGGGGATGAGAATGTCGGCGTGCCCGAGCAGCGAGGGTTTGAAGTCGGCGCGCATCGGCGCGGGGTTGAGCACGGCGACCGCCCCGGCGGCCCGGGCGGTTTTCAGCGCGAAGGCGGCGGCGGCGAGGCCCGACTCGAGCTGGGTCACGACGACCTTTGCGTTTGCGAAGAATTTCGGGTCGAGATCGGCCGGAGAGAGGCGGGCGTTGGCGCCGAGGGCGACGACGATTTCGTTTTGGCCTGAGGTGTTTACGAGGATGGCGGCGGTGCCGGTGGCGTGGCCGGGCTTCTCGACGAAACGCGCGGCGATTTTCTCCGCCTTGTAGAAGGCGCGGGCGCCGGCGGCGAACGTGTCGCGGCCGACCGCGCCGATGAAGAGCGTGGCGGCGCCCGCGCGCCCGGCGGCGACGGCCTGGTTGGAGCCCTTGCCGCCCGGGCCGGAGGCGAAGGTGCCGATGACGGTTTCACCGGCGGCGGGGAAGGCCAGGCAATTCCAGGTGAGATCCTGCACAAAGCTGCCGACGACGACGACTTGGGGTTTCATGGGAACACGCAGGGTAGAGCGGCGGCGCGGGAAGTGGCACGCGGAAAGTGGGGGCGGTTGCAGGGCCCTGGAACCGGAGGATAATTGGCCTTTCCTGCGGGCCATCGCGTCGTGATGATCCGCACCGTTCCCATGATCGAAGCGCGGCACCTCACCAAAGTCTTTCGTGACAAGAAACGCGGGGAAGTCCGCGCGGTGGATGACGTGTCCTTCACGTGCGAGCCGGGGCGGATTTACGGGCTGCTTGGGGCCAACGGCGCCGGCAAGACCACGACCCTGCGCATGCTTGCCACGCTGATTGCCCCTTCGGGCGGCGAGGCCGTGGTCGCGGGCTTTGGCGTCGCGACGCATCCGGCCGAGGTGCGCGCGCGCGTGGGGTTTCTCGCGGCGAGCACCGCGCTTTACGGCCGGCTCACGGCACGGGAGACGATTGCGTATTTCGGGCAGTTGCACGGTCTCGACGATGCGCGGATCGCCGCCCGCACCGCACAACTGGCGGAGGAGCTGGGAATGGGGGATTTTCTCGACCGGCGCGTGGACACGTTTTCCACCGGCATGAAACAGAAGACCTCCATCGCCCGCACGCTGGTGCAGGATCCCGACGTGCTCATCCTCGATGAGCCGACGCTCGGCCTCGATGTGATGGCGGCGCGGGGGATCGTGCGTTTCGTGCGTGAGTGCCGCGCGCGGGGGAAAACGGTCATCTATTCGACCCACATCATGAGCGAGGTCGAAAAACTATGTGACCGCGTGGGGATCATCCATGGCGGACGGTTGCTCGCCGAGGGCACGCTCGACGAGTTGCGCGAGCGGCATGGGGAGCGGGATCTGGAGGAGATTTTTGTGAAGGTGGCGGGCGGGGAGGGTGTCGTATGAAACTGCGCGATACCTTGACGGTTTACCGGAAGGAGCTGCGGGACGCGTTGCGGGACCGGCGCACGCTGGTCTCGATGTTCCTGGTGCCGGCGGTGATCATGCCGGCGATCTTTTTTTTGTTCGGCACGGCGACGTATCAGGTGGTGAAGAGCGCCCAGGCGCAGCCGCCGGTGGTGGCGGTGCTGGGGGGGATGGATTCACCGGCGGTGAAGGCGGCGCTGGAGGTGCAGCCGGGGCTGGTGGTGGTTCCGGCGCCGGACGACTGGCGAGAGCGCATCGCCGGGAAACGGCTGCGCGCGGTCGTGGAGATCCCGGCGGGCTTTGAGGCATCGCTGACGGAGCATGCGCCGGCCGAGGTGAGGATTTATCATTACGAAGGTGAATTTAAATCGGGGTATGCGGTGGGCGAGTTGCGACGGTTTTTCACCGAGCTGCGGGAGCGCACGCTCGCGCGGCGGTTGGAGGAGCGCGGCCTGCCGGCGGGATTCGCGCGGCCGTTCGACATCCGGACGGAAAACGTCGCGCCTCCGGAAAAGGTGGGCGGCAATTCCTTCGGCGGGTTCATTCCGTATCTGCTCATTCTCCTGAGCTTCACGGGGGTGATTTATCCGGCGATTGACCTGATGGCGGGGGAGAAGGAGCGGGGCACGCTGGAGACGTTGTTGTCGAGTCCCGCGTCCCGGCTCGATATCGTGCTGGGCAAGTTCCTCCTCGTGCTCACGGTTTCGCTGACGACGGTCGCGTGCTCGCTGCTTTCGATGACGGTGTCGCTGGTGGTGGGCGGCATCGCGATGATTGGCTCGGGCCGCATGGCGGAGCAACTGTCCGGGGCGGCGAAGGCCGGATCCGCGCTGCCCTCGCTCGATCCGCTGGGGCTGGTGGGCGTGGTGGTGCTGGTGCTGCCGCTCGCGGTGTTGTTTGCGGCGGTGGCGCTGACGATTTCGCTTTTTGCGCGCACGCAGAAGGAGGCGCAGACGTATCTCGCGCCCTTGGTGGCGGTGGTGATTCTGCCGGCGATCGCCGGGGTGCTGCCGGGGGTGGAGCTCGATTCCACGCTGGCGCTGGTGCCGGTGCTCAATGTCACGCTGGCGTGCAAGGAGCTGGTGTCGGGCGTGTGGCCGTGGGGGCAGCTTGCGCTGATCTTCGGCTCGACGTGCGTCTACGCGGGCGCGGCGCTGGCGTGGTGCGTGCGAATGTTCGGACGCGAGAGCGTGTTATTTCGCTCTTAGGGCTATTTTGGCATCGTCCGAATCCCTTAAGACATTGCGCCGGGGGGGATGGTCGCGACAGGGTCACGGTCATGACGCCCAAGTTCTGGAAATGGTCGCTGCCCGCCCGGATTTTGTCCGGCCTTGTGCTGGGCGCGGTGGCCGGTCTGATCGTCAAGGACGCGGTGACCACGCCGGAGGGGTTCGAGCGCCTCGGCTGGTGGCTGGCGAACGTCATCCAGCCGCTGGGGAAACTTTTCATCCGGATCATCTTCATGATCGTGATTCCGCTGATTTTTTCGGCGATCGTGCTCGGGGTCGCGGAGATGGGCGACGTGCGCAAGCTCGGGCGAGTGGGGCTGAAATCGGTGCTGTTCACGCTCCTGCTTACCACGACCGGCGTGGCGGTCGCCCTCACGGTCGTCAACGTGTTTGAGCCGGGGAGGCACATGACGGAGGAAACGCGCGATGCGCTCACCTCGCGCTATCTCGGGGATGTGTCGGAGAAGGTCGCGCAAGGCGTGAAGAAAACGCCGCCCGCCGACACGTTGCTGGGGTTGATCCCGCAAAATCCGCTGGCGGAGGCGGTCAATGCCTTCGCGCCGAACTACACGGGTGGCGGGTTGATTGCGGTGATGGTCTTCAGTCTGTTCTTCGGAGTGGCGCTGGCGATGGCGCCGGCGGACAAGACGGATGCGCTGACGGGCGTGCTCAAGGGGACTTTCGAGGTGTGCATGATCATCATCGGTTTTGCCATGAGGCTGGCACCGCTCGGCGTGGCGTGCCTTGGCTTTTCGCTCACTGCGCAGCTGGGGGCGGACGTGTTGCGCAGCCTGGGATTCTACACGGCGGTGGTCGTGCTCGGGCTCGCGCTGCAGCAGTTCGTGACCTACCCGCTGTTCCTGCGTTTCATCGGAGGGGTGTCGCCCTGGAGGTTTTTCAAAAACATCCGGGAAGTCCTGCTCACGGCCTTCAGCACCTCGTCGAGCAATGCGACGCTGCCGGTTTCGCTGAGGGTGGCTGAAACGGAACTGAAGTTGCCGCCGCAGATCAGCCGCTTCGTGCTCACCGTGGGCGCGAGCGCCAACCAGAACGGCACGGCGCTTTATGAAGGTGTGACGGTGCTCTTTCTTGCGCAGGTCTTCGGGGTGGACCTGTCGGTCACCCAGCAGGTGGTGGTGGCGTTCATGTGCATCCTTGCGGGTCTCGGCACGGCGGGTGTGCCCGGAGGTTCGCTTCCGCTGGTGGTGGGCGTGCTGGTCACGATCGGCGTGCCGGGTGAAAGCATCGCGATCATCCTTGGCATCGACCGCCTGCTGGACATGTGCCGCACGACATTGAACGTCACCGGCGACTTGGTGTGCGCGGTGCTCGTGGCCAAGGGCGAGCCGGGAAGCGGCAGGGAGCTGCCGGTCCGGGGTTGAGCCGGCGCGGAAGGGCGGGCGGTCTCGGGCGGTTTGTTTATTCGAACTTCAGGAGTTCGATGTCGAACACGAGGGTCGCGTGGGGCGGTATTTTGCCGCGAATGCCTTTTTCACCGTAGGCGAGCCAGTAGGGAACGATCAGGGTGCGTTTCTCGCCTTTTTTCATGCCAAGGATTCCATCCACCCAGCCTTGGATGGGGACGGAGCCTTCACCGATGCGGAAGTTAAACGGGCCCTTGTGTTTCGCGGAGGTGTCGAACACCTGTCCGCTTTCGAGCAGGCGACCTTCGTAGTGGAAGGTGACGAGCTGGCCGTGCTGGACCGTCGCATCGCCGGTGCCGGGCTGGCGGACGAGGTAGCGAAGCCCGCCGGGCGTGTCGCGGGCGCCGTTGTAATGTTGCGCGATGAGCTGGGTGTCGCGGTCCGACCACTGATGGGCTTTGTCGCCCAGGGCGGTGCGCATGGCGGCGTTGATCGGCTGGCCGGGATTTTCGCGGGAGAAGATGCCGGAGCGCACGACCAAGGCGATCGAGGCGAGCACGACGGCGAGGAGGATCAGCACGAAGAACGAGCGCATGAGAAACGAGGTGGGCGGGCTCGCGGGTCCCGCTGCAGTAGGCGAAACGACTGACGCAACACGGCGGTCCCGGTGGTCCCGCCCTGTCGATTACGAGAGGAAGGAGCAGATGTATTCGGCGATGCCGGCGGACACCTCGATGGTGAAGCCGGACTTGGCGGGCACGTCGAAGTAGGTGCCGGCCGCGTAGGTCTGGACGGTGGACTGGCCGTCGAGGGTGACCTTGCAAGACCCGGCGACGATCTCCATGCGCTCGGCGGCGTCGGTGCCGAAGTGGTAGGAGCCGGCGTAGATGAGCCCGAGGGTTTTTTTGGAGCCGTCGGCGAAGAGCACGGTGTGGCTCACGACCTTGCCGTCAAAATAGACGTTGGCCTTGGTGTTGACGGTGACGTTGGAGAACTGGGTGGGAAGCGTTGCCATAAAGGGAAACGGATGAGGCGGGAATCGAGGCGTGGCAAGCCGGGGGTGCAGGAGAGAGGAGGACGTCGTTGGCGGGCGCTCCCTGAGCTCACAGGCCGCGACGGAGGCGCTGAGCGCGGAGCGGAGTCCGCGCCCTACGAGGGGCGGGGGGTGTAGATCGTTTGCTTGAGGGTTTCGCCGAAGAGGGCGCGGAAGGTTGCGAGGTTTTTAACGACGCGGAGAGAGATCAACTGGCTGGCGAGGTTGCCGACGGCGGTGCCCTCGAGGGCGAACGACACGACGGGAACGCCGGCGGCGTCGGCGGTCGCCTGGCAGAGCAGGCGGTTTTTGGAGCCACCGCCAACGATGAGGATGCGTTTAAAAGTGCGACCGCTCATGCGTTCGAAGGCGGCCTTGGCGTCGGCGTGTCCGCGTCCGAGGGAGTCGCAGATGAGGCGGGTGTAGCCGGCGAGGTTTTTGGGCGCGGGGACGCGGCGTTTTTTGAGCTGTGCGTCGATGGCGGCCTTCATCGATTTCGGGTTGGTGAGCGCGGAGTCGGTGACGTCGAGGAGAGCGGCGGGCGCGGGGAGTTTTTCGGCGGCGGTGATGAGGGCGGACCAGGCGACGTCGTTGGTCGGGCGCGAAGTGAAGTCTTTGAGGATGCCTTCGAGGAGCCAGAGACCGATGACATTGGTGAGGGGCCGATAGCGGCCGTCGCCGATGCGTTCGTTGGAGATACGGGCGGCGAGGGCGGCGGCACCGAGGACGGGGGTGTCGCTTTCAAAGCCAACGAGCGACCAGGTGCCGGAGCTGAGGAAGAGGTCGGTGCCGTCGGGGTTGGCGGGCATCGCGTCGTAGGCGCAGGCGGTGTCGTGTCCGGGGACGGCGATGACACGGGTCGCGGCGAGGGCGGAGAGTTCGGGCAGGGCGCGGACCTTGCCGAGCTGGGTGCCGGCGAGGACGGGCTTGGAGAGCCACTGGGCGGGGACGCGGAAGTGGTCGAGGGCGGCGCGGGACCAGTCGGTCGAATGGACGTCGAGGAGCTGGGTGGTGCTGGCGATGGTCAGCTCGTTGGCCATGCGGCCGGAGAGGAGGAAGTTGAAATAGTCGGGGAGAAAAAGGCAGCGCGTGGCGAGGTCGGTGATCGCGGGGCAGGAGGTGACGGTTTCTTCGAGCTGGAGGGAGGCGTTGTAGAAGACGTTCGGGATGCCGGTGGCGGCGTAGATGCGTTCGAGGGCGGCGCGGGTGTGGGCGAGACGCTTGAGTCCGGGTTGCGTGCGATTATCGCGGTAAGCGTGGACCGGATACACGAGCCGGCCGGTGTCATTGACCAGGACGTAATCGACGCCCCAGGTATCGACTCCGACGGAGGCGAGGGTTGCGCCCTTGGGCAGGGCGGCGACGGCGGCGTGAAGGCCGGTGAGGATTTCGTTCCAGAGACCGGCGATGTTCCAGTAGTCGTGTCCGTTGATGGACTGAAAGGCGTTGGGGAAACGATGGACCTCCTTGAGCGTGAGCTTGTTTTTCGACCAGGTGCCGAGGATGACGCGACCGGAGGTGGCACCGAGGTCGATGGCGGCGAGGTGGAGGGGTTTCATGGAGAAGTGGCGAGTAGTGAGTAACGCGTAGATGGCCGGAAGTAGTGGGTAGCGAGTAGCGGGTAGTGAGGAGGGCAGAACCGGACTTCGGAATGCTCGCTACTCACTACCCGCCACTTTTTAGGATAGCTGCAGGAGTTCGGAGGCGCGCCGGCTTTGCGTGGCGAAGTAGCCGGCGTTGGCGGGGTTTTTGATGTCCACGTCGTAGGTGGGGATCATGGCCTTCATGCGGGCGCGGCCCTCGGCGGTCGTGAGGAGGTGGGGGAGGCATTTTTGGATCACCTCCAGGACGATGTGCACGCAGACCGAAGCGCCGGGCGAGGCGCCGAGGAGGGCGGAGATGGTGCGATCCTGATTGGTGATGACCTCCGTGCCGTAATGGACGATGCCGGCCTGGCCGTCGGTTTTTTTGATGGCCTGCACGCGGATGCCGCCATCGATGAGTTTCCAGTCTTCTTTTTTCGCGGCGGGGTAGAAGACGTGGAGGACGTCCATGCGGTCGTCCATCGACTGGGTGCCCTGTTGCACGAGGTATTTGACCAAGTCGAGGTTGGTCGCGCCGATTTTGAGGAGGGTGGCGAGGTTGTGGGGTTTGATCGAGCCGGGGAGATCGAGGACGCTGCCTGTTTTGTGAAGAAACTTGGTGGTCCACGCGGCGAAGGGGCCGAAGAGGAGCGTCTTTTTGCCGTCGAGGATGCGGGTGTCGAGGTGCGGCACGGCCATGGTGGGCGCGGCATCGAGGGGCTGGCCGTAGACCTTGGCCTGGTGTTTGGCGACGATGGCGGGGTTGTCGCAGACGAGCCACTGTCCGCCGATGGGGAAACCACCGAGGCCTTTGCTCTCGGGGATGCCGGCTTTTTGGAGGAGGTGGAGGCTGCCGCCGCCGGCGCCAACGAAGACGAATTTGGCGGTGTTGCGGCGTTTTTCACCCGTGGCGAGGTCGCGGATAGTGACGTCCCAGCCGGTGGGGGTTTTGTCGAGATCGACCACGCGGTGGTTGGAGGCGATGCCGCAACGGTCTTGTCGGGCGAGCCAGTTGAGAAGCTTGCGGGAGATCTCCCCGAAATTCACATCGGTGCCGCTGTCCATCTTGGTGGCGGCGATGGGCACGTCGGGCCGGTTTTCGGTGAGGAGCGGAGCCCAGGAGCCGATGGTGCCGCGGTCGGTGGCAAAGGCCATGTCGGCGAAGAAGTGATGGGCCGCCATGGCGGAGTGACGGGCGCGGAGGTAGTCCACCCACTTGGCGCCGTGCACGAAGCTGAGGTGCTGGACGGGATTGATGAATTCCTTGGGTGTTTCGACCATGCCCTCGGCGATCGCATAGGCCCAGAACTGGCGGGATTTTTCGAACTGTTCGAAGATCTTGATGGCGTTCGATACATCGACGGTGCCGTCGGGGTTTTGGGTGGGCGTGTAGCTGAGTTCGCAGATGCCGGCGTGGCCGGTGCCGGCATTGTTCCATCCGTGAGAGGCTTCTTGGGCGAGCTCCTCGGTAACCTCATAAACTTGAATCGAGAGCTTGGGATCGAGGCGTTTGAGGAGCGCGCCGAGGTTGGCGGACATCACGCCGCTGCCGATCAGGATGACGTCGGGGTTCTCGATGTGGGAGGAGTTCATGGGAAAGCGAAGGCTGGCAGATATGTCAGGGGGAACGTCAAGTGGCTAGAAATTCTTCCAAAATCTATCATAATCTACCATGTTGGTGGGCGGCCCGGATCGGCTGAAGGCAGGGTTATGAATTTATCATCTCTTTGTGAAGCGTAGCATAAGCTCAGCCGGTAGGTGCGATGCGAGGTGTTGATAGGTGAGGACGGATGGGATGAATGGGCGATTCTATTTTCTGGTCATGCGATTGATTATCAGGTGGTTTTGAAATTGTGAAAACCAAGTCAAACGCAGTGTTTTCGGTGCGCTTCGGCGCCCTGTTGGGGTGGGTGGGCGTGATGATGAGCGCATCGGTTTCGGGTCAGACGGCGGATGTAGATCTGGTGGTGATGGAAAAGTTTTCCGATCACCGGCAGACGGACGCTTCCACTACGGTGCCTCATTCGAGCCCTTACGGCTTCGCGGTGATTGTTGAAGGCTCGAACCTTGCGCCTCTTGGTTTTACGGCCCCGACGTTTATCTCAGCTGCGGGCTCCGGCACGGCGGGCGGCACGTTGATTTATGACGAGGACGAGGGCCAGTGGTCCGAGGAGATTTCGTTCTCGAGTCAGACCGATCTCAACACCGCTTTTGCTGACGGCACCTATACGGTTTCAGTGGGGGGAACCACCGTTGAACTCGTGCAATCGGGAGATCTTTATCCCAATACGCCGATGGTGGCTACGTTCAGCCAAGGCTTCTGGTCGGGCGGAGTCTATTACTTCGATCCTACCCAGGATCTCACGATTACGACCAATGCATTCACGGCCTACGACAGCTACATCGATGGAATGATTAATATTTTCGTGAACGCCAATGCGGGGCCTGGCTACGATCAAGATGCGCAAGCATTTCATGACCAAGCCGGCGGGGCCAATACACTTTCGCTCACAATCGATGCCTTTGAGCTGGTGGGCGGACAAACCTTGGAGCTGGAGCTGGGCTTCTCCTCAATCGTGGATGACGATGCGGATCTGCTCCTGCCGGGAGCCTTGATCGTTTCGGTGTATTCGACATTTACGTTCGTCCAGCTGCAGGCGATTCCCGAGCCCTCGACGTATGCGATGTTGGTGGGTGGCGCCGGTCTCGCGGTTGCGGTCTGGGTTCGGCGGCGGAGGCGCTGAAACCTCAGGACCCGGGGGCACCCACCGGGTGGCGATCGGGCTCTGTGCACTCCGTGTCGGAGCTCGCTGTTCTCTATGACAAACTCCGAGAATCGAAAGGTCAGGCCACCGGGTTGGTGAGGGTGCCGATACCTTCGATTTCGATGGCGATGGTGTCACCGGGCTTGAGCCACACCGGCGGTTTTCGGGCGAAGCCGACGCCTTCGGGCGTGCCGGTGAGAATCACGGTGCCGGCGGGGAGGGTTTTGTCGGCGCTGAGGAAGGCGATGATCGCGGGCACGTCAAAGATCATGTCGGACGTAGTGGAGTCCTGCATGACGGTGCCGTTGAGAATGGAGCGGATGCGGAGGGCGTTGGGGTTGGGCAACTCGTCGGGGGTGACGAGCACGGGGCCGAGCGGACAGAAGGTATCGAAGCTCTTGGCGTGGTTCCACTGGCCGCCGCTCCAGTCGCGCTGCCAGTCGCGGGCGGAAACGTCGTTGGCGCAGGTGTATCCAAGAACGTAGGACAACGCGTTTTCGCGGGTGGCATCCCGGCATTCGCGTCCAAGGACGATGGCGAGTTCGGCTTCGTAGTCGGCCTTGGCGGTTGGCTGGTTGCGCGGGAGCCGGATGGGTTCGCCGGGGTTCTGGACCGCGCCGGGGAGTTTCATAAACCACACGGGACGTTCGGGCGGGGACTGCTTCCCCTCGGCGGCGTGTTTGGCGTAGTTGAGCCCGATGCAGATGATGGCCGGTGGGGTGGGAACAGGCGCGAGGTGTTTGCCGAGCGTGACGGTGCGATCGGTAACGCGGTGTGTGCCGGCGAGCGGGTCACCCATCACTTCGAGCGCCGAGCCGTCGGGCAGGAGCG
>JAQSWS010000134.1 GCA_029266495.1 Rariglobus sp. | reverse complement strand
GACCGCGTCGTCGTGCCCTTCACCATCTCCTGCGGAGGATGTCATCACTGCTCGCGCCAGCAATGGTCCTGTTGCGACAACACCAATCCCAACGCCGCTCTCGCCGAGACCCTCTACGGCTACAGCGGCGCCGCCCTTTATGGCTATTCCCACATGATGGGCGGCTATGCCGGGGGCCAGGCGCAATACGCCCGCGTCCCTTTCGCCGACGTCGGCCCGATCAAAATCGAAAGCGACCTGCCCGATGAAAAAGTGCTGTTCCTCTCCGATATTTTTCCCACCGGCTACATGGCCGCCGAAAACTGCAACATCGAGCGGGACCACAGCGTGATCGCCGTGTGGGGCTGCGGCCCCGTCGGACAATTCGCCATCCGCAGCGCCTTCCTGCTCGGGGCGGCCAAGGTCATCGCAATCGACAACCAGCCCGAGCGCCTGCACATGGCGGAGGCGGCCGGCGCGATCGCACTCAATGATGATGACGGCGACATCATGGAACGCATCAAGACACTGACCGGCGGACGCGGCCCCGACGCCGCCATCGACGCGGTGGGCATGGAGGCGCACGGCTCCGCCTACGATAATGTCAAACAGGTGCTCAAGCTGGAGAACGACCGTCCCTACGCTCTTCGCCAGGCGATGCGCGCGGTGCGCAAGGGCGGCACGCTTTCCATTCCCGGCGTGTATTCAGGTTTCATCGACAAAATCCCCTTCGGTGCGGCCTTCGGCAAGGGCCTGACCATGAAAATGGGCCAGACCCACACCCAGCGTTACCTGCGCCCGCTCCTCGACATGATCGAGAGCAACCAAATTGATCCGTCCTTCGTCATCACCCATCGCGTGCCGCTCAGCCAGGCGCCCGAAGCCTACGAAACGTTCGCCAAGAAGCAGGATGGCTGCATCAAAGTCGTGCTCGATCCCGCCGCCTGACGTTTGAGCGGCGGGCGCCTACCTACATGCCGGCCGCCCGCCCATACACCGGCCATTGCACACGGGCGACCTCGCGAATGCTCTCTGGCGGCGGCAGGTCGATGGGCTCGGGCCCGAGGCCCAGGCGGTGCGACAGGCTCATCGCATCGTAAGGCGCCCGCACCTTTACGTCGTTGTCGAAATACACGAAGACATCGCGCCCGGTCTTTCGCACCGTCCCCGGCGGAGCGAAGGTCCTGACACCGCCCGCCTGCGTGCCGCGGCGCCAGGCGTCGATTTTGTGCGCCCAGCCGGTCAGCGCCTCCGGGGTGTAGCCCGAGGTATAAAGCACTTCATCACCGTGCAGCCGCACATACACAAAGTCCGCCGTAAGATCCTCGATCAATGGCCAGCGCCCGGCGGTGTCCGCCACCACCATCCCGATGCGATGCCGGCGCAACTGCCCCACGAAATCCGATGTTTCGAATGAGTGATGGCGTATCTCGATTGCGTGGCGCAGGCGCCGCGACCGGTCGATCGCCAGCCATGCCCTGCCGCGCAGGTGGTCATCATGGCGACGGGCGATTTCCACGGCTTTTCCCGTGGTGCGCGGCAGACTGGAGAAAAACGCCTCCATCAGCTTCGGGTCGTAACGAAACGACGGCGGAAACTGCCAAAGGATGGGCCCCAGCTTCGCGTCAAGTCTCAGCACGCCCGAGGCAAAAAAATTCGCCAGCGCGGTATCCACTCCCCGGAGACGCCTGATATGGGTGATGAAACGCGGCGCCTTGACCGAAAACTGGAAGTGCTCCGGCGTCGCCTTCGCCCAGGCTCCATAGCTCGATGGCCGCTGGAGGGAGTAGAACGAGCCGTTGATTTCGATCGAGGGGAAGATGCTCGAGGCGTAGGCCAGCTCGTTGCGCTGGGGCAACCCCTTCGGATAAAACACGCCCCGCCACGGTGGATACCGCCACCCGGAGATGCCGATGCGCACCGTGGCCATGGGGGGACGTCTCAGTGTTTTTCCACCGGCTCCGCGTGAGCCTCGGCCTCTGCCTCTGCCTCGACATCACCGCGCTCGCGTTTGCGTTCCTCCGGATCGGTGTCGCCATACATTTTTTCGTTCATCGCTGCCTGCGCCGATTCGGGCATCAGGCGACGTCCGAAAACCATCGCTTTGTTGGCGAGGCCGGGCACGACCACCCGCTCGCCGTCCATCAACGCCTGATAGGCGGTCGAGGCCACCTCTTGCGGAGCCATGACTTGGGCGTCCTGAAATGCGTGAGTATCGACCATGTCGGCCTTTTCAAAAAAATCGGTATCCACGGGTCCCGGACAAAGGACCGTGAGCGTCACCCCCGTGTCCTTGAGCTCGGTGGCAAGCGCCTCCGACCACGAAAGGACGAACGCCTTGGTCGCATGATAAACCGCCAGCAACGGCCCGGGCTCAAAGCCGGCAACGGATGCAGTGTTGAGGATGCGGCCGCGCTGGCTGAAAAGCATCGCAGGCAGAAAGCGTTTGGTGAGGCGGATCCCGGCTTCGACGTTCAACCGGATCATCGAGATATCGTCTTCCAAGGAAATCTCCCAGAAGTGGCCGCGGCGTCCAAGGCCCGCATTATTCACCAGGATCTCCACGGAAAGTCCGCTGGCGGCGACCTGGGCAAAAATATCATCCGCGGCTGACTCACGACGGAGATCTTCGGCGATGGGCTTTACGTTTACGCCATATTCCGTCGTCAACCGGCTGGCCACGTCCCGCAACTCGGGTTCGATCGGCGCCACGATCACCAGGTCATGGCCATGCTTCGCAAATTCACGCGCAAGTTCATAGCCAATCCCACTTGAGGCACCGGTAATCAGAACGGTTTCTTTATGGTTCGAGTTCATAATGAACCTGAAGTGCTGCCAACGTGCCAACCTCGATTATAATCAATAAGGCGCTACTCTCCAATATCTTAAAAAGATCCACCACCCCTCTCCGATTTGTCGCGCGCGCATTATGCAAGATGAGCCCGGCGTTCTCTTAAAATTCGCACGGTTCAAGTGTGCCACGTCCTTCCCTCCGCTCCCGCCCGGCGTGAACCAGTCCACTCTTCCCCGGTCTTGATCATCATGCTGATCGAGATGAAGCAGGAGCTGAAGAAGATGAAAAACGACCGCCCCGGCGAGCGCTTCAAAAACGAGCACAAGCGCGCCCGTCGACGGGGCGTGGCCGCCGGATGGGCCCGCATTCTCTGCCTTGGGCTGGCGATCGTCACGGCTGCGATCGGCGTCGTGCTCGTGTTCATCCCGGGACCGGCCTTCGTGTTTTTCATTCTTTCGGGCGCGCTGCTCGCCTCGCAGTGGTGGGCGGCCGCCTGCCTGCTCGACAAAGCCGAGATCACGCTGCAGCGGGCATGGAATTGGAGCAAAAAAAAGTGGACCGCGCGTCAACGTCGTTAAAATAAAAGTGCAATCGATGCCCCGCCACGGCGGCGTCCCCAGTCAGGAGGGCAGCATGGGAAATACCCCTATGCCACGATCATCTTTTAAATGATATTCTCCGACGTGAAAAAAGTTCTTCGCGCGCATCCCCGTATAAGAGGAGGCGCCCATGTATCGTCGTCACCCGCTCATGACACTGTCTACGCTGGACAGAGAGAAAGCCTCTAAGGAGGTTCTGATCAATATGTCCAAACCCATCAGAAAATCCGCGTTGAAATCGATTCCGATCGGCACCTCCGAACAACTGATCCGGGTGCGCGTGAAGGCGCTGGAAATCCCGCCCATCAAGGATGGCATTGTGATCGGGCGTGATGCCGCGATCGGTGGCGAGGCGATGGCTCGCACGCTTCGACTGATGACCAACGAAAAGTTCGAACGCTTCACCATCGCCAAGGATGAGATCGTTCAAGATGTCATCCTTCGCACATCCGTGGTGCGAAAGCTCGGCAAGGAGCGCGTCCTTAAATTCATCATTGATCGGATCAAACCGGTGATGACGGAAACCGAACTGCTCATGCTGGATATCGATGTCGAACTCGTCATCGAAGACGCGATCTAAGACGGAGGGGCCGAATGTCGACGATAGCGAAAGATCTGCTCAGCACCCGTGTGGTGGTTGTGCACCCCGAACAGCGCCTCTCAGACGCGGCGCCGGCCCTGCGACAGCTGCGCGCCCAGTATTGCGCGGTGGTCGAGGAAAATACGGGGGTTTTTGAAGGCATCGTCCGTCTGGGTGATGCGGCGGCCCTCAGCAACTCCGGTTCCCGCATCTTTGCCGATCTTTCGGGCGGCACCCCGTGGATCCGGGTGGACGAAGGCACGCCGGCGGAGGGAATCCTGACGCATTTGAGCGATGACCGGGATGCCGTCCTGGTTGTTCTCACCCGCGACGATCATTATATCGGAACCATTACAATGGAGAGCGTCTGGGGCTGGCTGGTCCAATCCCAGGCATTGCAGCAGCGCCTGCTCGAACAGGTCTTCGAAGAGCAGCGGCTGCTCTCGGACTTTCTCGAAAAAAAGGTGGAGCAGCGCACCACCAGCCTGCGCGTCGCCTTGGAGGAGTTTCGCTCCTCCTCGGTTCAGTTATCGCACGATGTGGGCGGCCCTTTGCGCACGATCAAGTCCTTTGTCGAGATGCTCGCCAACGGTGAATGTGGCGTGCTCAACGAGGAGGGCCGCATCTATGTGGATCGCATCTTTCGCGCGGCAACCAAGGTCGAGGCCCTGGCGGTCGAGATTCTTGGCCGCGCCCGCGAGGCCGGCAGGGCTGCGCCCGCGCCGTTGCACACCGTCGACTTGAACGAGGTCATGGCCGACGCGATCGAGCTGTCCCACGCCCTGCTTCAGGAGCGCGACGCCCTCGTCATGCAGCGCGATGTGCTGCACGCCGTTTCGGGCCGCTACGTGCCGCTGCTTCAGATCATGTCGAACCTGCTCGTCAATGCGGTTAAATACGTGCCCGAGAACCGCCGGCCCGAGGTTGAAATCTGGTCCGAGGAGTCGGAGGGCCGGGTCCTCCTGCGGGTGAAAGACAATGGCCGCGGCATCGGATCAGCGGACGCCGAGACGGTGTTCCAGCCCTTCGTCCGCCTGGGCGACGATCGCACGGAGGGAACCGGGCTGGGTCTCTCCATCACACGCGACGCCGTGCGCGATCTCGGCGGCAACATCCGCTTCGAGTCACGAGAGGGCGTGGGCAGCGTATTCACGGTGGTGTTACAGGTCGCAAGGAACCTGAACGCGGTGCCATAAGGCGCTGAAACCCGGTTCCCGGGGAGCCGTGTGAACGGGCCCGGTCCTTCGTCAGCCCGCCGCCTTGCGTAACAGGAACGCCGCCGCGCCGTCGTGCCCGTCGATCCACGGCTGGCTGACGCGCTTGGCTTCCAGCGTGTAGCGCCCGCGGGTCTTTTCCAGAAACGTGCTGATGACTCCGTCGTTTTCCTCGGCATCGAGACTGCAGGTCGAATACACGAGGCGCCCGCCCGGCGCGACCAGGCGTGCCGCCGCGCTCAACAAATCCCCCTGCTGCCGGGCGTGCTTCGCGAAGTCCGACACCTGAAGCCGCCACTTCACGTCGACCCGGTGGCGCATCACCCCGGTGTTGGAGCACGGCACGTCCAGCAACACCGCGTCATAGGCCTTCGGCAGGTTATGCTCTTCAAAAAGCCCCAGCCGCTCGGCCTGCAACAAATCGCCTTGCACGAGGGCGACGTCGCTCTTCGAACGCGAAAGATTCTGCTTTAATCGCTCGATGCGCGGTCCCGGCAGATCGAACGAGACCACCCGGCCCGCCCCCATCGCGTCGGCGATGGCAAGGCTCTTGCCTCCCGGCGCGGCGCAAGCATCGAGCACCGTCTCGCCCGCCTTGGGGGCGAGCAACTCGACCGCATGGCGTGTCCCGGGATCCTGCAGGAACAACGAGCTGTCGGCGATCAACGCTTCCACGCGCGCCCACCCGCCGGACTTCACTTCGTAAAATCCCGGCCATGCCGTCGGGGCAAACAACGCCGCATCCTCGCCCTCCGGCCCGCGTTCGGAAGAACGCCAGCGCGCATACACCGGCGCAGGCTTCTGGTTCCACTCCAGCAGCGCACGCGCACCCGCCGCACCGAACTGCGCGAGCCAGCGGCGCACCAGCCACTCCGGGTGGGAAAAATAAACCGCGAGCTCCCCCGCACCGGCATTTTTGGCCGGCTCGGTTTGCGTCGCCAGGGCGGCGGCGATCTTGCGCACGACCGCGTTCACGAGCTTCGCCTCGGGCTGGCTCGCCAGCGATTTGGCCTGCTCCACCGCGTGGTGAACCACACGCGCGGTGTGTCCGTCTCCGCCGCCTTCGATCAACTCATAGCCCGCGATCAGCAGCACGGCCTTCACGATCGAACGAGGCGGGCGCGCCAGCATCGGCGTAAAAATCGCCTCGATCCGCCCCAGGTGGCGCACCGCTCCAAAGAGCAGATGCTGGCAGCGTCCGCGCTCCGTCCGTCCAAGCGAGCGCGGCAGGCTGTCGAGCAGCGCGTCGACACGCTCGTGGTTTTCGAGCCAGCGCACCAGCAATTCGGCAGCGGTGGTCCAGGCATCGACCGGCGCACCGGGTTTAAAAGGCTTTGTCATGGCGCCCACAACGCTCGCCCCCGCCTCCCTCCGCAAGCCCTAACCCCTCCGCCTCCTTTCCGGTGACAACCAATATCCAAGGTATGGTTGTAACCGTTTGGCAGGGGACCCGCAGCGCGGGCGGTTGCGTTATCGGATGCCTGTTGTAGGTTGGCCGGTCGATTCCCACCGCCAGTAGAACTCCGGGAATAATTCGTCGTTTCCTTCCTCTCACGTCATATGAAATGGCCCGCCCTTCTCCTCTGTCTCCCGCTCGCCGCTTCCACTTATCTCTTTTCCCAAGCTCCCATGAAATCCACCCAAGCCACCGGTTCCGCGGGCGATGCAGACTGTGTCTCCGCCTGCGGGCTTCCCTCCAAGGTCATCATCGACATGTCGAAGACCACCGTCCAACGCACGGACGCCGAGTGGAAAAAACTACTCACCCCCACCCAATACAAAGTCGCCCGCCAGCAAGGCACCGAGCCGCCCTTCCAGAACGAATACTGGAATCACCATGCGGACGGGGTCTATTTCTCCGTGTGCAGCGATACCCCGCTTTTCGACAGCCGTGACAAATTCGACAGCGGCACCGGCTGGCCCAGCTTCACCAAGGCCATTGAGCCGCTCTTCATCGTCGAGCAGACCGATGACAGCTACGGCATGCGCCGCACCGAAGTGCACGTGGCCAACGATGGCGCCCACCTCGGCCACGTTTTTAGCGACGGTCCCGCCCCCACTTACAAGCGCTACTGCATCAACTCCGCGTCGCTCCGCTTCATGCCGCGCAAGGATTACGAAACGTGGGTCGCCAAGCATAAAGTCCCCGCCTCCCCGGCCGCGCCCGCGCCTTAAACAACGCGCTCCATCCAAAGCCATGTCACCCCGTCTTCTAGTTTCATTTCTCGGGCTCGCCGCCCTGCCCGCCATCGCACCCGCCGACTCCCTGGTCTTGGGCGGCGGCTGTTTCTGGTGCACCGAAGCGGCCTATGAAATCAAGCCCGGGGTGACCTCCGTCACCAGTGGTTACGCCGGCGGTTCCACCAAGAATCCCACCTATCAGCAAATCTCCCACGAGAACACCGGCCACGCCGAGGTCATCAAAATCGATTACGACCCGGCCAAAATCACCCTCGACCAGCTCCTCGCCTTCTTCTGGAAGATCCACGATCCCACGCAGGTCGGTGGACAGGGCAACGATCACGGCCCCCAGTATCGCTCAATCATCCTCTACACCGACGATACGCAAAAAGCCGCCGCCGGGAAATCGCGCGACGAGGCCGCCAAAACATGGGACAAGCCCCTCACCACGGAAATCGTCCCGTTAACGAAATTCTGGCCCGCCGAGGATTACCATCAGGACTATTACGCCAAAAACCCCACCGCCGGCTACTGTCGCCTCGTGATCAAGCCCAAGCTCGACAAACTCAAGAAGGACCCCGCCCCCAAACCCTGACGTCAGGTTCGCTTTCCCCGCCACACAAGGCCCGCTCTTCACCGAGCGGGCCTTGCTTGTCTCTGAAAGACCACCCGTAAACCCGTTGGTTGACATACCCGCCTTCGATGCGTTCAACTCACCAATTCACGACTCGAATAACCCATTTATGAACTCGGAAGCCGTCTCTGCGCTCATCGCCAAAAATCCCTCCCTCAAGGCGTCCAAAGCCCAACTCGAAGCCATGGAACCCGGTTCCTATGGCATTCATCGCAGTTGGGGTTTCGGCCAGATCAAGTCCTATGACGAAGCTTCCCAAAGGCTCATCATCGACTTCCAGAACAAGAAGGGTCACCCGATGGACCCCGCGTTCTGCGTCGGCACGCTCCAGATTCTTCCCGCCAACCATCTTCTGGTTCGCAAACAGACCGAACCCGCCGTCATCAACAAGCTGATCGCCGAGAATCCCGCCCAGCTCGTGGTCGAGGGCCTTCAAGCCTACCCCAACAACGCCACCACCGCGATCGATCTTGAGATCACCCTCGCCGAGGTGCTCGGTGAGGATAAATTCAAAAAATGGTGGTCCACCGCCAAGAAGGCCATCGCCAAGGACCCCCGCATCGCCGTCCCCGCCAAAAAGACCGAATGCTACATCCTCCGCGAGACCCCCGTCTCCGCCGAAGATGAAATCATCGAACAATTCAACGGCACCCGTTCCGCCCGCCGCCGCATCGCGCTCGCCGAGGATCTTATCGGCGCCGCCGGCTCCAAGGACGTCAAGGGCGACCTCAAGGCCATCCTCGCCGGTGTCGCCGAGTCCGTGAAGGACAGCAACCAGCTTGATGCCGCCGAACGCCTCTACGGCGCCTTTGTTCGCGACAGCCTCGCCAAGCTCGTCGGCGTCGATCCCGCCACTCTCGCACCCTCCCAGGCCGAGCTCGTTGCCAACGTGCGCGATCTCGTCGCCATCGCGGAAAAGATCCCCGTCCAGTTCCAGGGCCGCTTCCTCGACCTCATCAAGGACACGCATCCCATCGAATATCGCGACGCCGCGTTCACGCTGCTCAAGACCTCGCAAGGCAAGTTCACCACCGAGTGCATCAACTTCCTGGTCGAGAACGGCCATGCCGACGAACTCGCCACCGCCCTCAAGCGCTGGCAGATCGAGCAAAACCTCCGCGCCCCGGTCCTCCTCTGGATCGTCAAGAACCGCCACTCGAAGAAATTCGCCAAGCTGCTCAACGACCTCATCACCCCCCGCCTCCTCAGCGCGATTTTCTTCGCGATCGACTACGAGGCGCTCCAGGCCGCCAGCGCCCGCCGCATCCCCCTCGCCGACATCCTCAGCGAGGACACCGAGCTCATCTCCGACCTTCTCTCGACCGCTGATCCCGAGACCGCCCGCGATCTCGCGAACGCCCTCATGCTCAACCAGGGCTTCGAGGAACTCACGAAGAAGTCGCTCCTCGCCCGCTTCATCAAGATTTTCCCCGGCATCCAGTCGATCGTCGCCAAGGACGCCGAGTCCAACGAGGAACAGCTCCTCGTTTCCCGCGAGAGCTACGAGGTCAAGCGCGTGGAATACGAGACCATCGTCTCCAAGAAGATCCCCGAAAACTCCAAGGCCATCGCCACCGCCCGCGAACATGGCGACTTGAAGGAAAATTCCGAATACAAGATGGCCAAGCAGGACCAGACCGTCCTCATGGCTCAGAAATCGCAGCTCGAGAAGGAACTCAGCCGCGCCCGCATCACCGACTTCAAGGAAGCCACCAGCGACCAGGTCAGCGTGGGCAGCGTGGTCGAGGTCGCCGCCGGTTCCAACGGCAAGACCGCAAAATACACGCTCCTCGGCGCGTGGGACAGCGTTCCCGAAAAGAACATCCTCGCCTACAAGACCCCGCTCGGCCTCGCCCTCCTCGGCAAGAAGGTCGGCGACAGCGTGAAGGTCAAAATCGGCTCTTCCGAAGAAGCCTATACCATCAAGTCCATCGGTCGCTACGTCGACAGCCGCTAAACCCGTCGACCACGCCGGTCCGAACAAAAGGCCGCCTGCCAAGGCGGCCTTTTTTGTGGATCGAGGTAGGGAGGGACCGCTGGGCCCTCTGCGAGGAATCGGACGGACCGGCGGTCCGTCCCTCCCTCGATCACAGCGCCAGTCCCGGCTCGATACCCAGGCTCGCCAGAGGCATCGCCGGCTCCACCGACGGATCGATCCAGGCGGCAAACGCGATCATGCCCGCATTGTCCCCCGTGTGCTTCGGCTGCGCCGCCAGCAAGGGAATCCCGTCTTCCTTTGCCACCCGTCCGAGCGCGGCACGCAATGTCTGGTTGTTGGCCACGCCACCCGAAAGTCCGAGGCTGCGAAAACGCTCCCGCTCCAAGGCCAGCGTGGTCTTCCGCACCAGCGCATCCACCACCGCCTGCTGATAACTCGCACACAGGTCGTCCATGCGTGCCCCGACTTCCGCCGGAGTCATTTTTTCGAGCTGATAACGCAGACTCGTCTTCAACCCCGAGAAACTAAAATCCAAATCCGCCCGCGGACCGATCCCGCGCGGAAACGCATACGCCTCCCGGTTTCCATTGATCGCGCGTTTTTCGATCAGCGGCCCTCCCGGATAACCGAGCCCCAGCAACTTCGCGCCCTTGTCGAGCGCCTCGCCGGCGGCGTCATCCTTGGTCGAGGACACCACCGATATTTTCCGTTCGCGATTCAGGGTGAACAGCAGCGTGTTACCGCCCGAGACCACCAGCCCCAGATGCGGCAGCAATGTATCGAGACGCGCGTCAAACTCCGCCGGCGCCTCCGCATGCACGCCGATGAACGGCGAAAACACATGGCCGCGCAGGTGGTTCACGCCGACAAGCGGCACGCGCCACGCCAGCGCAAGAGACTTGGCCGCCGCGACCCCGATCGCGAGGCAACCGGCCAGTCCGGGGCCGTGGGTGACAGCCACGCGATCGATCGTGCCAAAACCCGATGCGTCCCGCACACGTTCAAGCAGCGGACCGAGGTTGCGCAGGTGCTCGCGCGTGGCGAGATCGGGCACCACCCCGCCGTAACGCTCGTGCAGCGCAATCTGACTGTGAATCCATTCGCCGGTGAGCCCGCGCGCGGGATCAAACAAGGCAACGGCCGTTTCGTCGCAGGAACTCTCGATCGCCAGAATCATGACTTGAAAAGAGTGTGCCCGATGCAGGTCCGACCGCGGGTCGGGGTTACAGCCGGCAAGATAAGCATAACCCGCATCATGGGCGCTTCGCCGTCAGGGGAGCCACCGCCCGCCGCCCACCGTGCGATTCCACGTCCAGAATCAATGCGGCCTCCAGCACCGCGATTGCCGTCTCAAGCTGCCGGTCGGGCGTCAGCTCAGTGTTAAACCGTTCCTTGAATTCGATGGGATCGCTCACGTCTTCGCGCGACCGTTGAAGCCGCGCATTCTGATCCTCGGCCGGCGACATCACGATTTCCACGTCGGGCGTGACGCCTTTCTCATGGATGGTCACGCCGCCCGGGGTGTAGTAACGGGCGGTGGTCAGGCGCAGTCCCTCGCCCTTGCGCAACGGCAGAATGGATTGCACGGACCCTTTGCCAAAGGAACGTTCGCCCACGATGACGGCACGCCCCGTGTCCTTGAGCGCGCCGGCGACGATCTCAGCCGCGCTCGCGCTGCCCGCGTTGATGAGCACCACGACCGGCAGGGTGATCGCCGGTTCGGGTGCGGCCGCACGATAGTCGTCACGGTCCTCTTTTTTCCGGCCCTGCGTGTAGACGATCAGCTCGCCCTTGTTGAAAAACGGCTCGGCCACCTCCACGGCGGCGTTGAGCAAACCGCCGGGATTATCGCGCAGGTCGATGATCAGCGCCCGCGCGTTTTGGTCGTTCAGCGTATTAAGCGCGTCGATGAACTCCGCCCCCGTGCGTTCGGAAAATTGGGTGACCTGCACGTAGCCGATGCCGTCGGGCCGCAGGCGCACCTCGCGCACGCTCTCCACCTTGATGCGCTCGCGTTTGATCGTGACCTCGAAATCGGCCTTCGTCGACGGACGGGTGAAACCGAGCGTGACCTGCGTGCCCGGCTTGCCACGCAGACGGCCGACGACGTCATCAAGCGATGGTTTCTCCAGTTTGGTTCCCTCGATGCTGACGATGATGTCCCCGCGCAGAATGCCGGCCCGCGCTCCCGGCGTCCCGGCGATGGGCGCGATCACCACGACGTTGCCGTTGCGCAATTCCACCTGCACGCCGATGCCCCCGAACTCGCTGCTGATCTCCTCCTCCAGCATCTTGTAATCGCGTGCATTCATGTATTCCGAATGCGGGTCGAGCGAGCTGACAATCCCTTGCAGCGCCGACTCGGTCAGCCGTGGCAGTTCGGATTGCGCCGCGTCGACATAGTTCTCGTTCACGACCTTCATCACCTCGCGCACGTAGCGCGACGATTGCTCCAACTCGCGATCAGGCCACAGCCCCCACACGGCGGCCATCCGCGCCACGCCCAGGGAGAGCAGGGTGCCGAGGAACACGCCGGAGGCGATGACGAGAATGCGTTTGAGCATCCGCCCCACTGTGGCCAACTCATCGCTTTTGTAAATGGGATCATCGCCGACACTTTCACCCGGCTTCGCCGCCGCCTTCCTCGCCCGTGCCGACCCGGCGGGAGCGATGACGTTTGCCGACTTCATGGAGCTGGCGCTTTACCACCCGCAACTCGGCTACTATCGCCAGCCACGAAAACGCGTCGGCTACGGCCAGGGCACGGACTTTTATACCGCAAGCACCTCGGGCGCCGTCTTCGGCGAACTGGTCGCGTCAGCCTGCGTCAGTCTGCTGGGCGGCGAAGCACAGGCGAACGAACATGTATTTGTGGAAATCGGCGCCGAGCCCGGCGGCGGTGTCCTTGCAGGCGTGGCGCATCCCTTCGTTTCGACCCGCACGGTGCGTGTAGGCGAGTCACTGGAAATCAGCGGCCGCTGCGTGGTGTTTTCCAACGAGTTGTTCGACGCCCAACCGCTGCGTCGTTTTGTGCGGCGCGGGGCGGCGTGGCGGGAACTGGGCGTGTGCCTGCATGCAGATATCTTGCATGAATTCGAGCTGGGCGAGATCTCCGCGCCTTGGCTGCCAGCAACCGCGGAGGAAGGCTACGTCTTCGATGCCCCCCATGCGGCGGTGGAACTGGCGACCGGCCTCGCCGCGCAATCGTGGAAAGGGCTGTTTGTGGCGTTCGATTATGGAAAATCCCTTGCCGAACTCGCCACCGCCACCCCTGCCGGCACCGTGCGCGCCTATTACCAGCATACGCAATCGAACGAACTCCTCGCCCGTCCGGGTGAACAGGATCTCACGGGCCATGTGTGCTGGGATTGGCTGACGGAAGCCTTGAACGGAGCAGGTTTCAATGAGACCGCCGTCGAGTCGCAGGAATCGTTCTTTATCCGTCACGCGGGCCCGTTCCTCGCGCGGGCCATGGCGGCGGAAGCCTCGCAGCTCAGCCAGAGAAAACTGTCCTTGTTGCAATTGCTCCACCCCTCGCACCTAGGTCAGAAATTCCAAGTGCTTCATGGATTGAGGCGGTAGACGCGACTTCCTGCCGGCACCTACTTTCCTCTAAATTTGCCCTTGCCTCGGCTTGGGGCCGACTTTTATCTCTGACCCTTTAACCAACTTCCATATGGCCAGAATCTGCGCAATCACAGGCAAACGTCCTACCAAGGGCTCCATCATCCACCGCAAAGGTCAGTCCAA